>JAZKGM010000001.1:0-5226 GCA_040385895.1 Bacteroidota bacterium
TTCTGCGTAATACAAAGGGTTTAATAATGGCCTTAAGCTGCCTGAGCCTGTTTACATCTTTTCCCCGTTCTATCGGAGTTACAAAACGTTCGGTAAAGTGCTGCAGGCTGCCCACCAGGCCAGGGTTTATAAAGGCAAGCTGGCTCCACAGTTCCTGCACACTGTTCTCTATAGGCGTTCCGGTAAGCACCAGCTTTTGTGCAGAACGTAATTGCTTAACGGCACGTGCGGCAAGCGACTGCGGGTTTTTTATCGACTGGCTTTCGTCAAGTATGATATAATTGAACCGGAACTGTTTGATCAGATCCACATCAACACGCACGGTTCCGTATGTGGTAATGATCAGGTCGTATTGAATAAATAATTGCGGATTCTTTTCGCGGTTGATCCCGGTATAGATCAGCACCTTTAAATGAGGTGTGAACTTCCGTGCTTCATTATACCAGTTGTATACCAACGAATTCGGCACAACAATTAATGATGTTTTGATATAAATTGGTTGCTGTTCATGGGCCGGGGCTACCTGTACATTACCACCTGAAACTAGAGGGACAGCAGGTGATCCAACAGCTGCATGATCAAACAAGTCAAGCTGTGGTTTCACTGCCAGGGTTGTTTCTGTGGCATTTGGTAAAGCCGTTTTTGCCTGCACATACGCTTCTTTTTCATTCTGCAACATGGCCAGTGTCTGGATCGTTTTTCCAAGCCCCATATCATCGGCAAGGCAACCACCGAAACCATTCTCTTTTAAAAAGTAGAACCAATCATAACCGGCTTTCTGGTAAGGACGAAGCTCTCCTTCGAAAGCAACCGGCATGGGTTTGGATTTCACCTGCCCGTAGTTTTTTATTTTCTCCAGCTTATCACTTAAGCTCAGGTATTTTCCGCCATGGCTCAATTCTTCTATTAAGCCCACATGGTATTTTTCGATCAGGATCTCATCGGGTGAAGTGCTGAACTCCAGCATCCCTGCAAGGTTCCCAAACCACTCGGGCGGAATGATGGCAATGAGTCCGTTCGGTAAAATGAACTCGCGTTTGCCTTTCAAAATATACTCCTTCAATGCCATGAACGAGAATTCGTATTGCCCGAACTTCACGGTGGCTTTCACATCAAACCAGTCGCTGCGTTCGTTCACCTCTAATTTTATTTCGCGGTGGCCTATAAAATATTTATTGAATTCCTGTGCCTGGTCAATATCGATCTGGTGTTTTTTTAGCGTTTCATTATGTTCGTTCAGCCATTCCAGGAACTCGTACCGGTTGGTGGTTTCCACAGGTATCAGTTCTTTACCCGCAGATTGTGGCGGTGCATTTTTCAGCCCGAAAAAAGGAGCCTGCAACAACTTAAGATCAAGTTTTTCTATGCATTCTTTCTGCTGGTCCTCCCATTCTATATCACGCCTGAAACGCACAAATGTGTAATCATTACCATGCTTCTGAACGGTGGCCGAAACCTGGTTTTGCGTGCCATAATCGAAGCTTACCTTACCGTATACAAAAGCAAGTTTCAGGGTGATCTGTTCTCCCTGGTAGGGAACTACACTTAATACGGCCCGGCCTTCAACAGGCTTCGTTTGTATCGTGAACCCTTCTGCATACACATCATATTTTTCTACAAGATGGGTAACAAACTTGGTGAAGTAAGTTTCCTCGGCCGTTTTTGCGATCTGTATGAAACGTTTGTTTAAAAATGGCTGAAGCTTTTTACCATCTACATCTTTTACAAAATTAAACAACTGGTTATTCAGCAGCATCCATGCAGGCTGCATGCTGATAATGGCCGCGTTCTTGAACATAAACTCAATGCGCTCGCCTTTGTATTTTATAGTAGGAAAATAACGGGTACCTTCTGCATCACGCCTGAAATGAAACAAAACAGACGCTTTTTCATCGCTTACTTCTATTTTTTGCGAGGTGGGGTTATTGTCATTTCCCATTTTATAAACCACTTTACCGCGCAAACGGTTCAGCACTTTTAGTAAGCGCTCTTCAATATACGGACGGATCTCCTCATTGAACAGTTCAGGGCTGCAATGTTTCTCAAAGAACTCGGCCGTTCGGATCTTCTTTTTCCCGGTGGTATAAAATTTTTTAAACAGGAAATCGTCATCCAGCTCATCCAGGATCGTGATGAGCTCCATGTCTGTTTCACTTATTTTTTTTGAAAAATACCCTGATGTGCGGCTGAAAATGCGTTGATGGGTAAGCGTAAAATTGCCCAGGGAATTTACCTGAACCACGTGAGGTTCAAGCACAAATCCCAGATACGGATGGTTTATAAGCGTATAAACCAAATCGAATGGCATGGTGTTTACAACAATCAACTTTTACCCTAATTTAATTGCGCTAAGGTAAGCCATTGTTGTAATTTATTTAAGAAAAAACGGGGTGATAGTTATCCGCTAAATTTCCACACTGCCTTTAAAAACAAATGTGGCCGGGCCCTGCAGCCAGATATTGGAAAAGCCTTGGGTAGAGGCATCATAAGTAAGTGCTACTTTTAACCGGCCACCTGCACTGTTCACGTCAATGGTATGCGTGCCTTCCGGCAGCTTATTCATCAGCACCGTGCTGATGGCAGCAGCAGTAACACCTGTTCCGCAACTTAAGGTTTCATCTTCCACCCCGCGTTCATACGTACGGATCGCAATATGGTGCAGGCCGAGCAGGTTTATAAAATTAACATTGATGCCCTGTTCGGTAAACTCATTATTATACCTGATCTTCTTAGCCTCTTGCACCACCCCGTAATCCGTTAATGCATCATTTGTAAACTGCACAAAGTGAGGCGAACCGGTATTTAAAACATAAGCATGGTCCTGGCGTTGCTCCACCAGGTCAACATCCTTCATTTTAAGCTTCACCCATAAACCTTTTCTTTGGTCTCCTTCATAAGTAACATCGTGCAAACCGTCAACTGCCATAAATGTATGGGCAGCGTCCACCACATGCTGGTGAAGTGCAAATGCAGCAAGGCAGCGTCCGCCATTTCCACACATCGAACTTTCCCGGCCATCGCTGTTATAATATTTCATGTAATACGCTGTTGCATCATGCGGCTGGAGCAAGATCAGTCCGTCAGCCCCTATCCCGAACCTGCGGTTGCAAAGCCGTTCTACCAGGGCCGTATCCTCCACAGGAAAGGTTAGGTCCCTGTCGTCAATCATCACAAAATCGTTTCCCGTTCCCTGGTATTTATAAAATGTTAGTTGCATCTGTTGTTTTTAATAGGTATGAAAGCGGTTATCGGCATTCAGGATCACTTCACTGTCGGGCCTGATCCACACCAGTTCGTTTTCATCTTTTACCAGCATAAGCTGGTAGGGTGCCTGGAGTCCGAAAATGATAAGGTTATGGCCGTCATAAAGATAGCCTGTGCCTTTGGTTCCATCATTCCTGAAAGCAACCCCTACCGGTGAACTCTTGTATCTATCCGCATACTTATGGTTGTTGCGGTAGATCAGGTTAAGGATCTCCGCATCGGTGAGGTTGGTATCAACTTCGGTTCGGTAGAACGTAAACCGCTGCTCGATGTACTTGCGGTTAACAGGCACCAGGACAGTGTCATGCAGCAATACCGGTGCTGCTGTACTTTCATCATCCGATGATTCTTCGTTTATTTCATCTGCTTCTTCCTCAACGGAGGCTGTTGTTCTCGTTTCAACCTGTTTTTTTGCAGGAGCTGTTTCTTCCTCTTTTTTGCTTTTTTTACCTACAAAAGGAATATTATCGAGCAATCGGCTGATCAGGTTCTTATCCTGTTTCCGTTCGGCAAGCAGGGCTTTGTTTTCGAGGTAAAAGTTAAGTGCCAGTATTAACCCTGCAATGGTAATGGCCAGGTAAATATATGAGCTGAACCTGCTTCTGCGCGGTCCTTTGTCATGTTCCGAGATCAGTTCTTTGACCAGTTGCCTGCGGTTTTGTTTGTAATGTTCAAATGCAGCCCGCAATTCCTCATCTTCGCTAAACCGTTGTTCCAGCTTAAGTTTATCTTCAGCAGAAAGCTTATGGCGCAGGTAGCGCTCAAAGTAAAACTGGTGGGTGTCGTGATGAAGATTTTCCATGATAAAGCCTTACCGCAAATTTGGACAAATTTTTTAACGGTAAAATAAAAATTTATACGGTGCGTTTTACGCCATATTACACTAATTTGGAACATAATTTGAAATTAGCGACACGCTGAAAACAATTTAAACAATCATTTATTTTATGAACATTAAGAAATATGCAGGACTATTTGGTGTAGCCGCCCTTGGAGGGTTGGTTGCCGTAGGAATTACCAAGCTTACTGATGACAATAACGCTGCCACTTTTGCAGCAAATCACATGGCACGATATGCCAGTTTAAACGAAACCGGAACACGTGCTGACTTTGTGGAAGTGGCCGACCTGGTTACACCAACTGTGGTACACATTATAACAACAGTTGATGCCCCGAAGCAGGAACAACGTGAAATGAGCCCGTTTGATTTTTTTGGCGGCCCCGGGTTTGAGATGCCGAACGTTCCGCGCAGTGGCTCGGGAAGTGGTGTAATTATAAGTGCTGACGGATATATTGTAACCAACAACCATGTGATTGACGGGGCGAGCAAATTCCGCGTAACGCTTCATGACAAACGGGAATACAATGCAGAACTGATAGGGCGCGATCCCAATACAGACCTTGCTTTATTGCGTATTGATGAAAAGAACCTTCCTTTTGCAGTGGTTGGCAACAGCGATGAAGTAAAAGTTGGTCAATGGGTTTTAGCCGTGGGTAACCCGTTCAACCTAACATCGACCGTAACAGCAGGCATCGTAAGTGCAAAAGGACGTAACCTGAACCTGTTGCGCGATCCGCGTAAGCAGGAAGCCCAATACACCATCGAAAGCTTTATCCAGACCGATGCTGCCGTAAATCCCGGAAACAGTGGCGGAGCGCTGGTGAGCGCTGATGGAAAGCTGGTTGGCATTAATACGGCCATTGCATCGCAAACCGGCCAGTATGCCGGATACTCCTTTGCCGTTCCTTCCAACTTAATGAAAAAGATCATTGAAGACCTGTTGAAGTTTGGCGAGGTGCAACGTGGTTTCTTAGGTGTAAGTATACAGGATGTGAACAGCCAGCTTGCCGATAAAGAAGGCCTGAAAGATGTGAAAGGTGTATTTGTGGGTAAAGTAAGCCCGAATGGAAGCGCAGAAGATGCAGGTGACGATCGGATTCCTGCAAATCTTTAAAAAACTG
>JAZKGM010000001.1:5236-6394 GCA_040385895.1 Bacteroidota bacterium
AAGATGGTGATGTGATCCTGAAAGTAGACGAGGTGTTTGTGAACAGCAGCAGCGAGTTGCAGGAACAGGTAGGAAAACGCAACCCGGGTGATAAGGTGAAGCTGCTGATCTCGCGTAACAATAAAGAAATGACCCTGGAAGCTACCCTCAAGAACCGTGAAGGAAAAACCGGTTTTTTAACAACAGAAAAGGTAGAAAACAATAAAGCGCTTGATGCAGAGTTTGAAACCGTGAGCCGTGATGAACGCTTAAAACTGAAGATCAGCAATGGTGTGCGCGTTAAAAAAGTAGCTGAAAAAAGCATCCTGAAAAAAGCCGGTGTACCTGTGGGCTTTATCATCACATCCATTGATAAGCGCCCGGTATCGACCCCGGCAGAAGTAAAAAGCGCGCTGGAAGACAAAACAGAAGGTGTATTGCTTGGTGGCGTTAACCCCGATGGCAGTAAAGGTTTTTACGGTGTTGGACTGGGGAACTAAATAAAGAAAACCTCTTTTATAAAGAACGGGCTTCTTCAGCAATGAGGAGGCCCGTTTTTGTTAACCTGCGGATTGACAAAGATCCGAGGTCAGAAGATGGATGTTAAATAATAAACCTTCGGATCAACACATGAGCAAATCATCAACTCAGCCAATCCTTACACCTTTTTGCCAACCCTCTTTTTTCCTTCCTTGCTCATCGCAAAGCTCCGCGTCATTTTTTTGATGTGCTCTGCCCTGCGAAAACGAAGGGCGCTCCAGTCTTCATCGATAGCAACCGCGCGTACCGGCTCAAAACCCAGGTCACCTAAGATCTGCCAACCATTGTCGCGGTTAATTTCACTGCTGTATTTTTTTGAGGTGCCTTTGGGATAGCAGAACCACAACACCCCATTGTCTTCTATCTTATTGACCAGCAAAGGCACTTGCTGATCAAGTTCTTTTTGCGTGGTTAGAAACAGGATCATAAATTCGGCTGAAGTTAATTTTTTAAGATCAGTATTCACCTTGCATACCTTGCTCATCGCCTCCTGTTCTGTTTTAAAGCTTGCAGGTGCGTTCAATACACAAATTTCAGGTTGGGCCTTATAATTTAGCTTTTTGAAGAGTGGTGTCATAATAATGTGACAACAAATATAGTAAACCCCATAATAGCGACATAGCTGTGAAGACAAACCTG
>JAZKGM010000002.1:0-9311 GCA_040385895.1 Bacteroidota bacterium
ATACCGTTGCAGGATCTGCACTTAAAGCAGAAGCACCTGCAGATTGTGCATAATAAGAATACACATCAGCAGCAGTGTTGGATTTCCACGTAGCAAGATCAACCGCAGCCGCATTGTAAAAGGCTGCTTTAGCCGCAGTTGCTGTAATTAATGTGTTGTTATTAGAGGTAAAGAGGTTTGTGCCAGGCATTGCAATGGCAACATTATTACCCGAACCTGTTCTCCTGTTGATCAAAAGGTTATTCCGCAGTGTCACCGCTGTTGTGTTCCCGGCAAAAGAAAGCGGGTCACCACGCATGATGCCTGCCGAATTTTTATTGCTTGCTCCCCCGCTGATCAGGATCGTATTGTAATTGGTGCTTAATGCTGAAGCTGCCGAAGCTGACTGGATAACTCCATACGCTGCCTGGTTCTGGGTAGCCGTGTCTCCCAAAGAGATAAAATTATTATCAACCGAGCTTGTATTGGCCAGGCCGAATATGTTCACCCCATATACATAAGGCGAATTGGTTGATCCGTTGGCGCTGTTATATATATTAAAGATCTTGTTCCTGCTGATATCCGCGCGGCCCAGGTTTGTAAATACAGCTCCCACAGATGTATTCAGATCACCGGTGTTGAATCCGTAAATATCCTGGATGGTGTTCGACCTGATCTTTATTGTATCGGTGTAAGCTGCATTACTTGTATGTGCATTCAGGATCACGATACCGGCCGCAACCGGGTATCCGGTAGCAGTGATGGCTCCTGAACATGATATATTTTTGATTGTATTTGATGTAATTGTTGGAAACAGCCTTACAAAATGAGTAGATGTTCCCCCGTTCGCAGCACTTGCCCAAATTCCGTGGCTGTATGAAGAGGTCGATACACCAAGGGACCTGATCCCGTCAATGGTATTCTGGTTAATTAAAACTGTTGTATTATTGAAATAAAGATTACCACCCTGGCCTGTTGTGCTAACAGGAGCCAACCTGATCCCGTACGATTGCCCGTTACCTGTTGAAGAAGGGGTTGCGGTGATGTTCCTGATCGTATTGTTCTGGATGGTATAAAACGGGGTAATGTTTTTTATAAATGTAGTATCCAGCTGCGTTGCAATATGAATGGCACTCATCGTAACCGGTCCTGCAGTATTCGTTACCCTGAATGAATCGATCGTGTTATTGGTGATGCTAACACTTCCACCATAAAACAATGAGCTAAAGACCGCAGGATTGGTGAATGTTCCTGCAGAGCTGTTACCCGTTACATTAATATTCTTAATGGTATTTCCCGACACCACGGCACTATTGCCATAGTTCATAAAAACAGCACTGTAACCTGCAACAACTGAGCCTGCACTAAGTGACATTACACCAGTGGCCATCGGACCGCTGCCACCAATATAGTTGTTGGTGATTGTTATATTATCGGAACTAAAATAAGTGCCTGCACCCACAATAATACCGAAGGTGAGGAATTGTGCGGTATATACCCTGGGAACAGTTTGATACATGCTGTTGCCGGTAATCACCATACTGGCTGTTCCCTGCTGGGTTCTGATAGCTGCCGTACCACTGGATCCACCATTATCAAAGTAATCGAAAATATTGCAGTTCCTGATTGTATCGGCCATGTTTTCAACGGTGGTATTGGTAATAGAACCATTTGAACAGATCCCGTTATGAGCAGCTCCTGTTCCGTCAATATTACAGTTTTCAATATTGATCTGGTTATTACCCGAAGTGGCAGAACCTGTACTGAAAAGGATCACCCCCCCATTGGTCACAGATTTGCTTGCGCCTTTAACATTGCAATAAGAAAGAACCACATTACTTACACCGCCCGAAAACTTAACGGTTGATGTTAAATCAGTTGTGGCTGTACTCAGGTTGTGTAATATTAAGCTCGCAAGGCCTGCTCCTCCCTGTCTCCCGTCAATGGTCAGGAACTGTGTGCCCCTGAGGTTAAGCATACCCGCAGCGGCAACTGTTCCGCTCACTGTTGCCGAAAACCCTGTTCCGGGTCTCAAGATCACACCCCTTGAAGAAGTGGCACCTATAATGGTGTCAAAATAAATTCCTGTTGCAGGTTCGGCAGCAGCAGAATACCCTGCCTGTAGTTCAAGCAGTACATTGCCTGTGCCGGTTATTCCATTTGTAGCAAGGAAAGTGGCTGCCTCCTGTATGGTGGCAAAAGATACAAGTGCACTGGAGGTTCCGTTTACGGGATAAGTTGTTCCACCTGCAAGTTGAGGGGGCGCGGATCTTGTTACAGTTATTGAATATACTTTAATAGCAGCACCGCCCGGGCCGGTCACTTTAACATCAATCGTGTTGCTACCCACATTCAGTGCCAGCGAACCTGATGCATTTCCGCTTGTTACAGCTGAATAGCTTCCTCCGTTCACCCTTACATCTATCGTTGAACCGGGATCTGATCTTGTTGGTGTAACTGTAATTGAGTTTACAGCGGTTGCAACAGTGGCTGTATAAATGGTTGTTGCCGATGCAAACGTTGGAGACAAAGTTCCCGATGAAACGGTAAGTGAAGATAAATCCGCATTGGCAGCTGCAGCATCATTGCGGGTAACATAGATCGCAAATCCGCCAAAGTTAGGTTGTACAATGTCCGGCTTGCCGTCACTGTTCACATCGCCCATGGTTCCACCTTCAGGATATGCCCCGATATTTACCGTTGAAGTTGCAGCGAAGCTAATTGTTCCGCTCGAACCGGTATTTAAATACATGGCCGCTGTTCCGCTGAAAGCCGGGATCAGCATATCCACCTTAGAATCGCCATTGATATCTGCAAAGCAAACATTTCTTGAATTGCTCAAACAGGTAAGGTCCTGGCGGGTGTTCATGGTAATATTACCGGTAGTACTTGTGTTCCTGAACACAGAAGCAATTGTACCTGTTTCATAACACACAGCCAGGTCGTTTTTGCCGTCACCGTCAATATCTGCCGAAGAAAGCCAGTACCCGTTGCTTGCCGCCAGTGTAAAATCCACTTTGCCTGCAAAGGCTATTGAAGTTGTGCTTGTATTGCGAACAACCGATACCGCACTGCCGCCACGGTTCAAAATAGCAAAATCTACTTTCCCGTCACCGTCATAATCGGCTACGCCTATTCCATGGTATGCGGCACCGCCTATGGCCAAATCTATTCTTGTGCCGAAGCTGATGCTTCCTGATGTGCTGGTATTTGGAAACACAGATGCATTGGTCGATCCATTGTGTGCCACGATCATATCGGGTTTCCCGTCTGTATTAAAATCTGCAAAGGCTATTGCGTATGGAGTTCCTAAAGTGGAAACGGTTTGTCTTGTGCCAAGGCTCACACTGCCGCTGCTGCTTGAATTTTTGAAGATACTCACTGTGCCTGAACCATTGTCGCCTACAACAATATCCTGTTTGCCGTCACCGTCAAGGTCTGCAAATGCTGGCGAGCACATTGGACTGGTGCCGCTTGCCGCCACATTGTAAGAGGTTTTTGTGGCAAACGAAACGTTGCCCCCGCTTCCGTTATTGAGCAGCACCGACAGCTGGTTTGTATAAGGGTTCGATGCAACCATATCTGGTTTGCCATCACCGTCTACATCACATAATACCACACCCGATGATTGATAATTGGTACCGAGGTTATGGGTGGTTTGCGTATTAAAATCGCTGGCTGCAAATGCAGTGCCTTTACCACCCGTGTATGTAGGGATAAATTCGGTTGTGGTGAAAGCCGCCAGGCTGTTTGATGTGTTCAGTACCGATATAGTAGCATGAGTGGCGCCCGAAGGTATGGTAACCGTTAGGCTCGTAGCTGTTGCTGCAGTAACGGTTGCCCGTGTTGCACCAAAGTACACGATATTGTTGGTTGTGGTTGTATTAAAACCCGTACCTGTAATAATCACAGAAGTTCCGGGCGCACCCGATACCGGAGTGAAAGAGGCAATGCTTTGCGCACGCAAAACGTGCAGGTAAATCACCGATAAAAAAATGGTAATTAGTAGTTTTGATTTCATATTTTATGTAAAGAATTGAGTTTGAAATGGGGAGTGTTAGAAAAAAACGGTTTGCCGGGAACAGGCAAAAACGAGGATACCAAAGGCACCGCAATGGAATTTATTTTCATAGATAAAAGCTGTTTATTTCAAAAAGGCTTAATGCGACAATTATATATGAATAGGCTGATTAATGAATTTATACGCTGATGTAAAAATGATTAAATTACGTGAACAGCATTTTTAAAGGGGCAAAGGGAATATTTTAAAGTACAAAAGCAATAGAGGAGTTAACGCGACATTTTTTTCGGCTATATTTACTACAGCAGCTTATCCGGTAAAACAACCAGACGGCATTTTAGTGCAGGCTCATCTCCTCACCCACTTTCAACACTTTTAATTTTCCGTTCAGCAGTTCAGTTTTATTCATTTCGTTCAGCAATTGCAATGGTTCGCTTGCCGGTTCATCGGCCAGGTCGAATGTTCCGTAATGCATCGGGATAAATACTTTTCCATCCAGGTCGTTAAATGCCTTAACTGCATCTTCGGGCGATGTATGGCTGGTTTTCATCATAAACGATGGCTTGTAAGCGCCCACTCCCATAAAACAGTAATCTATCGAAGGAAAAAATCCGGCTATTTCTTTAAAGTGGGTATTGTAACCACTGTCGCCCATAAAGAAAAAGGTTTTGCCTTTGTATTGAATGATAAAGCTGCCCCAAAGCATGGTATTGTCATCGCTGAAACCCCGCTTATACCAATGGAATGCAGGCATATACCAGATCTCTATCGATTCGTTATCGATTTTAAACTGCTGGTACCATCCGGCTTCCTGCACGACAATGTTCTTATTGAATGAATGAAGAACCCCGGTGCTGTTTAATGGAGCAAACACTTTCATGCCGGGATTTTGTGCAGCCAGTGTGCGAAAACTTTTTTTATCGCAATGGTCAAAATGTCCATGGCTTAACAATACATAATCAATGTTTTTTATGGCCGATCGTTCGCACGGGAGGCCGATGAGGCGGTCGACAAAAGGAATATCGTTAAAAACAGGATCGGTTAATATATGCCTGCCATTAAGCGTAATTAAAAAAGTAGCGTGCCCGAGCCATACGATCTTATCCTGTTTGTCAGAGAACATGCTGTCGTTACTCATCACTCCAGGCAACCATTTATCGTTTTTCTTTTGCTCCTTTTGAGGGTTCCTGCTGAGTTTCCACTTAAGCACTTTACCCAATCCGGGTAAAGGCACGTCCTGGTAATTGATAAATTTATTGCCCCTGCATGCATTGCCTTCACAATTTTGTTTGATGGTTTTGAGCGCAGGATTATGTTTATAAATGATCATTTTTTTGTTAGGGTTACAGGCACACAACAAGAACACAAAGATGGCCGTGGCCTTAAAATAATTTCCCATTGCTTTCATCAATGAATACGGGCGCTTTTATGCCCAGTTTGTTCTTGCTGTTCAGTTCATCGATCAGGTATTTGATCAGCTCCGGTGAATACAGCTCATCGTGCTGGTGCATAAAAAAGTAAATATCATTAATGCCTTCCTGCATCCACCTGGCAAGCCTTTTCACCCATTCATCTATCCTTTTATAGTCCGACTCATGCAGGCTGTTTCCCACAAAACGGATAAATGCTTCCGGCTTCGTAAGCTCCATATGCAGGCAATCCCTGCGGCCTGCCGTATCTGTTAATACTGTTCCGAAATCATGCTCCTGGCAAAAATCAAACAAAGCGGTGTAGGCTTCATCTTGATACCAATCGGGATGACGAAGCTCTACAAACACATTGATGTCTTTTGGCAGTTCATTTAAAAAGGCAGTGATCGTTTCCAGGTGCTTTGGCCCCATCTGCGGATGGGGCATCAGAAATATAGGCCCGAGCTGCTTGTCAAATTCGTGCAGCACGTCAAGCAAAAGGTCTACTTCATGCTTCGCATTTTTCAGCCGTTTTATATGGGTGATCACATCTGTAAATTTGGGACAGAATAAAAAGTCTGCCGGCACCTTGCTCTTCCAATCCCTCACCTGCTGGTGCGTGGGGAGCTTATAAAAAATGGCATTGAACTCAATGCAATTAAACTGCCTGCCGTATGCTGCCAGGAAGTCTTTGTCTTTGGTTCCTTCCGGATAGATCTTTCCAACCCAGTCTTTTCGTCCCCACTTTGCACATCCTACGTGGATCTTTGGTTCGGCAGCCGGTTTGCTGGCTTTCAATACTTCTTTTGTGCGCGTTGTATCTTTAGGCAATGTAAGCTCCGTTTCATTCAACAGCTCCTCTGCTATTCTTCCAAATTCCATACACGATCAGTTGTTTGTAATAAATACAAGTTTACATTTATTTATACTTAAAAACCCAGCACGTTTGGTTATATAAAAAACGGGTACCAACATGTGTCAATACCCGTTTTATAAAAATTATTTGTTCCGCTTAATGTGCGTTATCACGCAGAGAGCGCACATAATTATGTGCGGCCTGCACTTCTGATTTCTGGTTTGTAATAATGGAATGAAGTTCGCCAGGGATCTCTTTTGCATCATCATCTTCCAGTGTGTCCTTATATGTTTTTAAAGCCACATCTTCTCCGAATTCGCACGAAGAAAGGATCGCTTTACGGTCGTTGGCAGTTACTGCTGCTTTAACTTCCATCCATGCGCGGTAAACCTTTCCGCTTAATTTTGTTTCATCAGGCTCAGGGGCCTCTTCAAAAGAAATGTAGCGTTTAAGTTCACTTGCAAATTGTGCGCTTTGTGAACTGTATTTATCAAATAGGGGTTTCAGATCACCGTCCTTTGTTTCCTGTGCGGCTGTTTTATAACCCTCGCAACGATCGTTATTTATCACGATCAGTTCTTTTACCAAAGCTTCTGCTTTTTCTGTTGTAGCTATCATAATTGTTTGTTTTAAAGTTGATACAAGCCCTGAAACAATTTATGTGCCCTGTACACAAGTAACTGTAAATTAGCATATTAAATTTATGTAAGAAAAAACAAGAACCTGGAATTGTTGATTTTTAACCACAAGCAGAGGAAAACAGGTTAATGTTGAACGGGTTCGGCAGAAAGGACATCGGCCCCTTGAATGGCAAGTTTTGTAAAATCGTTTTTGTCAAGTTTATGCGGAAAATCTTTCCAGTTTATGAACAACAAGGATTGAACAAGATGACGGATACCGGAAAATGAATTGGGCTTTGAAAAGAACAGGCTGGCGCCAAGGTCGTAGCTTTTTAAAATATCATTTAAATTACATGAGGTAGATAAAAACACAACAGGCAAGTGATCCAATTGCTTATCTGCACGAATTTCTGATATGCATTCAAGGCCGTTCTTATTTGGCATATTCATATCGAGCAGGATCAGGTCGGGCAAAACAGCTACTGTTCTGAGATGATGCAGCAGCTGAACTCCGTCAAAAACCATGTTCATTTTTACATCTAAACGAAACTCCTCAATGGCTTCTTTAAGCAAAACCTGATCGTCCCGATCATCATCGGCTATAACCAGGTTTCTGACCTGTGCTTTCGATAAAAATGAAATCATACCAAACAGTGAATGTTCTATTCAATAATAAATTAAATTTATATTAAAACCTATCCCGGTGGATATTTTACCCAAACCAATGGTTGGTTTTTCATTATGAACCCTGATTTCCGTTCGTAAATTGCCCTGTTATTGTCGGAATAAAACCATGATGAATCAGGCCAAAGCCATTATGTTTGCCTTATTAATAAAGATATAGAAGTAACCGATCAGTTACTTAATAATACCCGGCAACCTAAAAATGAATCAACCTGCACACTCAAATACCCGCTCTGTATGGACATTAATTAAAGATGCCTTACGCGGAGAAGAACATGATTACACACAAGGCAGCCTGAAAAAAGCCATTTTTTTACTGGCCATTCCCATGATCCTCGAAATGATGATGGAATCGGTGTTTGCCGTGGTAGATATTTATTTTGTTGGCAAGCTGGGCAAAGAAGCCATTAATACGGTGATCCTTACTGAATCGGTGCTCACCCTGCTGTATTCGGCAGCCATGGCCTTTAGCATAGGAGCCACCGCCATGGTGGCACGAAGGGTTGGCGAGAAAAATTTCACGGAAGCTGCGCGCACGGGTGCACAAGCCATAGGCCTTGGTATTGTTTCGGCTATTGTTATTGGGGTTGCTGGCGCCATTGGTGCAAAACAGATCCTGGAGGCAATGGGCGCTTCTGCCGAAGTGTTGGCTGTGGGTATTCCCTATACACGCATTATGTTTGGCAGCAGCCTTGTTATTGTGCTGCTCTTTCTTATCAATGGCGTTTTCCGGGGTGCAGGTAATGCCGCCATAGCCATGAGGTCGTTATGGCTTGCAAATGGTTTGAACATTGTTTTATGCCCCGTTTTCATTCATTTTTACGGGTTAACCGGTGCAGCACTGGCCACCTCGATAGGCCGCGGTGCAGGTGTGTTATACCAGTTGTATCATTTATTTAAAGGCAGTAAATCATTAACGCTTGTAGCTGCTCACTTCAGGGTGCATTGGGAAACGATCAAAGGTCTTTTTAAGATCTCCTGGGTAGGCTTTGTGCAATTTGCCATTGCCTCGGCCAGCTGGATCGTTCTTGCACGCATTATGACAAGCTTTCATAACGATGCGGCCGTTGCAGGTTATGGCGTAGCTATCCGTATCGTAATGTTCTTTTTATTGCCTGCATGGGGCATGAGCAATGCAGCAGCCACCCTGGTGGGACAGAACCTTGGTGCAGGCCAGCCGGCCCGTGCCGAAGAATCGGTTCTTAAAACAGCAAAATACAATGCCATTCTAATGGGCAGTGTCATGTTCATATTTATTGTATTTGCAAAGTACATTGTAGGGTTTATCAATAAAGATGAAGCCATTGAATTGTATGCCGTACAGGCTTTACAGGTGATCAGCATGGGCTATGTTTTTTATGGCGTAGGCATGGTAATGGCCAATGCATTTAACGGTGCGGGCGATACCACAACACCCACAGTGATCAACTTTTTCGGGTTCTGGTTATTTCAGATCCCTTTGGCATATACCCTGGCAGTGGTGATGCAATTTGGCCCGCTGGGTGTGTTCATTGCCATTCCTGTGGCCGAAACGGCTATTGCCATTGTTGCGTTCATCTTCTTTAAGAAGGGCAAATGGAAACTGCAAAAAGTGTAATAAGTCCATAGATCATAGTTAATAGAGGAGAGATACATAAGTTCAGCGAAGCTAATTACGATTTAAGCATTACGGTTTACGGGAAAGTTCATAGATAATAGAAGATAGATGTTGGAATATGTTATTGCGGGAGAAGCGCGGCAAT
>JAZKGM010000002.1:9321-24682 GCA_040385895.1 Bacteroidota bacterium
ATTGACAGGATACACCCGTTATGTTCTTTGTGGTTTTCCCACAAGCCATAAAGCCACAAAACCATCCCGAACGCTATCCGAACCAATACAGTTTCTTAAAAGTATACAAATCATTAAATAGTTCATAATCAAGAGAATCAACCAACTCCCCGACTCAACAAATAAGCAAACGTAAGTTCAGCGGAGCTAAATCATCGCATTAGCAGGTCAACCAATCAACCTATTAACATTATATTTGAAGAATGAAAATCAACCTGACGCTCCTGCTCCTGTTTCTCTGTTTTTCCGGCTATTCGCAAACCCAACCATTTACAGGCACCACCAATAAAAAAGCAAGCAAACTTTTTGGCGAAGCATTACAGGCATTCACAGCATATGACGGTAAAAAGGCGGCCGATCTTTTAGATAAGGCAATAACGCTCGATCCGAAGTTTGTAGATGCTTACCTGTTGCTTGCAGATGTGTATGAAGGCAACGAAAAATTTGATGAAGCCACGAAATTATATGAAACGGCCATCAGCATTCAGCCCGATTTTCAGATCCCGTATTATAAACTGGCGAACCGCCTGCTTAAAAACGGGGAGTATGAAAAAGCCTTGGGTAACCTGAACTTATATAAAGAAAAAAAGGGCAACCAGATCGATGCGAATAAGATAGAGCGGGCTTTGATCACCGCTTCATTCGGAGTAAATGCGGTTAAAAACCCGGTGCCTTATGATCCCAAAAACATGGGCCCTAATATTAATTCCCCTTTGGATGAATATTTTCCGGGAGTGAGCGCTGATGAGCAAACACTGATCTACACGCGCTTAAAAAGCGACCGTTCCGAAGACTTTTACATCAGCCTTAAAGATGCCAGTAAAGCCTGGGCGCAAAGCCGCAACATGGGTGCCCCCATCAATACCGAATACAATGAAGGAACCATTTCGATAAGCAGCGATGGACAATATGTTTTTTTCACAGGCTGTAACTGGCCCGAAAATGAAGGAAGCTGCGATCTTTATTTCAGCGCATTGGATGGAGTGGACTGGAAAGAGCCACGCAGCCTGGGTTTTCCTGTAAACACCCGCTCGTGGGAAAGCCAGCCCAGTGTAGCCTTTGACGGAAAAACCCTATACTTTGCAAGCAGCAGGCCCGGTGGTTTTGGAGGCATTGATATCTGGAAGGCCATTTACGACAAGGGCCGCTGGAGTCCGCCTGTTAACCTGGGTGCCGATATTAATACACCCGGAAATGAAGAAACGCCTTTTATAGCAAAAGACGATATTACCCTGTATTTCACCAGCGATTTTCACCCGGGATTAGGCGGTGTCGATTTGTTCTATACGCGGAAAATGGCAAACGGAAAATGGGAAAAACCTGCCAACCTGGGATACCCGATCAACTCACAACAGGATGAGCGTTGCCTGGCTATTGGTGCCAATGGCATTGATGCCTATATCGCATCGGAACGTAAAGACGGCTACGGAGGACTTGATCTTTACCAGTTTGAATTGTACAATAAAGCAAGGCCCATAAAAACAGGATATGTTAAAGGCGTGGTGTATGATGCGCGTTCGTTCAAAAAACTAAAAGCAAAAGTGGAGCTGATCGACCTTTCGACCGGGAAAACGGTTATTGAATCGCAGAGCAACAGAACCACGGGCGATTTTTTAGTTTGCCTGCAGGGCAATAAGGATTATGCACTAAATGTAAGTGCAGAGGGTTACCTGTTCCATTCCGAAAATTTTGCTTTAAAAGACCAGAGCGCTACGGAGCCTTTGTTGCTCAACATTCCCCTCAACCCTATCCTGGCAGGTGAAAAAGTGGTATTGAACAATGTGTTTTTTGATGTAGATAAATATGCTTTAAAGGACGAATCGAAAGCGGAACTGAATAAGCTGGTGGCCTTTTTAAAAAATAACCCGAAGCTGGTTATTGAAGTAAGCGGCCATACCGATAACACCGGTAATAAACAAAACAACATTACACTGAGCGGCAACCGGGCGAAGAGTGTTTACCAATACCTGATTGCCAATGGCATTGAAACAACCCGCTTAACCCATAAGGGATATGGCGATGCGCAACCTGTTGCGGATAATAAAACCGAAGCGGGAAGAAAACAGAACAGGAGAACAGAATTTAAGGTGGTAAAATTGTAATCTTGCTTCAATATGGACCAACCCGTTTTAGAAACCCCAAGGCTGTTGTTAAGGCCTGTTGAAATGAAAGACCAGCAAAAGGTGTTTGAAGGATTTTCCGATCCTGAAATTACCCGGCACATGGAAATAACCTATGCTACATTCGAGGCAACTGCCGAACAAATGGAATGGTATGCAAACAACCGGAAAACAGGTTCGGGATATGCATGGGTGGCTGCACTAAAAGAAGAACCGGGATCTTTTCTCGGCATGTTCAGCATGTATGATGTTACCCCGAAACACAAGCGTGCAGAGATCGGGTACTGGCTGTTTCCGCAACATTGGAGCAAGGGATATACCGTTGAAGGTTTTGAGGCCATTATCGCGTTTGCCGGCTCGCAGCTTCAATTACACCGCATTGCAGCAGAGGTTGAGCGCGATAATTACGGCAGCCGCAAAGTGCTCCGGAAATTAGCATTTCAGCAGGAAGCTACCCTGAGGGATTACGAGATCGGCAAAAACGGCAAATACCTTGACCTCGAGATCTGGTCGAAGATCATTGAATAAACGGCAGGCAACTTTTTACCAGGCTGCAGATCAATTGTTATGCAGGAGGCTTTCCCAGCCTGCAATGGAACCAGTATGGGGTTTGGATAACAGTGTTAGATACACGGCTGTTTAGAGCCTGCACCGTTTGTCTTCGGCATTAGGGTTAATTAGTATAAACAAAGTTTAATTAGGATAAGTAAGCATTAATTAGGTTTAAGTTGCGATTAATTCGTTTTTATATTTGATAAACCAAATCTATGTCATTATGAAAAAATCAGTAATTACTCTGGCATGTATTGCCTTTTCAACCATCCCTCTTTTTGCCCAACTTTATTATCCAACCACCGGCTCCGGCTCCGGAGCTGTTCCACCAAGTGGGATTGCCAACACCTTTTTTGGTAACTACACCGGCAACCTCACTTCTACCGGTCATCGAAATTCATTTTTCGGACATTACACGGGAGCTTTTAACACGAGTGGCGAACAAAACACTTTTGTGGGATGTCTTTCGGGTTACAACAACTCAACCGGAAGCTATAATGCTTTTTACGGGGAACGCTCGGGGTCCGGTAATACAAGCGGAGGGGCTAATACCTACAGCGGGTATTTATGCGGATTATCTAACACAACATCTTCCCACAATACCTTTACGGGATTTCAATCAGGGTACAATAACACGGCAGCCGCTAATTCATTTTATGGTAGTTTAAGCGGATATGCAAACACCTCAGGAACCAGCAACTCATTTTATGGTTACGAAAGTGGCAGGGCAAATACTACAGCAAGCTTTAATTCATTTTATGGCAACGCAAGTGGTAAGGCAAATACAACAGGATACTCTAATTCATTTTTTGGCAATGAAAGTGGTGAAGCAAATACCACCGGAAACTCCAATTCCTTTTATGGAAGCTTCTCCGGCCTCGATAATACAACAGGCTCTAGCAATACATTTATGGGATTGGCCAGCGGGCAGCGTAATACCACAGGAAGCTCCAATGCATTTTTTGGCAGTGGAAGTGGCATTACGAACACAACAGGATTGGAGAACTCATTTTTTGGAGATGCAGCCGGGTTTGTTAATACAACAGGCCAGGAAAATGTATTTATAGGAAATGGTGCCGGTGCTTCTAATGTATCAGGTAATGAGAACACGTATGTTGGCTCAAGGGCATCATACAGCGCATTAGGAATTGGCAATACGTCACTGGGGTACAGGGCCACACCTGCAAATAATGTGAACTATTCAACAGCCATAGGTCATTTTGCTTATGTTTCAACTGATTATACCGTTGGCTTAGGTGACGCATCGGCACCAATTACTGTTCTTATCGGTAAAACAGCTAAAACAGCTGCCTACTCACTGGAAACAAATGGCGATATCTATGTAAACAGCACGTTTTACCCTTCCGACAAACAATTTAAAAGAAACATCGAAACCTACACCAATGCCCTGGATCTGATCAACAAACTGCAACCGGTTAAGTATTTCTTTAAAGATGATGTTTATTTTCCGCAGGAAAAAGGCGATGCCGGAAAACCCATCAAAAGAAACTTCGACAAGGAAGAACAAATAGGCTTTATTGCCCAGGAACTTGAACAGGTATTTCCAAACATGGTAAGAACAGACAAAAACGGCTTTAAAGCGGTAAACTATGCCCACTTCTTTGGTGTATTAACCCAAGGTATCAAAGAGCAGGATGTAAAGATCACCTCGCTGGAAATTCAAAACAAGGAATTGTCGGAGAAACTGGATGCGGTTAATGCATTGCTTTCATCTCAGAAAGCGAACGGCAACGGTGCTGATGCGGCTAAGGCTGATGCAGCGAACGTAAAAATGAATGGCTTTATCAGTTCGGTATCACCTAACCCGTTCAGCTCTTCTACCACCATTAACTATGTAATTCCTGAAAACTACAAACAGGCTAATCTTTCTGTTGTGTCAGAATCAGGCATCCAGGTTGCTAATGTTTCCATCAGGGAAAGCGGTAAAGGCTTCTTTGTTTTTGCAGGCGAAACCCTTAAACCCGGATCATACTATTGCTATTTAACCATTAACGGTGTAATTGTTGATTACCAAAAAATAGTATTGGTTAAATAAACGCTGACCAAAGCCTTATATAAAAAATCCCGGTTCTTCATCGAGCCGGGATTTTTTGTAATATGCGTGCAGATATCAGATGGTGCTGAAGCAACTAAGATCAATCTTAAAAGATACCCCACATGAACGGAGTGGTTCTACCTGAATACTTTACCGCTCATTAAGAACTGCTCTGTAATAACATTGTTGCCTTTTTGCAGGTCGACCATGTAAAGCTTGCCATTGTTATTTAATACAATCGTACATTGTTTAATGGAAAACTCCGGGTAAGTGGTTCTTAAGTGGTTCATGGCCAGCATAGGCAACTCATCCTGGGTTATGGTGGTGTAGGTTTTGATCCAGTGGCCGTCACTGCTATACTGCGATTCATACATCCGGTTATCTTCTATAAACTTCACTTTATAAATGCTGATCACTTCCTTTTCCCAAAGTGTATCTTTACTGCCGTTCGAATTCTGGTTCAGATAAGCTTTCACTACCGCATCAGGCACTTCGCTTTTTTTAACTTTGATCTGTGCAAACAAGGCTGTTGAGGCTGCACTTAAAATCAGGGTAAGAACAATTTTATTCATGATAAGTTGATGTTTATTGCAATATAAATATTGCGGGCAATTTTGCAAACTGTTCTGTTTATTACCTCAACTATTGCCGGTGGCATAGTGATTGAAAATATAAATATCCTTACATTTAAAAACTCTTTCCTAATTCATTTTATGGATTTAAATAAAAACACAAACCTCATATTCTCAGGCATTATAAGTGACGATAACGATAACCAGGAGTTCATTTCCCTTCTTTCCCAGGAAGAAGAGGAAGAAATGAATAAGGAAGTTTTGCCCGAAACCCTGCCAATATTACCGCTTCGCAATACCGTTCTATTTCCGGGTGTTGTAATTCCCATTACGGTTGGCAGAGATAAATCGATCAGCCTGATCAAAGATGCCTATAAAGGCAACAAAACAGTGGGCGTTGTGGCCCAAACCAATGCCGATATTGAAGACCCTGAGTTTAAAGACCTTCACAAAGTAGGCACCGTGGCACATATTATAAAAATGCTGCGCATGCCTGATGGAAGCACAACGGTGATCATACAGGGAAAAAAACGCTTCCGTTTGGAAGAGTGCATTCAAACCGACCCTTATTTTGTGGCCCGCATTTCTTCTTTTCACGAAACAAAATATGTGGCCGATGAAAAATCCAATGCCCTGATCGGTTCTGTAAAAGACCTGGCCAACCAGATCGTTAACCTGTCGCCACATATCCCTACTGAAGCCAGTATTGCATTAAAGAACATTGAAAGCACCAGCTTTTTATTGAACTTCATTTCATCGAACCTGAACACCGACCTGGCAGCCAAACAGGAGTTGCTGGAATTGAGCGATACGAACGACAGGGGCAACAAAGTTCTTGAGCACATGAGCAAAGAGCTGAACATGCTTCAGTTAAAGAACCAGATCCAGACCAAGGTTAAAGGCGACCTGGATAAACAGCAACGCGATTACTTTTTACAGCAACAGATAAAAGCCATACAGGAAGAGCTGGGAGGTGATTCACCCGAGCGCGACATTGATAATTTTTTGAAGCTCGGTACCGAAAAAAAGTGGAGCCTCGAGGTATTTGAAGCCTTTAAAAAAGAAGTAGAGCGCCTGCGCAGGATGAACCCGATGGCTCCCGATTATTCGGTTCAGCACAATTACCTGCAATTGCTTTTAGACCTTCCATGGAGCGATGTGACCAAAGATAATTTTGACCTGAAACACGCAAAAAAGGTGTTGGACCAGGACCATTTCGGATTGGAAAAAGTAAAGGAACGCATTTTAGAATACCTGGCCGTGCTTAAACTGAAGGGCAATATGAAAAGCCCGATACTTTGTCTTTATGGCCCCCCGGGTGTAGGAAAAACATCGTTGGGCAAATCGATAGCGAAGGCATTAGACCGGAAATATGCAAGGATCGCCCTGGGAGGATTGCATGACGAAAGCGAGATCCGCGGACATCGCAGAACCTATATTGGCGCCATGCCGGGCCGGATCATCCAGAACCTGAAAAAAGTAAAAAGCGCCAACCCTGTTTTTGTATTGGATGAGGTAGATAAGATAACACGTGATTTTCGTGGTGACCCTTCTTCTGCCCTGCTTGAGGTTTTAGACCCGGAACAGAACAATACTTTTTACGATAATTATGTAGAGATCGAATATGACCTCAGCAATGTGCTGTTCATCGCTACGGCAAATGCACTTGATACCATTCAACCCGCCCTGCTCGACCGCATGGAGGTGATCGAGATCAACGGCTATACCCTGGAAGAAAAGGTTCAGATCGCTAATAAATACCTGCTGCCAAAACAATTGGAAAACCACGGGCTAACAGAAAAAGACCTTAAGGTGGATGACAAGGCTTTTGAGAAGATCATTGACCAATACACCCGCGAATCGGGCGTTCGGGGGCTCGATAAACAGATCGCGCAGCTGGCACGTTACGCTGCCAAAGAAAAGGTAATGAACAATGCCAAGCTGATCACCATTGATGCGGCACTGATCCCGAAAGTTTTAGGGGTAGAGAAAATTGATAAAGAAACCTATGCCGATAACTCGCATGCAGGTGTGGTAACAGGCCTTGCATGGACCTCTGTTGGCGGAGAGATCTTATTTGTGGAAAGCAGTGTAACCATAGGAAGCGGCAAGCTTACCTTAACAGGTAAGTTGGGTGACGTAATGAAAGAATCGGCCATTACTGCTTTAACCTATTTAAAAGCACATGCCACTGAACTTAAAATTGATCCTAAGGTATTTGACAAATACGATGTGCACATCCACGTACCGGCAGGTGCTGTGCCTAAAGATGGCCCTTCGGCAGGTGTAACCATATTAACATCGCTTGCCAGCTTGTTTACACAACGCAAGGTAAAAGCGCAACTGGCCATGACAGGTGAGATCACCCTACGCGGCAAGGTGTTGCCTATTGGCGGGGTAAAAGAAAAGATACTTGCAGCAAAACGTGCAGGCATTACCGAAATCTTATTGCCCCAGTCGAACAAAAAGGATGTGGACGACATCAGTAAAATTTACACCAAGGGGTTAAAGTTTAAATATGTGGATGACATGATGGAGCTCGTAAAATTCAGCATCACCAAAGAAGAAGTGAAGAACCCCATCCGGTTCACCGTTTAACACCAGCTGAAACTTATATTACGGCCCTTCCTTCGATAACTTATCGAAAGAAGGGTCGTAACATTTTATTCATGGCCTATGATCAAACAAACCGTTTTAATCATCATGCCATTGTAATTACCTGTTGGTAAGGGCATTCTTTAAGAAAAACTAAATATTCTTATGTGATTTTAGCAAATATTACGTGGAAATAAAAGGCATTCTTTTCACTATCATTTTACAACGTATAAAATCATTGAATCCTACACGAGTTAATTTAGGACTAAAAATGTTCAAATCTCCCCATACTGTTTATCTATTTACTCATTTCGTAATAAGTTAATTAATAAGGAATATAGTTTGAGCGTATTGATGTAATCAAAATTACAACAATATGAAAACTTTACTTTTACTCATCTTAACAGCGTTATCGCTCACAACGCAGTTACATGCACAATCTGCATTCCGCACACGTGCAAGCGGAAACTGGAACAACATCCTTACCTGGGAAAAATGGGATGGCGGTACATGGGTCAACCCGTCATCTCCTACTGATTACCCGGGCGCAACTGACTCTGTTTACATTCAATTGTTACATACCGTTTCACTCACCCAAAGCCATTCGTGCAATCACCTCAATTTAAACAACGGGTTGGGTGTGAGGTTGCAATTAAATGATTTCAACCTGCTTGTATACGGGCGCATCGGCTTATTTTCGGGAACAGCAGCCTTTCCGCTTACCTACACCAATTTAAACCTTGGTGCAAGTGTTAACAACGGAACCAACAACCTTGGTAATATAAGGATCACAGGCAACAACAGAACAGTTTTCCGTGCAACAGAATGGGCCACTAATTTCACCTCACTCAACCTGGAGATCGTGCTTATCGATAACACACAGATCGTTGGGGCTGAAGCAGACCTCACGCTTGGAAGGTTAAGGCTGCTAAGCGGTGACCTGAGCATTGGCGGAAACCTGTTTATGGATGATGGAAGCACAGGAGGTGATGTTTTTATTGGTGCAGCCACCCTCCTTTCTGTAGCCAAATCTATTATGCGGAATAATTTATCAGCACCGGCCGATAGCATTGTTATAGCAGGTATCCTTCAACTCGGCTCAAACACTTCCGGTAATAGCCTGATTGCAGGTACCTTAAATTTATCGGCAGGTGGTGTGCTTGATATGCACAACTCCTCACCCATTGCTTTTACGGTGACGAATTATGTTATACATACCGCATCGCGCTTAATGTATAGCGGCAATGTACCCGATCAACCTGTAGGAAATGAGTTTCCGCGAAACGGGATAAAAAACCTCGTGATCAACACAACAGGTTCTGTTGCACTCAACACCGGTAAAAACATATCCGATACATTAATAATGATCGCAGGTAATGTCCGTGTTCCTCCAGGTGATAGCTTAAGCCTGGGTATAAACGCCAATGCTGTTTTGCAACACACATCGGGTTCGGTGATCGGTAAAATGAACCGGTACATCCCCGCTTTAACCACCAGTGTGGTGTTGTTCCCGGTAGGATCTGACCAATATTACCGTCCGATCAGCGTTGATTTTTCAGGTGCTTCCATTAACAGCGGGAATATTTCTATTGCGCATGTGAACGATACTGGAGGGCTTGATATCACCGGTTTCACCGATGGCGGCTTTTTGATCAACCGCAGGTCGAACATGTATTGGAACATTGATATCAATGCGGGACTTTTGGCCAATAACATTTCACTGAACGCAGGCATTAACGGACAATCCGGTATTACAGACAGCAGCCAGTTACGCCTCATCGGCAGCCGCGACAATGGGTTAAACCTGAGCCTGCTTGGCGCTGTGAGCGTTCCCCTTTTATCCAACATTCTTGGGCTGCTTGGCATAGACCTCGATTCGAACAACATCAGGCTTTACCTGGGAGGTAATGTAAACACCAACCCGCTTCCGGTAAAACTAAGTGCTTTTGCTGCGCAGTATGTAAAAAATGAAGTGGAATTAAAGTGGCAAACGGCAGCTGAATACAACAATGATTATTTTGAGGTGCAACGCAGTGCAGACGGTAAAAGCTTTTTCACGGTAACCGCCATAAAAGGCAACGGTAATGCTGCTCAAGCCTCTCATTATATTTACGTTGATCCTGCTCCTTTCAGCGGAATAAATTATTACCGCCTTGCACAATATGATTACAATAAACGTGTTTTCTATTCGCACCTGATCATGATCAATACCGGAGAAGCCCAGGAGATGCCTGCATTGGCAATAGGACCGAACCCGGTTACGGATGTGCTTAGCATTAAACTCGGCCACAATCCTTATTCAGGCATCCGGGTAATTAATATGCTTGGACAGGCACAAATAGACAGGGAATTGAACACTGCGACCACAGACCTTTCAATAAACATGGGTGTTTTGGATCGCGGCACTTATCTCGTCCAGTTCCTGGATGGGGATAAGGTGATAAAAAGCCACCGCATCATCAGGCAATAGCTTGTAGCCGCATGGTTTAAAAAGGCAACCTTCAAACAGGTTGCCTTTTTATTTGCCCTGGAACTATTGGGTTACAATAAGCCGGTTGGATTTAACCGCTACTTTTTTCTCTGCTTCTTCTACCGCTTTATCAATCGCAATATTAAACTCATACCCAAGCAATAAAATATAGGTATTGATGTAAATAAGCAGCATAATAACGATAAGCACACCTATTGATCCGTATACTTTATTGTAGGCATTAAACTGGTTGATGTACGTGGAAAAACCAAGTGTGGTGATGATAATGGAAAGGCAGGCAAACACGGAACCCGCTGAAATGAAGCGCCACTTTTTACTGTGGCTTGGCGCCAGGTAATAGATCATGCTCACAAAGAACAAAACGAGCGCGGAAACCACGATGAGGTTGAGCACAACCAGCAACAACGGTGTTATTTTAGATGGGAAATAAGCCAGCTTATCCAAATAGCGGATGCTAAAATTGCCTACGGTTAAAAGCCCGACAGCCGTTAATAGGGAAACGGAAACAAGCAGGGCCAGGATAATGGCGGTTAATCTTTTTTTCCAGAACGAACGGGTTTCTTTTTGCTTTCCGTATTTGTTCAGGGCATTCATTAATGACACAAACCCATTTGTGCTGAAATAAATGGCTGTTAAAAACCCGAACGATAACAAGCCCCCGCGCTGGTTGTTCAGGATATCGAGTAAAGTAGTTTGAACAGCTTTGTATGCAGAAACCGGTAACAATTTTTCGAAGAACAGCAGAATACTGTGTTGGAAATTGGTTACCGGCAGGTAAGCGATCAATGTAAAAATGAATATGATGGAAGGGAACAAAGCGAGGAAAAACACGAAGGACAAAGAAGTGGCCCTTAGCTGCAGGTCGCGCTTATCCACCCAACGGATAAAAAACTCCAGCACACTGTACCAGCTTACCCCTTTATAGTTTAAAAACTGCCTGCGTTTGGCCAGCACAAAGATCTTTTTCGCCACCTTTGTCTGCACAAAAGTGCGCATCAGCTTATTGGTACGCGGTATGTTAAACCGGTTCTTAAACATTAAAGTAAGGCGCAAACTTCGCTGCTAAACGTTCGGGGCAACGGGTTACCTTATTGGTTTTCATGTCAACAAAAACCAGCGTGGTTTGGGCCGTGCAAAGCAGGTCGCCTGCTTCGTTGAAGACCTCATAATCGATCACCGATTTTACGGTTGGCATGCCGAAGAACATGGTTTTGATCGTAAGTTCATCATCATACCGGGCCGGCTTCTTATAATTGATATTCAGGTTCACCACCGGCATCATCACCCCATTTTCTTCTATGCTTTTATAAGTAATGTCGATTTGCCGCAACGCTTCTGTTCTTGCCATCTCAAGGTATAAAGCGTAGTTCCCATGGTACACCACACCCATCTGGTCGGTTTCACCATATCGTACACGTAGTTTTGTGGATGAAATGAGCATATCAGTTTTCTTTTTTAAGGGCAAGTGCAGCAATGGTCTTGCCAATGCTTAATGAAGAAGTTGCCGCTGGCGATGGCGCATTTAATACATGTATGGCATTCGGCCTTTCAATGATCTTAAAATCATCGAGCAAACCGCCCGTGCGGTCGCAAGCCTGTGCGCGCACCCCCGCTTCGGCCGGAACCAGGTCATCTTCCTGAACTTCAGGGATGAGTCGTTGCAGGGCCCGGGTAAAGGCCTGTTTGCTGAACGAGCGGTAAAACTCCCCTATCCCCGTTTTCCAGTATTTTGCAGCCACCTTCTGAAAACCCGGCCAGGCCAATGCTTCCATCATTTCTTTCAGGTCCACATCGCTTTTGTGATAACCCTCGCGCTTAAACGCAAACACGGCATTCGGTCCTGCTTCCACATCACCATGGATCATGCGTGTGAAATGAACACCCAGGAAAGGGAAATCAGGATCGGGAACAGGATAGATCAGGTTCTTTACAAGGCCACGCTTTTCGGGCCTCAGCATATAATATTCTCCCCTGAAAGGGATGATCTTCGTATCGGTTTCTTCACCGGCAAGCTCCGCGATCTTATCGCAATACAAGCCGGCACAGTTCACCAGCATCGTTGTGGTGAAGGTGGTTTTAGGCGTGATCACCGTAGTGAAGTCGTCTTTTACAATAATGTCTTCGGCTTTATGGTTGAGGAAAATTTCACCTCCCGAAAGGGCCACCAGCTCAGCAAGCTTTTCGCACACTTCGGTGTAATCGATAATGCCGGTGTAAGGAACGCTGATGGCTTTTACACCCCGCAAATGCGGCTCATGCTCCCCTATCTGTTCTTTGGCTACATAGCTTATTTTGTCCAGCCCGTTTTCAAGGCCACGTTTGTAAAGCTTATCCAGTTCGGGGATCTCTTTATCGTCAACGGCAACAATGAGCTTGCCGCACAGGTCGTAGGCCATGCCATGCTCATTACAAAAGGCGATCATCATGTTATACCCGCTTATGCAATTCTGCGCTTTAAGGCTGCCGGGTTTGTAATAGATACCGGAATGGATCACCCCGCTGTTGTGCCCGGTTTGGTGCGCAGCCACATGGCTTTCTTTTTCAAGAACGGCCAGCCGGGCTCCCGGCTTTTGTTTGAGGATATGATATGCACTGGCCAACCCCACTATTCCGCCACCAATTATTATGTAATCGTATTTCATGAATGCTGCAAAGAAAAGGATTTTACGGATGAATAGCACAGGCAGATGAAGCAGGCATCACTTAATAACAGCAACAATAATTATATTCGCGCCATGCTAAAAGATATTTTGCACGGACATGATAAACACACCGGCATTGCGATCGTAAACGAATGGAACGAAGACCTGGAAAAAACATGGAATGTGTATTTCATTAATTCGGGTGACGCCATTGTTGAAAATGTGCTGGTAACATGTAAAGGTTACGGGGAGTTGAACGATACCCGCCATGAAACGTCTTTAACACGCTATGCGCTTGGCGACATTGAGGCCAACGGGATGGTGAAGATAGAACCATTGAACCCCGACCTGTTCGTGTTGAACAATGAGTATTTCATTACTTTTTATAGAGACGGGCACATGATCGACAAGAAGATCGTATTTGCAGCAAACACTGTTTCGGAAGAAACCATACAGGAGATCACCGAAATGAACAAACAAGGCATACTTCTTACCTGATCTGCATTGATGAAACCATACCGGGTATTATTTTCGGCTCTGCTTCTTTTTTTCTTTTGGCCGGCCCAGGCCCAGCTTACTATTAATGAGCTTGGCGAGAACCGGAAGATCGAAGACCTGGTGCATGCGTTTACCGGGAGCGGAATCAGCATCAAAAAGATAAAATACACGGGACATAATGAAGCGGTTGGAAGTTTTGAAGATGAACAAGGCACCAGTGGCTTTACCAAAGGGCTTGTACTGGCCAACGGAAGGGTGGAACTGATCGCGGGAGGAAATACCAAACCCAATACGAGCACCAATTTCGGTGACCCGTTTTTCCGCGACAGGCATGTGATCAGCAAGTCAAGCTTATGTGATGGGGCCGTGCTTGAAATTGATTTTATTCCGGCCAGAGACAGCATCGCGCTGTCGTTTGTTTTCGGAAGCGAAGAATATCCCGAGTTTACCGGTAAGGAATTTAACGATGTATTTAAAGTGCTGGTCCAGCCACTGTATACGAAAGGCCCTGCAAATAACATTGCGCTGCTTCCCAATAAAAGCAGGGTGAGCGTAAGTGCTGTGAATGCCGACAGCAACAGCGCATATTACATTGATAACTCCAGCCCTGCCAACCCGTATTACAATTTGATTGAGTTTGACGGGTTCACCAAAGTGGTCAACACCGGTGCGCGGGTAACACGTGGCAAGCTGCACCGCTTAAAAATAATTGTGGTCGACCTGGAGGATTGTGACTATGATACAGGTGTGCTGCTGGATGCGTATTCATTCCGCAGCCTTTCTTCAAAGCCTAAACGATTTAAACCCGTTAGCAAAAAATATGCATTGGATCCATTAAGCGGGGCGACATTAAAACAACGCATCAACCACATTGCCGATAGCCTGGCCCGCTTCACTTACGACAGCCTGGTGATAGGAATAGCAGGTAATGATTCGTTGACAAAACTGTTGGCTGCCCAATTAAAACCGGCAAGCTATAAAATTAAATGCAGTAAGTTTGTTTGGCAAACGGGCGGTGAAAATGAAGCCACAACACCATTCGTCTCCATACGCTTTACGGCCTATCGTAAACCGCAATAGATAATACTTTTAACAAGTTGAAAACGTACGGATTATTAGGATACCCTTTAAAGAACAGCTTTTCAGCCAACTATTTCAATGCGAAGTTCAGATCGCCCGGGACAGATGCCGTATATAAAAATTTTCCTTTAACGCACATCGATGAGTTGCAGCAACTGCTAAAAGAACACCCGGAAATGGCGGGTTTAAATGTGACCATTCCATATAAGGAAGCAGTGATACCCCTGCTGCATGAGCTAAGTGATACCGCTGAAAAAGTAGGTGCAGTGAACACCATTCAGTTTGTGAACAATAAATTGATCGGGCACAACACCGATGTATTCGGGTTCGAACGTTCGTTGCTGCCCTTGTTAAAACCCTGGCACCAGAACGCACTGGTATTGGGAACCGGTGGCGCATCAAAAGCTGTTGTGCATGTATTGGGCAGGCTTGGCATCACGCATACCATGGTGAGCCGCAACGGGGAAGCAGGAATGCTGTATGAAGAAATTGACAGGGCCATGATCCGCTCCCACCAGCTTGTGATCAACTGTACTCCGCTGGGTATGTTCCCGGATGTCGATGCATTCCCCCCGATACCTTACGAGTTCTTTACCGATCTTCATATTGCCTACGACCTGATCTACCTTCCGGAAGAAACGAAATTCTTAAGCTTTGCCAAACAACATGGTGCTGTCACAAAAAAATTGGCAGCAGTACTTGGCAGCAGGAGATTT
>JAZKGM010000003.1:0-750 GCA_040385895.1 Bacteroidota bacterium
ATTGATAACAAGTATTATGGAATAGAATACATTCCAGAGGTTAACGAAATAATAGATTTGGATAATGTTGAACAAATAATACTAAGTAAATTTGAGGAGGTTAGACAAAGGAATTGAACCCATTATAAAGAAACCTATTGTACAATCCTTTTTCTTTATCCCAAGTTATCTTAATTTCAGTCACTTCTGGATTCTCTTCCACGTACTTTGATATAGTATCTCGTACTATTTTACCCCATACAGATAATCTGGTGCTCACTTCTCGCCTATTATACTCAGCTTGTTGTTCTGGATCAGTTACCTCGATGCTTTTGAAATATTCTCTAATAGCTTCTTCTCTTTCTTTGTCATTTTCCATATGTATAAATATCTTATTTTTGTACAAAAGCCATTGATCTAGCGGTCAAAGGAGTAATCAATACTATTAACTGATTTTAAACTATTCGTTTTCATGTCGACACCCAGACCAAAGAAAAACCAAAAAGAGAAACCACTTAAGGTAGACATTACTGCTGATGAACTGTTATTACTAATGGGTCGTTCTAAACCAGTTGTTCGCCAAAAGGCGGAAGAAAAGAAAAAGGACCAGGGTAAATCTAAGAAGAAGTCGTCTTCTTAACCCATTAGTTTTTCAAAAAATCACCGCGATTTTTTAAGGGATAAGCGTGGTATTTTAAAATACATAATCCCCACAAATCTGGACACATTTTTTAGACATATGACTATACACGAAGCACAAGAAACAGTCGA
>JAZKGM010000003.1:760-3300 GCA_040385895.1 Bacteroidota bacterium
ACTGATGGAGGAAGTAGGGGAAGTGGCGCGGATCATGTCGAGGAAGTATGGCGAACAAAGCTTTAAAGCTAGCGATAAGGAAGTTGACCTTGGCGATGAAATGGCCGATGTGCTTTTCGTGCTCATTTGCCTGGCCAACCAAACCGGGATCAATTTAACCGAAGCGCTGGAGAAGAACCTGGATAAAAAGACAAAACGTGATGGCACGAGGCATAAGGAGAATGAGAAACTAAGATAGTGCCCGAACACAATTGTTTCTCTTTCATGATTAGGCGTGCGGTTGAAACGGGCTATTTACCCGCCTTTTGTGCGTACTGTTAACTGGGAAAGCCACAGATTGCACAGATAGGGGCTTCGTAATTCATACTACAATAAAGATCTTGTTTGTCTTACCACTCTTTAATCGGTGCAATCTGTGGCTGGTTTCTCATCGGCAAAATTCTGCAACATCCCATTAAGATGATGTACAACAATAAAAACGCCTCCCGCAATGCTTTGCGGGAGGCGTTTAGGTGTAAAACAAAAACTCAGGTCTAAGCTATTTCACGATCACCAATCGTTTAAACCCAAGCAGCTGGCCTTGTGAGCGCACATTCACAAAATACACACCTGCATTCAGGTTCATGTTCTCGAAAGTATGCATGCCGTTCATGTTATCAATGCCTGTTGTGCCGATCGACCTGCCGGCTTCATCCATCAGTTCAATGCTCAGGTCGCTGAACGTAGCAGGAATGGTGTAATAAACGGTAAATCTATCCCTTGCAGGATTTGGCGCTACGCTGATGCTGTTTGCTATCGCGCTCAGCTCATTCTCGCCCAGGTATTGTCCATCGCATTTTGGCAGATACACACACACATCCTGCCAGCAGGTTTTACCGCCTTCGCTCAGCAACACGCGGAAACAGATAATGGTGTCTTTTGGCAGGTTGTCGGTAAAGTAAATATGGAACTGTTGCACGCCCGATGGGATCGGGTTAGGTGTGATGGTTCCGAACGTTCCGCTGCTTATCGGCAATACGCTTACGGTAGCACTGCCAAATGGATTATACACAGTAACTCCTATTTTATAGGTAATGCTTCCGTCTGCATTCTCTTTGTTGCAGAATACGCATAAGCCTTGTATGCTGATGTGGCAGGTATCTGAACATGGTTTGTATTCTCTTTTAATCGAATCCACGCAGTTTTTACCTGTTTTAGGATCAAAGAAATTGAAGTAGAACGTAGAGAACGTATTCATTGGAGGCAGATCGGTGTAAGCAAAACAAATGGTTTGTGTGCCGTTAACCAGTGTTACCGGGTTCGGGCTGAATGAACCGCTCGCTGTGGTAACTGTTAAGCTTGAACCGTTGCTTCCTCCCCAATACACCGTTACGCACATATTGTACAAAGGATTTCCGCTGTTGTCCCAACCTGCACAATCAAACGATTTGAATTCCACTTTTTCTTCGCATTTATCACTGCATTCAGGCAGGCGCACACAAATGGTGGTATCGCATTTTGTGTTCTTATTGTAAATATCCAGGTTAAAACATGCCGGGTTATTTAAAGGCAGCACATCGGTAAAGGTAAAGCTGATCACATTGGTTCCGCTTGACAGTGTGGCCGGTGCAAGGCCTGTAATGGTACCGGCCCCGGTGGTTAAGCTGTATCCGGCTCCTGTTCCTAATGTATTGTTTACAATAATGGAAACATTGTAGGTTTGTTGCCCGCTGGCATCAACAGGTCCGCAGCTTACTCGGTAGCTGGCCGCAAAATTACAGGTGCCACAACTTACAAAGGTGATCTCTGCAGGTTCCGACATAGACGAGCAACCCGACCAGGTGGTCACCAATACACTGTATGCACCCGATTGATATAAAGGAATGTTTAAGGTGCTTGCTGTTGCCATCGGGATGATCGCATTGTTATAATACCACTGGTATGAAGCATAACCCGGAGGTGCATACCAAACCAGTTGCTGAACGCTGTCGCAGATCTCATAACAGCCGGTCATCATGCCGCAGAAATCAGGTAATGCATTCACCATAATAGAAGCGGAAGCATCACATCCAAAAGTATCAACCACGGTATAAGTAAATAAACCCGGCAGCGTGGTAATGATGGTATCGTTCGATGAACCGCTGTTCCAGTAACCGTTAACAATACCGGGAGAAGCAGAACTTCCGATCAGTGTATTCATCATGCCTTCGCAAAGCATAGGGTTGGTTGACGTAACATTCACCATCGGGTTTTGGTGAACCGTGAAATAGAAGGTATCTGTTCCGTTGCACCCGCTTGCCGAACCAACTTTTACGATCAGCATGTGATTACCGAGGGTAGCAAACAGTGCATTGAAGTTATAGGTAGACCCGCTTCCTACTACTAGCGAATCAAGTATCCACGAAATGGTGTACATGCCGGCCGGGTAATTCACGCTGAATACCTGCTGGTCGTTTAAGCATAAATGTTCTTTACCAAAGATCTCAGGGCGCGGAACCGGGTTCACCAGTACATTGGCCACATTTGATTTGGCAAAGCAAAGCCTGCTGTCTGTTACATCT
>JAZKGM010000003.1:3310-9225 GCA_040385895.1 Bacteroidota bacterium
CACTGGTGTATTTTGCCCATACATTTTGCGTGTTCTGTAAATTGCTCCATAAATAGTTAAATGCAGGGTAACCTCCCGTTGGTGTGCTTGTTAACAGCACGCTGTCGCCTTCGCATAAGCTGCTGCTTACAGGCATTACCGATACGGCCAATGTATTCGGAACAACAGTGATCTGTTTAAATGCGCTGTCTTTGCATCCGAATGCGTTCATTACCGTTAAGCTTGCAACGTAAGTGCCTGCCGCTGCATACACCCGTGTTACCGGGCTTGCCATAGACTGGAATGAAGCGCCATCGCCAAACTTCCATAAGGCATTGGTATATGTTCCGGTTGACGTGTTGGTAAATACCATTCCTGCATTCACACAGATAGAGTCGAGGGAAGTGAATGCCGCATTAGGGAAGCCGGGTATGGTGACTGTTTTACTGAAAGTACACACCCCTGCAACATTTAATGATATGGTATAGGTGCCCGGTGCAAGGCCAAATGTAGGGCTTATTGCAGTGCTGGTCGCTCCTCCGGGAGTAACCGACCATAAGTAGGATGGCAAAGGTAAAGTGGTTAACCATTTGGTGTTGTTAATGAATTTTACCCTTACCGAATCAATACCCGAAACGCAATACAGTGAATCATAAAAATCAGGGGCGTATTGAATGGTATCTACATTCATTGCACATTTTTCGCAGTAACCTGTTCCGTAAATATTCGGAACATCCACGCAAAACCGCACGCGGTAATAACCGGGTTCTTTAAACAAGTGCGTGGCGATGCTTCCCGAAGCAATATTTCCGGGGCTGAAGATGTCATCGAAGTTCCAGCGCGGGTTAATGGCACCGGAAGTAAATGTTCCGATAAAGCTGTCTACGTTACAGCCTAAACGATACCTGTTAAAGCTTAACGTATAAGCAGGATCGGCCGAGCACGTATCGCAGATCGAATCGATGCGGATAAAGTTGCTGGTGTCTACACAACCAAAGCTGTTGGTGCCTATGGCATAATACGCACCCAGCACGTTCGAACTGTAAGCGTTTGTATTCACAGCCACCGAAGTGGAAGGAAAACGGTACCAGTTGTAACTGATCCCGGCAACCGGTCCGGCAACCGCCATGTTCACTGTTCCTATTGGTCCGCAAAACACATTCGGATCGGGGGTAGAGATGGTCACATTCGGTTTAGGGTTCACCATAATGTTCGTGGTCACGCTCATGGTAGCCGGGCAGTTGGCCGAATACACAACGGTGAGTGTTATAATATGATTGCCTGCGCCATTAAAAACATGCGTTGGATTTTGCAACGAAGATGTGGGTGTTCCATCACCAAAGTTCCAGGTATAACTTCCTGCAACGGTTGGTGTACTGAAGGCCGTTACAGCTCCTTCACAGGTAGAAGAAATAGGATTGATAACAGGAGCGGGAGGCATGCCCACGTTCACATTTAGGGTACTTGTAACCGGAATGCCGCAAATGGTCCTGATCACGGTAATGGTGGCCGGACCTGTGTAATTATTCCATTGTATGGTTGCGTTCTGGCTGTGCTGGCCGTTTGAAACACTGCCTGCAACGGATGGTGAAATGCTCCACATAAAATCTTCCCCCGCAGCACCCATGGTATAGTTGTCGAAACCGTTTGCACAAGGCGTTGAATCGCCTGTTGGTGCAATGGGGTTTATCGGCATCACGCCAACATTGTAAACCACGCTATCGGAGCGGCAACCGGTAACCGGGTCAACCTGTCTTGCAGAGATCCTGTACGGACCCACTGCATTCCATAATACACTTATTGATGTTCCTGCACCGCTTACAGGTGTTCCATTCTGTATGCTCCAGATCACTGCAAGGTTGGAAGCCGTTTGAAGTGCAATGTAATTGTAGGGCTGGTTCGGACATACCGGGTTTGGTCCGAGTATGCTGTCGACAACAGGTGGCAGTGCATTTACGGTTAAGGCAATTGTTTGCGGTGTATTGCAATACTGTCCTGAAGTTCCGTTTGCGCTCACCAGGAAATTACCGGGACCATAAGGCCAGTTGTTGATGGTAAGGCTTGAGCCGGCAGGTAAAGTATTGGAGTAATAAGGAATGTTGCCGGCCTGGTTCGTAATGTTCCATAATATGTTACCTGCTGCACCCGGGCTGGCGGTTACTGTATAATTGGTCTTATCACAGATCTGCGCCTGGGCGAACAATTGCATACGTGGCCTTGCATTGATCACTAATTTGGCCTGGCCCCCGCATGATAAACCTTCTGTGCTTCCCGGTGTGTGGTGGTAATAATCAACCGTAACGGTTCCGGTGGTGAATGCTGAATTATAAAAACAGGCAGTTACCTCATGCATATTTAATGTATCTGTAATTACTGTAACGCCCGGAGGGAAGTGCCATACGATGCTGTCGATAGGAATGCTGCAGCTGATGTGGTATTTATAACATTCGCCCAAACAAACCTGTGCAGCGCCCGAGATCTGTGCTGTGGGTGTAATAATGGGCACATACACCGAAGTTGGCGTAGTGCATAAACCGCTGCCCGGGCAGCTGCTTACATTCAGTGTAATGATACCCGGTCCGGTGTTTCCCCAAACTACGGTAACTGTTGAATCGGTGTTGCTGCCTTGTATCATTCCGTTTTGAACCACCCAGTTGTAGCCACCGCAGCCTGTTGCATTGGTATGATAGGTAACGGTGGTTCCGGGGCAAACGGTGCTGATGCAGAAAATATCGGGGCCTGGTGTGGACGATACGTTGACCTGCATCTTAAAGGTGTCTTTGCAAAAGCACTCGTTGGTTACGATCAGCATCACATCTTTAATTCCTGATGAAGCGTAATCATGTGTTTCATTAGCTAATCCGGGATACGTTCCTGATGCTGTTCCGCCATCTCCAAAGAACCATTGATAGGTAGTGAGCGGGCTTCCTGCACCGGCAAAAGACTGGTCGGTAAATTGTATGGTTTGGTTTAAGCAGGCCTGGATGATGCCGCCCACAATGGGATTTAACGAAGTGAATTGAGCGGTGGGTCTGCCTACAATTTTAATACAGATCGATGCAGAGCCAACGCAACCGGAATTGTTCGTTTCGGTAACGGTAACTGTTCCGCTGCCAATGCTGGTCCATAATACCTGTATGCTGTTTGATGAAGATGGAATAACGGTAGCAGCACCTGCAATGTTCCATGCGTATGTGCTGCCTGTATGATTTGGAGTGGTATAGGTAACCCAGGTTGAATCGCAGATGTTAAAACATGCTTCAACCGGTTTGCCATTGGGCGTGCCCTGGTCTGATCTTTTTTCACCACAACCAACAATGGAAGATGGGGTGATAACAGGAACTGGTTTTGTTTTGATGATGACATTGAGCAATGAGGTGCATACCACGTTGTTGGCAATGTCACGTACCACCAGGGTGACCTGTCCGCTGGCCGTGTTGCCCCAGGCCACAATGGTGCTTGTTCCCGATCCGGAAGCAACGCCCCCGAATGCACTCCATTGATAGGTGTATGGGCCGCTGCCCGTGACGGATGCGGTATAGGTTTCAACCGCTCCCGCACACACGGTGCTATCACCGCTTATGCTACAGGGTTGCGCTAAAAGCTTTAGCTGGAAAAGGAAGAACAGGGTGATAAAAGCACAGATGCTTTTTGGTGTAAATGGTGTGTTCATAGCGTAAAATTTAAAAGTTGTTTAAATCAAAACACTATTACAGTAAGGTTCATTCAGGGATAATAACAGGTAACCCTTCTGGTATCATCCCACCGTTCAGGTGGCATACAGGTTTTAGCAATAGCAAAGCTTTTCAGCTTTCATAAACGTCAGATTGTAAATCACGATTCAAAGGATGCAAACAGGTTAAATGTATTTACTTAAATGTTTGATAATAAGAATGATAATTTTACCAAAATAAGGTTCATCTGAGTATAACATGAGCAGGCTGCTAATGTTTGCCAGGCCCTTATATTTATTGCTGTAGCAACAATAATTGAATATGTTTGTTTGTCTATCAAAATTAAGTTTTATGAAGAAGCCCGAATCTAAAATTGAAGAGATCCAACAGTTGCTTTGCAGGAAATCAAAAACCAAACAGCAGGTGTATGAAATCACGAACGAGGTATTCATCCAGCTAAAAGAGGTGATGCATGGCATGGCCGAAAAGTTTGGCCCTGCTATATCCGATGAGGCACCGAATGTGGAAGTAAAGTATTCGGAACATGGCAACTTCGAAGCGCACCTGAAATTTTCGGGCGATACCATTGTGGTGATGATGCATACCAATGTGTTCGATTTTGATAACAACCACCATGTGGGTAAAACAAAGTATGTGCATCCAGGTCTATAACTTCCTTTCCGACTCTTTAAAATATAACCGTGAGCAGGATATGGGTTACCTGATCGCACGCCTGTTCATCAATAAGGAGAAGCATTTTTTTATAGACGGAAAACGACCGCTTTCATTCGTGTACAGTGATTTTGAAAAGAATGTGATCACAACGGACGTGATCAGCAACATTATAGAGGAAGCCATGCTGTTCTGCCTGAATTTCGACTTGTTGGTTCCACCGGTTGATGCCATCAATTTTATAACGGTTGAACAAAAAAACGTAATGAGCTTCAGCAGCGGGATGCCAACATTAAAACGTTTGGGTTTTACCATGCAAAAAGAAGATGAGCATGACCTGGATGAAGGAAAGCATCATGACAAAAAAGGCTAGGCCGCGAACTTTTCCTTACGCTCTTTCAGCTTCTGCTGTTTCACCAGTTTAAGCCCGTCCGCTTCAACCTCGAAAGTATCCTCCTGTGTCCAGTACCAGGCATCGTTGGTGCGCATATCCATGCCATTTGCCCGGTACCATACTTTTATCACGCTGTCTTTTACGGTTAGCCTGATCTCGTCAAACGTTGTTTGAGAAGAAGCCGTATGTGGGATCAACGGGCAATCTTTGATCCTGCTTAATGAGGCTTGGTCGTTCTTAAACCATTCGCGTAAAAATTTCAAATGGGTGTCTGAACATTGATAACCCAGGTGCAGTGCATCGGTAACCCTGCATTTAAGATTGCTCATGTCTTCCTTTGCATCACCATCCCAGTAGCATTCATTGCCTATAAAAGTAACCACAAAGCCAATGGCAGCCCGTTCAGGTTCGCTGATCTGTTTGCAGAAGCTGGTATCAAGCAGTATGGTGCTCACAGAGTCCTGCAGCTGCGAGTAATATACATTTGCCCGCCATGCCACGGTGATGCTTTTGTTGCTTAGTGCAACAGGTTCGGGTATGATGGTATCGTGTGAAGCGATAGAATCAGTAACCGTTTCAGAGGGCTTACTGTCGTTGTTGCCGCAACCTGCAATGATGAGGGCAGCAAAAAGGAAGTACAAGGTTTTCATTACACGGGTAAATTGAAAGTGTTGCCGCAATATGGCTGATCTTCAATTGATCCGTTTACAAAGTCATCAAGATATTGTGCTTTAGGTGTGCGTGGTGTTTTTAAAAATAGACGGAAGGTTATTAGTTACAGGGCGCTTTGTTATTGGTTAGGTACGCTGAACCTGCGTTTGTTGATTCGATGAGTTGTTGAATTGGTATACCATTAGGAGACTCTTGGTTGGATTTATAGTTTAAAAGGGTAGAACCACAACGGGTGCAAAGGAAGCATGAAGCGCACAACGCGTTTTGTGATAATAAGCAAACCCGCTTATTGCTTACTTTTCCCTTTGACTACTCTTCATTTTCCACCATCCATCCTCTAATATCCAACACTCAGAATTTCTTCCTCTTACCAGCCATCTCCATCCAGCACATTTCCAAGGCCGCCTAAAATACCCCCTTCTTCTTTGCGGTTAAACGATCCGTATTGCATAATCCTTCCGGCAAGCCGGCTGATCGGTAAGGTTTGTATCCATACGATACCGGGACCTCTCAATGTAGCAAAG
>JAZKGM010000003.1:9235-18980 GCA_040385895.1 Bacteroidota bacterium
CCCGGTCCTGATAAAGAGGCAAAGAAAACACCCTCACCCCCAAAAAGCGTATTCTTAATGACACCCACAAACTGGATGTCGTAATTTACATCATGTGTAAATGCAACAATACATCCGGTATCTATTTTAAGCAGCTCGCCAGGTTGCAGGGTACGCTCTATCACGTGTCCGCCACTGTGCACAAAGGCCATTCCATCGCCTTCCAGTTTTTGCATGATAAAACCTTCCCCGCCAAACAATCCTGTACCCAGCTTGCGCTGAAATTCGATGCCAACACTTACTCCTTTTGCGGCACATAAAAAGGAATCTTTCTGGCAAATGATCTTACCGCCTAAGTGGTACAGGTCCATTGCAATGATGCGGCCCGGGTATGGAGCTGCAAAATTAACCTGCTTCTTGCCCTGGCTCATATTGGTGTAAGCCGTCATAAATAAGTTCTCACCGGTAAGCAGGCGTTTTCCTGCCGAAAACAGTTTCCCTAAAATACCTGGATTTTGTTTTGACCCATCGCCAAAAATGGTTTGCATATCAATGCCGTTATCCATCATCATAAAGCTGCCCGGCTCGGCCACCACCGTTTCCTGCGGGTCCAGCTCTATCTCCACGCATTGCATTTCGTTCCCTAAGATCTTGTAGTCTATTTCGTGATTGGTGCGCATAGTTCTTTTTTTAGCGAAAATAGAATTTTACAGGGATCAATCCCACATTGCTGCACACAATTTGTTAAGCGGAATATGTGTTACTTTGTGCGGTAAATAACAACACCTCATAAAATGAAAACAGCATTGGTTGCAGGAGCTACGGGAGCAGTTGGCAAGGCATTGGTTTACCAGTTGATCGAAGACCCCGCATACCTGAAGGTCATTACGGTTTCGCGCAAGCCCTTACCCATCAAGCACCATAAGGTGGTGCAGGTGGTTGTTGATTACGACCGGCTCGACACGGTGGCTGATCAGCTTTCTGCTGATGACGTATACTGCTGCCTGGGCACTACCATCAAAGCTGCCGGAAGCCGGGATGAATTTTATAAGGTGGATCATGATTATGTGCTTAAAGTGGCCCGGCTTGGAAAAAAGCAAGGTGCGGGACAGTTCATTTTGGTTTCGGCCATGGGTGCGGATCCCGGCTCTTCGTTATTCTATAACCGGGTGAAGGGAGAAGCGGAACGTGATGTGGGCTTGTTGCGCTATGAAACGGTAATTGTGGTAAGACCCAGCCTGCTGATCGCATCGCGTGTTGAATTCCGCCCGGGTGAAACGATCGCAAAGTATGTGATGAAAGCCACCGGTTTTTTAATGCTGGGACCTTTAAAAAAGTATAAGGCCATTCCTGTGGAAACCGTTGCAAAAGCCATGAGGTACTATGGCGCACAACAGTTAAAAGGACAACAGATTATTTTAAATGATCAATTGTTTGTAAAGGCCCTATAGAACGTTTAACCAAACGTTGCACAGGTGGGGCGGCTTCGGCACTTCTTATCGACCAATTGAAATATTAGCCCTGTTCTTTTTTTGCGAGTCACCGGGAATGCGGATCAAAGCCGTATCGTATTGCCGCTTTAAGTACTTCAATGGTTATATCTTTCAGCTTTTTAAATTTAATGCAATACCCGGTCACGGTTGCCTTGCCTATTTTTTCTCCATACGTTTTGGCTAAGTAGGTCTTATCATCAATGCCAAGGATATAAACAGAGATCCCGCTTGTATTTGCACTGATCCCGATCTGATAAAACGCTTTGCTTGTTCCATCAGCATATTTTAGGGTGTGACATCCATATCCTATGTTGGGATTAGAAACAACTTTTCCTTTATCGTCTTTGCCGTCCAGGAACCATAGTTTGCATGCCGGCATTATTTCTGTGATGACACGGTGCAGCTCCAGCATGTCGCGCTGTTTTGGCTCAGGCTGGCTGGTAATGTATGCTGCAATTTGTTCCTCTACGTTCATGTATAAAATAGAATTTACTGGTTTAATGTAATAGCAGGTGTAGTTGTTTGCCCGCTTACTTTTTCACTTTTTTCAATGCATCAAGATACTTTTTCTTCACCCCGTTGTCTTGTTCTTTTTCGCAAAGTGTCTCCATTTTTGGCAATAGCTTTTTGTTGTTTCCGGTCTTTAATTTAAGTATTTCTGCTAATGCGTAAGCGGTCGCCCAACGAACAACTGTTCCTGCATGTTCAGCGTTTGGAAGCAAATTATTGATACACTTGTCTAATTGGGCCGGAAAATGTTTTGCAACGTTTCCGATTACTTTGGCACTTTCCCACTTCACCCTTGGTTCGTCATCTTTCAACGCTTTTGTTACGTACACAAGCAAGCTTTCGTCAGCAATGCCGGGATTTTTTTTGGTGGCATATTCTACTGCTTCTATGCAGGTCGCTTTGTCTGTGGCTCTTTGTTTTTCAGCATACGCTAATAATTCCTCCATTTGCAGTTCATTATTTATCAACCATTCTCCAATGGCAGAAACTTTACCTTTGGCTTTTATGGTTTTATCCTGAAAGACCTGTTCTATTGTCATAAGGCTTACTTTTTTATCCAGCGTTTTAGCTGTGAAATTCGTTTGGTAAAAAATCCTGCAAAAAATCCGGGCATCCCCTTCTCAACACCATGTCAACAGGTTGAAATTATCCTTGCAACAGGATCGTTATTGTCTGTCTACTGTGTAATTCAGTTCAGTTACCCCGCAGTTAAATTGCCGGGTGTTCAACAGGTTTAGTTTTATTTTGTCTTTGATGTTTGTAAACAATGGAATGCCTTGTCCGAGAATAACCGGATTAACAAATAGCCAGTAGCCGTCAATTAAGTGCTGTTGAATAAGTGCATGTGTTGCTGTCGGGCTGCCAAACAGCAAGATGTCTTCGCCTTCCTGTTGTTTTATTTCATTGATGCTGTCCGAAAGCCTGTCGCTGATAATTGTTGTGTTCATCAGATCCGCTTCTTTTATTGTTTTTGATAAAACAACTTTGTGCACTTTGCTGTACCATTTTGAATGTTCGATGTCGTGCCTGGATGCTGTCGGCTCATCTCCTGCGGTAGGCCAGTAGCTTTCCATCATCTCATAAGTTACCCGTCCATATAATGCCGTGTCGCCTTTGCTTATCCGCTTACCGACATGATCAAAAATTTCTTCATTCACTTTGATCCAGTCCATTTCTCCGTTCGGGCCTGCTACAAAACCGTCAAGCGATATGTGCATAAATGAAATTATTTTTCTCATGTAGTTCTGTTTTATTGTTATCTATGGTTGATTGTTTTGGTTGCTCGTTCACGGACTAATTAATGATCTCCCCTTTATTAGTCTCGAGCTTTTTACGGAATTTCTGGATTTCCTCCGGTGATTGCCTGGCCCATTCCGTTACTTCTCCAACGATCTTCAATGGTGCTTCTGAACGATAGGAGCGGGTCGGGTTTCCCGGGAATTTTTTATCGGTAAGATTCGGGTCATTCTCAAAACTGCCGGTGGGCTCAACGATATACACGCGTTCACGTGCATCGCCCTTTGCCAATGCCGCAGCAAGCCCGGCTCCATTAGGCAGTGCCGTGAAATAAATATGATTCATTTTTATTTCAGATTTGTAGTTTGAATGGATTCCTGCTGTCAACAGATCGCCAACCTGCAGATCTGCTTTCGTCCCATGATAAAAGGGGCCTTTGTCGGAAGGATTTTCCTTAAACAAGGATGCCAGCTCCCTGTTCTTTTTTGCGTTCCCAGGATCGCCCAGCTCATCATAACATTTGGCAATATTCGCGTACAGGGAAGGAAATGCACTTTTTACAGCGTCATCATTCATTTTTAAAGCAAACTCCAAAGCGGTTTCCAGCCATTTTAAACGGTCCAGAACATTTTTTTGGTTTCGGGCGATGTAGTGAGCTGCAAGAAACTTCTCAAAGTCGTTTGCTGCTTCGTTCCATCCCTGCAAAAACAGCCTGAGTGCTTCTTCGGGCTGGCCTTTTTGTTCCATGTCCATGCCCTGGATACAGTGTTTTACCACATTGTTGAACGGAGAAAATTCCATATGCTGATTATTTTTGTTTGTTACCAATCTCTTCTGCCAGGCCGATCAGAAGTCCTTCGGTTCCCCGGATGTAGCACAGCCGGTAAGCGTTCTCATACTGAACCACTTCTCCAACGAGCCGGGCACCATGCCTGGTTAGCCGGGATACCATTTCGTCAATGTCTGCAACGGTGAACATCATGCGCAGGTAACCAAGGGCGTTCACAGGCGCAGTGCGGTGATCTGATATGGTGGGAGGCGTGATGAATTTGGAAAGTTCAAGCCGGCTATGGCCATCCGGGGTCACCATCATAGCAATCTCCACGCACTGCGCCCCAAGCCCGGTTACACGGCCAGCCCATTCACCCTCTACTTTTCCTCGTCCTTCGAGCGTTAATCCTATCTCGGTAAAAAATGAAACAGCATCATCAAGAGATTCAACAACAATGCTCACATTGTCCATTCTCAGTAGTTTATTTTCTGCCATTGTTTATTCCTTTTAAGTTTCGTTATATGAAGAGTGGGAAGAAGGCAAATTTATTTTAGTCAGTCCTGCTTTACCAAACCGATACCAGGAACCGGACTCTCTCTGGTAGGTTCTTCATACGATCGGCTTACACTTTTCCTTGAAATTTTGGGTCAAAGTCCACCATCCATTCAATACCGAATTTGTCCCTGAACATTCCAAAATAGGAACCCCATGGACTGTCGCCAATAGGCACTTCAATACTTCCGCCTGCCGAAAGCCCGTTAAATAATTTATCGGCCTCTTCACGGCTTTCTGCGCTGATAGAGATCTTAGACCTGTTCTCGTTTTCATTTACCGGTCCCATGCTTTCAGGAACGTCATTGCCCATTAAAATGTTCTTGCCAATGGGCAAAGCAATGTGCATGATCTTATCTGCATCATTGTCTGCTACCGGAAACTCAGGGCCTGATAGGTCTTTTAAGCGTAAGATAGTTGCAAACTCCCCGCCAAATACTGATCTGTAAAAATCGAAAGCTTCCTGCGCATTTCCGTTGAAGTTAATGTGTGGATTGATAAGTGCCATATTTTTTATGTTTTAAGTGATTTTGTTGCCATACAAGTCTCGTAAATTAAGGTGTTGTTATTAAGGTGTGAACACGACATAGTAAGGGCTTAAATACGACATGCTGATCGTGCGAGGTTATTTATTGTCTTCAAACCATTGAACGATGGAAGGCATGTTCCTTTCAAACCAGGAACACTTATTGGTTTGGGAGGTAATAAGATCGCTTTAAGAGCAGAAATGTAAGATGTCTTTACTAAATGGTAAGTGAATACACTCATGTTAAAGTATTAATGATAAATCCTCTTTTTTTGGCGGTTGCTTATTGCCGAAGTTATATCATTCGTTATTCAAATCCATCTCTTTTCAGGGGATTAAAGATGGGGAGGTGAATGAAGCGATATTTATTCAACCTTATGAGGCAGCATGGAGTAAATCCAATTCTCCACTGGCGTTATTTCAAATGGATCCTGAAAAACGCATCTGTTTCATTGATAACGGTATCCCAGCTACCGGCCTGGCTAAATCCATGATCTGCCCCGGCAACTTCAACCCATTTATTGGGCACTGATTTGCTGTTCAGCAGGTCGGTTAATTTCTGGTACTCTGCTTTACTGTTATCTGCACCGATAACCCCGTTATTTTCCGGTCTTATATTAATGGTTGGTATACTATTGGGGTTGATCAGCCAATAAGGGCTGACAGCCATATAGGCGAGCTTGTTCTCGTTTTTGATTTCATATCCAACGGCCCTGTAAATGATCTCTACCAGGCGAGGATCAAGCAGATCCGCTTCTGATTCGTCAGTAAATGCGAAATTGGTGGCACCTGCCCAGTTCCCGGCCACCTTGATCCGTTTGTTCTGATTCTTATTGCCATAACTGTATAACAGCGACAGCGTGGCACCAGCGCTATGCCCGGTCATTCCCCAACGTTCAGCGCTCATGATCCACTCGGTACTTTTAGCCATGGCAAAATTGACCGCAGCATCCACATCATTCAGCTGGTCAGCTATTTTTATTGCACTGGGTTTATGAACCACGGGAATGTTGAGTGCCCCGGTAGAATCTACCAGTCTATAGTTGACATTAAGCACCACGTAACCTTTTGCAGAAAGGCTCGCGGCCTGTCCGCTGAATTCCTGCTTATCTCCGGCTATGAAGCCACCACCGTGCAGCAATAAGATCACAGGTGTGGCACTGCTTCTATTTTCAGGGAGGTACACATCCATTTTTTGAGCGGGCTCACTGCCATAGCTCACATTTGTGTAAGTCAGCGCTTCTGTCCCTTTATTTTCATCCGGATCCTTTTTACAGCCTGCGATAACAACTAAGGCAAAGAAGAGTGCAGTATTGATGTATTTAAAAGCTTTCATAACAGTGATTTGCCGGTATAAGGCAAAAACCATGCTTGAATGCTAAAAGCAGTACAGGGAAAATAGGGAACAGGTGGCAGCCTCTTACTTCTGCATATTAAATTCTTTCAGCATGCCGGGTTGCTTTTCCCATGTCCCTGTTTTTTTATTGAACTTGTAAAAATCGTAGGAGCCATCGGGAACATAGGTTTCGGGGTGGCCGTAATCCTGCGGACGTGGCGGGCCAACATTTTCCTGGATCAATATTCCTTTTGAAGGTTCAATGCGCAGGGCCATATTGGCGTTGTTGTTGTATTCAAACACCAGGCGTTTTAATGGCTTCTTATACCGCTTGTCTTTTATGTCGTAAATGGCCGCTCCAAAATAAGGCGTGTTGTTTTCGAAGTATAATGATTCCACCACTTTTTTATTGCTCATCGCGGTATTTCCATCCCAACCCAACAGCGTATAGTATGTTTGCTTCTTAAACGTTACGGCTTCTATCTTGTAATACAGTGCACCGAACCAGTGTTCATTGGTTACCGTTGTATCCATCACACTTTTTATTTTATCCGACTTATCAATTAAAGGATAATAAGACCGCAGGTTGGTGGTGTCTTTGATCTTGTCCATGTAATCAGGGTTAAGCTGGATGACCCCATAGTTCCGGTAGGTTTCATTGTTCAGCGCCAGGTTCCAGGTAATGATCCTGAAATTATTATCGGGAGACGTAAGCACAGAAATATTTTTTATGGTATCAAAATTATAGAAGTATGAATTTTCGATACGCAAAGCCCTGATAAATGCTTTTACAAAATGATAGCTGCTGGTAATACGTTCCTGTTCATCGCGTGAGGTGATCATGTGTTGGCCCAATGCCTCCAGCCTGATCTCCAGGTCGTGCAGGCTATCCAGGTTCAGCGTATCTATGCGGCTGTAGTTTTTGGCCGACTGGCCCTGTGCCTGTGTAATAAACAGCAGCAACAGGCAAAACACGGGAAGGGCTTTTTTAATTAAACGGGTAAACATCTGAACAAAAATAACGGAGCCGGTCATTTCAGCATACAATAGTTAATAACATATTCACCAATAAAAAAGCGGGTTGGTCTTCTTAACGAAAACCAACCCGCTTTTAGTTCTTTTAATGCGATTATACTTTCCTGATAACGATAGCAGAAGCTCCGCCACCGCCATTACAAATGGCAGTAACGCCAATGGTTCCGCCTTCGTTATGCAATACGGAAGTAAGTGTGCTTAAAATGCGCGAACCGCTGCTTCCAAGCGCATGGCCCAAAGCAATAGCGCCACCATATACGTTCACTTTTTTGCTGTCTATTCCCAGTAATTTATTGTTAATGATCCCTACTACTGCAAATGCCTCGTTGAATTCAAAAAAGTCAACGTCTTTCTGATCAACACCGGCCATTTTTAATGCTTTGGGAACGGCCAGGGAAGGGGCTGTGGTGAACCATTCGGGAGCGCCCGCTGCATCGGCAAAACCGATCACCTGCGCCAATGGCTTTAAACCAAGTTCTTTCACTTTTTCACCGCTCATTAACACCACTGCCGAAGCGCCATCACTTAACGGGGAGGCGTTGGCAGCAGTGATGCTGCCGGCTTTATCAAACACCGGTTTCAGTGTTTTCAGTTTTTCAAGGTTCACTTTTGTGTATTGTTCGTCCTCAGTCATTACGATCGGGTCTTTGCCGCGTTGCGGGATCTCAACCGGGATGATCTCATCCTTAAACGCATTTTTTGCGAATGCAGCTTTTGCGTTGGTATAGCTTAATACGGCAAACTCATCCTGCTCTTCGCGGCTGATGTTGTTTTCCCTTGCGCACAATTCACCGGCACTGCCCATGTGAAAATCGTTGTATACATCCCATAAACCGTCTTTAACCAGGCCATCGGTGATCTGGCCATGGCCGAGCCTGTAACCGTTACGGGCTTTGTCGAGGTAATAAGGAACGTTGCTCATGCTTTCCATACCACCGGCAATCACCACATCATTTACACCCTGCATAATGCTTTGCGCGGCAAGCATAATGGCTTTGCTGCCCGATGCGCATACTTTATTGATGGTGGTTGAAGGAACGGTGTTCGGAATGCCTGCAAAGATCATGGCTTGTGTAGCGGGAGCTTGTCCAAGGTTCGCACTCATTACATTGCCCATATAAACTTCATTTACAAGCTCAGGTTTGATGCCTGCTTTTTCAAGCGCACCTTTAATAGCAAAAGAACCTAATTGTGTGGCCGAAAACCCGGCCAAAGCACCGCCAAAACATCCAACCGGAGTGCGTGCTACTGAAACGATAAAAACTTCTTTCATACTTTGTTTATTGTATAGCTCCCAGTATTTTAACCGGGAAGCATCACGTTATTTCGGATTGAAAATACGGGCGCAAATGTAGGAATTTTAACCATTTGCATAGCTTTATTTTTTAATCACACCCTTTTGGTTTTTCTTCGCCTGCAATGGGTATAAGCCGCGCTTTTATTTATGGTGATCTTTTAATTGAAACTGTTGCTATTATTGATGGTAAGATTCGTTTTGCACCCTTGCATTTTAAACGGCTTACCCAGGGTGCCGCAGTTTTAAATTTTCAACTGCCCGATAACTGGAGCCTTGAGTATTTTACACAGCTGCTGGCCACGCAATGCCCGGGAACGAACATGCGCGCGCGCCTGATCACTTCCCGTTCGGGTAACGGGTTTTATGTGTCGAACACCAACGAAGTAACTTTTCATGTTGATTACTGGACCTTGTCTAAGCCTAAAACAGTGGTGAATGAAGCCGGTATTTTTACCGACCAGCTTAAAGCCTGCACCTCTTTATCGAACCTGAAAAGCGGGAATGCACTGATGCACGTGCTGGCTTCGCAACATGCCGCAGCCATGGGCTGGGATGAGGCACTGGTACTGAACACGAATAAGCGTATTGCAGAAGCCACCAGCAGCAATGTGTTCTGGATAAAGAACGGGGTGATCCATACCACACCTTTGAGCGAAGCACCGGTTGCCGGGGTAATGCGCGAAGCCCTGATCGCACATTTGCAGAAACAGGGGCTTTCGGTAACAGAGAACGTACTGGATACGGCAACTTTGCTTGATGCTGATGAATGCTTTTTTACCAATTCACTGAACCCGGTTGTGAGTGTAAAAAAAGTCCAGTCAAAAACATATGCAACCGAACTGACTGATGTATTGAGGAAAGAGTTTATTAAGGAAAGGCTTTGAAGCCTGTAACGATCTTCTTATTGCACGATCATTCCCGCGTCTCACTTTAAATCCATATTTTCGCCTTTCACTCATTGCCGTTTCATTTAATGAAAAAACTATTCCTTACTTTTTGTGTACTTGCC
>JAZKGM010000004.1:0-6814 GCA_040385895.1 Bacteroidota bacterium
AGGAACCTTTGTTACCGATGGTGGCCATTGCCGCATATTCAAATGCCAAATACCGGGTTGGCGCACAAATGGACGGAGGATTGAACTACTACGATGCCATTATTGATACCGGTGCAAAAAAAGACTTACGATATTTAATAGAACAGATCGATTTTTACCTTAGAACCATAAAATAGGACATGAAAGGAACAGGCGTAGCTTTAATAACCCCCTTTAACAAAGATTACAGCATTGATTTTGATTCATTATCAAATGTAATAGAACACTGCATTAGTGGCCGGCTTGAATACCTGGTTGCATTAGGCACAACGGGCGAAAGTCCTACATTAAGCAAAGACGAAAAAAAGCAGGTGTATCAGTTTATAGCCGAACAAACCAGGGGCCGGGTACCTTTAGTAGCCGGTATTGGTGGTAATGATACCCGCGATGTTTGCGATACCATTAAGTCTTTTGATTTTAAAGGCTACGAGGCGATATTATCGGTAAGCCCTTTTTACAACAAGCCCAACCAGGAAGGCATTTACCTGCATTACATGGAATTGGCCAAAATTGCACCTAAACCCATCATTATTTATAACGTTCCCGGTCGTACAGGGGCGGGAATAAGCGCTGCAACTACCTTACGGCTTGCCAATGCTTCTGACAAGTTCATTGCAACAAAAGAAGCATCAGGAAATGCGGAAACCTTTATGGATATTTTAAAAGATAAGCCAAAACATTTTTCCGTTATTTCGGGTGACGATAATTTAACAGTTCCTTTTTTGGCTATGGGAATGACAGGTGTGATCTCGGTAATTGCACAGGCTTATCCTGAACAGTTCAGCGATATGGTGAGGTTTGCACTGGATGGTAAATTTCCGGAAGCGCGTGCGATCCATTTCAGGTTATACGAAATGATGAAAACCATATTTACGGACGGAAGCCCGGGAGGAATTAAAGTGGTAATGGAAAGTATGGGTTTGTGCAAAAAAGTGGTTCGTTTACCGCTTGCTCCCGTAAGCAAACAGGTAGAAGAAAAGCTCTTAAGTTTAGCTAAAGGGCTGCAGTAATTAATTCTCGGTTACGCCAAGTTTCTGGTTAACCAGTTTCATCACCCAATCAAATTGCTCTTCGCGGGTCATTGTTGAGTTATCCAGGATAATGGCATCCTCCGCTTGTTTAAGCGGACTGTCGGCCCGGTTCGAATCAATGTGATCCCTTTTTTCAAGGTTGGCCAATACTTCATTAAAAGTAGTATGTTGACCTTTTTCATCCAGCTCATCAAGCCTGCGTTGCGCACGCACGTTAGGGTCGGCCGTTACAAACAGTTTTAATTCAGCATCAGGAAAAACAACGGTGCCGATATCGCGGCCATCCATTACGATCCCTTTTTGCTTGCCCATTGCTTGTTGCTGTTTTACCAGAAACCTGCGCACTTCACTAACCGCGCTTACATTGCTTACAGCACTTACTACACGAGGGTTAACCCGGATCTCATATTCTACATTTTCATCGTTCAAATAGGTTTCCTGCTGCTGGGTTTCCGGGTTGATCTTAAACTCTATTTTTATATGCTCAATGGCATCGCTGATTTGTTCCGGGTGAAAAAGATCGAGCTGGTTGCGGATAATATATAAGGTTACGGCCCTGTACATCGCCCCGGTATCAACATAACGATAGTTTAATGCAGAAGCCAGCTGCTTTGCTAATGTGCTTTTACCACAAGAAGAATATCCATCTATGGCAACCGTAATTTTCATGGCTGAATTTTAGTTTTAGTTTTTGCTTTTTGCAAATTCATTTATGAACAATGCAAAGCTAAAACTATTTGTGCTATATGCCGCATGGTAAGCAGAACTTCCATACGCAACCTGGAATTTTTTAAATTTCAGGCCAAAGCCCCAACTGAACCCTGCTACACCACTGGAGTTGGCCAGCTTCATTTCATACCTGCGCAAATGATTGTAGCCAAACCCTACATACATGAATTTGCCCAGCAATATTTCGGTGCTCACGTTGAAATGGGCAGCAACTTTATCAAGCACTGTTATTTTATCAAGCACAACCTTTCCTGTTTCAAGATCCTTGCTTTGGCCGGGTCTTGCTTCATTTTCATAAAGCAACTTTCCAGGTTTCTGTAAATCGTGAGCCACAACAGAGATCCTTAACGGATTGTGCAGAAACTTTTTACTAAACCCAACCATCATGTTTAATGGGAGGTTTTCGCGGTTGTTGTCGCTATACGTTGTAAGCTGTGTGCCAAAATTACTGATCACTCCCGATATAGAAAGAAGGTTTTTCGGGTCGTAATAGTTTATACCGATATCGGCTGCAAGGCCCAACGAATTATAAACGGAAAGGGACGAGTTAATAAACTTCAATGATGCACCAATATTAACAAGATCGGTGAGCTTACGGCTATAGCTCACATGTATGTTTTGCTCCGAGGCCGTAAAGTTACCCTGGATTTCTCCATTCTCGTTGGTTCCCGTAAAGTTACCATAATCCATGTATTGAATGCCTGCTGATAGGGTGTTGAAGCTGTCGAGTGCATAAGCATACGCTACATATCCCGTAGAAATGTCGCTCACAAACCGCATATAGTTTAAAGTGGCCTGGTTATGCATATCAGGCCTTAGCAATGCCGGATTTTGAAGTGCGAGGTTTACATCCGCATCGTAAATTGAAATGGCATAGCCACCCAAAGCATTGATTTTGGCATTACTATGCAGGTTTAAAAAGCCATAAACGGTGGTACCCCCGATCTGGGCAAAGAGGGTATAAGTTGATAATAAACCGGCAATCGTTGTAAGCAATAAACGCATAGTGTTCAAAAATACTCCTTTTAACGAAAAACGGAAGTAAACTGATATAAACAAAAATGGCCTGCAAACCTGCAAGCCATTTTAAGTGAATAGGGTTAAACCGGATTAATCCCGTCTCCCGGTAAACATCATGATGTAATAGAGCAAGGTTGCAACAGCCGCCAAGGCTGCTACCACATAAGTCATTGCAGCCCATTTTAATGCATCTTTTGCCATTACACGTTCATCAGCCTGAACAATTCCTTTGTCTGTAAGCCACGCCATTGCGCGGTTACTGGCATCAAACTCGACCGGTAAAGTAACCAGGGCAAATAAGGTAACAATACTCTGACAGGCGATCAGCGTGATGATGATCACGCTCATGGGAAACGCATGAAGTAAAAGTCCGCCAAACATCATCATTAGAAAAACGATGTTCATTATTTTTGAGCTCGCATTTTGCACCGGTACCATTGCACTTCTCAATTTTAATGCATTATAGGCAGTGGCATGTTGAACAGCATGTCCGCACTCATGTGCAGAAATGGCAGCTGCCGTAACATTTCGTCCATAAAATACATCGCGGCTCAGGTTAACCGTTTTATCGGCAGGGTTATAATGGTCGGTTAAACGGCCTTCCGCAGTAATTACTTTTACATCGGATATGCCATTGTCGCGAAGCATTTTTTCAGCGATCTCAGCGCCCGAATAGTCTTGTACCAGGCTTATTTGCGAGTATTTATTGACTTTACTTTTAAAGCGCCAGCTCACCAATAAGCTTAACACTAAAAACACGATAAAAATGAATAACATAGTTTGTGATAATTATTTTAAACGTTCAATTCATCAACTCTTATTCCAAATTACAGAATAAGGTATTTTACTGCCATAAATAGTACCGCCAGAATAAATATCAGTATACTGATGCGGTTTATGCCGTGCATCATGCGGAGGTTAAAAGATGGCTTTTCTCCATCTTCCGGTTTTTTCCAGAAGGTTATATAGGAAAGAAATTTTTGAAGCATCATACCTGCAATATAGACAAAATGGGTGTAAGTGTAAATTTTTAGACTAATCTAAAATTAATTTTCTACCTTTGCTCTATGTATAGTTATACAGAAGAAAATTACCTGAAAGCCATTTATAAGCTTGCCGAGCGCAACGGAGACAATATAAATACCAATGCCATAGCCGAGGTTATTCAAACCAAACCGGCTTCCGTTACAGATATGATCAAGAAGTTATCGGACAAGAAACTGCTGGCGTACGAAAAATACAAAGGGGTGACCTTAACGGCAAAAGGATCGAAAATAGCCATTGATGTGGTACGAAAACACCGCCTGTGGGAGTGTTTTTTATATGAGAAGTTACAATTCGGGTGGGATGAAGTTCATGAAATTGCCGAACAGCTTGAGCATATTAATTCTGACCGGCTCACCGATAAGCTGGATGAGTTTTTAGGTTATCCAAGCCATGATCCGCATGGAGATCCTATTCCTACCAAAAGCGGGGTGATTAAAAAGAATAATTTCATTTACCTGAGTGATGCGCCATTCAACGAATGGCATGTAATGAGTGGGGTAGTGGATCACTCCAATTCGTTCCTTCAACATTTAAATAAGATTGAAGTTTCATTGGGTTGCATATTAAGGGTGACCGATAAAAATGAATATGATGGAGCTTTAAGTATTGAGACAGATAAAAAGCGCAAGCTTCATTTTAGTAACGATGTGGCTAAAAACATCCTGGTTAAACAGCACAAGTAGCAGATAATGAAAAGTGAACGATCTTTAAGCGAGGTACATGAATCTGTGGCGGTTCCTGAAAAACGAAATTTTTTCAGAACCTTACTGGCATTTATAGGGCCTGCTTATTTAATAAGTGTTGGCTACATGGACCCGGGCAACTGGGCAACGGATATTGCCGGTGGAAGTAAATTCGGGTACAGCCTGATCTGGGTATTGTTGATGAGCAACCTGATGGCCCTTCTTTTACAGAGCCTCGCAGCACGTTTAGGTATTGTTAAAGGCTGGGACCTTGCACAGGCATCGAGGCAGCAATATCCACGTTGGGCAAATGTTTCACTCTATGCATTAGCTGAAATTGCTATTGCAGCATGCGATCTTGCTGAAATCATAGGTATGGCCATAGGCCTGAATTTATTGTTCGGATTGCCATTATTGGCCGGTGTGGTGATTACTATTCTTGATACATTTTTGCTGCTATTCCTGCTTAATAAAGGAGTACGTAAAATGGAAGCTTTTATCCTCGCCTTGATCGCTATTATCGGTTTTTCTTTCATTTTGCAAATGATTATTGTTAAACCTGAAGTTGCCAGTGTAATTAAAGGTTTTACGCCATCAGTATTAAGCGGTGAAGCCCTGTATATAGCCATTGGTATTATCGGGGCAACAGTAATGCCTCATAATTTATACCTGCATTCGGCCCTGGTACAAACCCGCAAATTTAAAAAAGATGATGAGGGTATAAAGAAGGCCATCAAGTTCAATTTTATAGATTCGTCTGTTGCACTTAACCTGGCCTTTTTTGTGAATGCTGCTATCTTGATCCTGGCAGCATCTGCTTTTCATAATAACAGTTATCAGGATGTTGCAGATATACAACATGCGCATCGGTTGTTGTCTGATATATTCGGTTCGCTGGCTCCCGCATTATTTGCCATTGCATTAATTGCGGCCGGTCAAAGCAGTACAATCACCGGCACCCTTGCCGGGCAAATTGTTATGGAAGGGTACCTGAACCTCAGGATAAGCCCCTGGCTGCGCAGGATCATTACCCGTATTCTGGCCATTGCACCTGCCGTATTTACCATTTTATACTTTGGTGAAGAAAAACTCGGAGATTTATTAATTCTGAGCCAGGTTATTTTAAGTATGCAACTTGGATTTGCCGTTATTCCCCTTATTCATTTTAACAGCAGCAAAACCTTGATGGGTAACTTTAAAATATCAGTTCTTACAAGAGTTGCTGCATGGTTAGTAGCAGCAATTATTGTGTTATTAAATATTAAACTGGTATACGAAGAAATAAACTCGTTCTTCAACTTATTGGGTAATGATTATACATGGGTGAAGCTTTTGTTAATAGGGGTGCTTTTGTATTTTATTTTTCTTTTGATCTATATCATTTTTGAACCCTTATTGGCCAAAGCGAAACAAATAAAACCAACTATTCCTCATGGCAAAGCCATTGAACTGGGTCAGTTCATAAGTCCTTCCTATCAATCCATTGCGCTTACTGTCGATTTTTCGGACCGTGACCAGAAGACAATTAATCATGCCGTTTCTTTGGGCGGAACCCAATCAAGCTATTTAATTATTCATATCGTTGAATCTGCAGGTGCAATAAGAATGGGAAGCGATATTTTAGATACCGAAGCACAATTTGATCTTGATAACCTCAAGATATACCAGGAAAATCTTGCAAAAAAAGGTTATAAGGTTGATATTAAATTAGGCTTTGGTAAATCGGCAAAAGGAATAAGCGATATTGTAAATAACAGCAACGCTGAATTACTGGTAATGGCCGCACATGGCCATAAAGCATTTAAAGACATGATCTTTGGTACCACACTTGATAAAGTGAGGCATGAGATTAAAATTCCGGTGTTTATTGTTAAATAGTAACTTTTGTCTTTTTATTACAGACAAAAGTCGTAGTTTTGTTGTGGAGGATTTAAAAGCATGGAAGTAAATGAACCACAGGTTAGTTACGGCTATACCGATGATAACACCGTTTTATCCATTATGAGCATGGTTAGGAATGGGGTTAAATACAATCAGTTTAATAAGGTTGCCCAGCGTATTCCGTTCTCCATTTCAGAATGGAGCAGCTTTTTGCATATCAGTGAGCGCACCATGCAACGTTACCAGGCCGAGAACAAAACGTTCGAACCTGTTCAGTCTGAAAAAATAGCACAGCTCACTATGCTTAGTAATTATGGCACCAATGTATTTGGTTCTGCCGAAAACTTCTTTGCATGGTTAAATTCAAAAAGTGTAGCCCTGGGT
>JAZKGM010000005.1:0-1742 GCA_040385895.1 Bacteroidota bacterium
GACTGAACCCTTTTTAATTTTTAAGAGTCTTAGGAAAAAACTTTATTCTTGCAGTTACTACAATTAAAGCCGCTTAAGTGATACGTAATTTTTTATTGATAACCCTTTTGGGATTGTTTGTGTTTTTTAATGCAGGGGCCCAAACAACGGGTGAGGTTCGTGGATTTGTTTACGATAAAGAAACCGGTGAACCATTGATCTTTACCACTGTTTTTCTCCAGGAGATCATGATCGGGAAAGCCACAGACATAAATGGCTTTTTCAGCTTAACCAAGATCCAGCCGGGAACTTACACCCTTAAATGTGTGGCTTTGGGATATGATACCGCCTCATCTACCGTGATGATCAAGGCCGGAGCGATCGTGAACCAGAAGCTCTTCGCTACAAAGGTCTCTCAAAAACTGGAAGAGGTTAATGTATCGGCAGAAAGAACTAAAATCCTTACCTTCCTTTGGCGGAGAACCCGATCTTGCCCAATATTTACAGGTATTACCGGGTGTTGTTTTTAGTGGCGACCAGGGCGGGCAATTATATATACGTGGCGGAACGCCCGTTCATAATAAAGTGCTGCTTGACGGGATGATCATTTATAACCCTTTCCATTCCATCGGCTTGTTCAGTGTGTTTGACGCTGATATTATACGCAGTGCCGATGTATATGCCGGGGGATTTGGTGCACAATATGGCGGCCGGATCGGAGCCGTTATCGATGTGAATACCCGCGAAGGGAACAAAACCCGTTTTGGCGGAAAGATCTCGTTCAGCCCGGTTAGTGCAAAGATCTTGCTTGAAGGCCCTTTCAGCAAGTTTAGCGAAGACGGTTCATCGTCTTCATTCGTGGTTTCCTGCAAAACATCCTATTTAGATAAAACAGCACCCACTTTATATACTTATGCAGGCAATAACGGGTTGCCGTTCAGCTTTCTCGATCTTTACGGAAAAGCATCCTTTATCGGGTCGACCGGAACGAAGCTTAACCTGTTCGGGTTTAACTTCGATGACAAGGTAAACTACCCGCAAACCCAATACAACTGGGTATCGCGCGGCATGGGAAGTAACTTTAACATTGTGCCCGAAGGTTCAACCATTATTAACGGTAACCTGGCCTATTCGCAATACCTGATGTCGCAGACAGAAGCAGACGGAAAGCCCCGTCAAAGCGGGATCAACGGGTTTAATATCGGTGTTAACTTCAATCATTTTATAGGGAAGGACGATTTGAAATACGGCATTGAAATGAACGGTTTCAGCACCGATTTTAATTACACCAACACCAGTGGAAAATTGCTGCAGCAACAGGAATACACCACGGAGCTTGCAGGATTCATCAAATACAGGAAGAACTTCGGGCGCTTAATCATAGAACCGGGCCTTCGCACGCAGCTATATGCATCACTAGGTGAAGCCACCATTGAGCCCCGCTTAGGCGCTAAATATAACGTTACCGATTGGCTGAGGGTAAAGGCTGCCGGTGGTTTTTACACCCAGAACTTAATGGCTGCCGTTAGCGACCAGGATGTGGTGAACCTGTTTTATGGCTTTTTATCTGGGCCCGACCAGCTTCCTACCAGCTACAACGGATCGACCGTGAACAGCGCATTACAAAAAGCATGGCATTATGGTGCAGGGTTCGAAGTAGACATCGACCGGCACCAGGACATTAACGTTGAAGTGTTTTACAAGGACTTTACGCAGCTTACCAACATCAACCGCGATAAGATCTATAATACAGAAGACCGCAT
>JAZKGM010000005.1:1752-3312 GCA_040385895.1 Bacteroidota bacterium
CTATATTTTCTTGGACCTGGCATATTTGATTGTGCAGCCACGCCCGCAATCCCAGTACCTGGATTATGTAATTGAATCGGGCAGTTCGTACGGGATGGACTTTAAATACAAATACGAATTTAAAAAAGTGTACTTCTGGGCCGTTTACAGCTTAACGTTTGTGGAGCGCCTGGCCGAACGGACAAATGAAGCAGGATCAACATACATTGATAAATACTTTCCCCACTTCGACAGAAGGCATAATGTTAACCTTGTGGGAACCTATACGTTTGATAGGGAAAAATCATGGAACCTGAACGTGCGCTGGAACTATGGATCAGGCTTTCCGTTCACACAAACACAAGGCTTTTTCGAACGCATCAATACCGCACCGGGCAACCCCGATCCAAAAACCCAAAATGGCGACATAGGTGTTTATTTTACGGATATTAATAAAGGCCGTTTGCCGTCTTTCCACCGCATGGACGTTTCACTGTCTAAAAAAATGAATTTCAAAAAGAACACTTCATTAACAATAACAGCGGCTGCTACCAACGTTTATAACCGCGAAAACATTTTTTACTTCGACCGTTCCCGTTTCACACGCATCAATCAGCTTCCTATTATTCCCACCGTGGGGATAAATTTATCGTTCTAACTCAGGCTCCCCGAATAGTTTCGTGCGTTATATACCGCAAGCGAATAAACGTTATGAAGTTAAAAGGGATATTTTTTGCCTTAATAGGTTTGGTTTTCTGCTACCATGCATTTGCGCAGAAAACGCAGAACAACGAACACTCCTATAAAATTTATAAAGAAGCATACGAACTTTTTTACAAAGAAAAGTATGCACCGGCACAGCAGCTTTTTATTAAATACAGCAGGCATACCACCGACCGCGAAAACAAGGTGAATGCCGAATACTATGCAGGTGTTTGCGCCATGGAACTGTTTAATGCAGATGCCATTGCCATGCTCAGCGATGTGATCTATTCGTATCCCGAACATCCGAAAGCAAAGCTTGCCACATTCCAGTTGGGGCGTTTTTTTTACCGCACCAAAGATAACAAGCGGGCCATTCAATACATGGAGCAGGTTGACGCATTGAGCCTGACCAATGAAGAAGCCGATGAATACTGGTTCATAAAAGGGTATGCCTACTTTAAAACAGATAAGTTCACCGAAAGCAAAACGGCATTCAAGAACATCAAAGATAAAAAGAATAAATACTACGAGCCTTCCAATTACTATTACGGATATGTGGTTTATAAAGAAGGGTCGTACGATGAAGCGCTCATCCATTTCGACCGGATAAAAGGATCAAAAACGTTCGGCCCCTTATCGCAGGTGTACATTGCACAGATCTTTTTTGCCCGCAAGCAGTATGATAAAGTAGTTGCCTTTGCCGACAGCATCAACAATAAAGACGTGGCTGATGATGTGTCGGGCATTGTAGGCCAAAGTTATTTCAACCTGCAAAACTACAGCAAAGCCCTTCCCTATTTAAGATCGTATAACAGCAACCCGCCTGTGGCTTTAACCAACCACGATATTTACCGCCTGGGCTACAGCTATTTTGCC
>JAZKGM010000006.1:0-3859 GCA_040385895.1 Bacteroidota bacterium
GATACCCTTTATTGTTTTAAAAGCACCTCCGACCAGGCACCTCTGAAGTATACATGGAACAAAGCAAACCCCTATAGCCCCTTTGTTCCTGTAAATTGTATGTACGAAGACAAGGAGGGCAATACCTGGGTGGGAACGAGCGGCTACGGCTGCGCCATACTGAACGTGCGCACAGGCAAAATAAGCTTCACCCCGTCATCACAATTAAATGCCACAGCCGTTTGGAGCATACTGCATGATAAAGCGCAAAAGGTGATCTTATACGGAACCAGCAACAACCTGGCTGTTTACAATATCGCTTCCGGTAAATACCGCCTGCTGCCAAAGCCCGTTAAAAATAAGCGGTTCACGGTAACCAACATTGCCAATTTCGATGACCGGAGCTGGGTGGTTTCGTCTTACGGATCGGGTGCTTTTATGGTTGATAAACAAACCTTCCGCTTTTCTTCACTTAAAGGGTTAAGCCCCGAATATGCCATAAACATGATCGGGGTATTGCCCGACAAGAACCTGCTTGTGGCCACAAGCTCAGGTTTGTTTCACTATAATACAGGCACCCATAAAGCAAAGCCTTATTATGAACCGGTAAGCGTGCTGTGGCTGCAAAAAATGAGGGACGGAAGCATGGCCTATGGCAAGGCAAGCGGTATCGGGTTTATCACGGGTCAGGGTGCCAAAACGTATGGCCTTAATAACGACAGCACCAAATACGATTACAGCGATGTTGTTTTTTCCCTTCACGAAACAAAAAATAAACGCCTGTTTGCCGCATCCATTAAGGGTGGTGTTTTTGAGTTTAACCCGCGCACCAAAAAATTCACCCGTGTTGCGCTCATGGGTGATCCTTCCATTGCCTATTGTTTTGCCGATGTAAACGACAGCAGCTTTGTGGTTACCACCAACAACGGGCTTGTTTTATATAACCATTACACCAGCCTTTCGAAAGTGCTGAACAAAAACAACGGCCTCCCGTTTAACGACTTCGACCAGTTTGGTTGTTTTATTGATGACGATCTTTTTGCGGGCTCCGGCCCCGAAGGGATCGTTCTAATGAACAGGAAGGAGCTGTTGAGCCTGTTTAGCGATGCCGTTGAACTGCGCCTCCGGCATAATGATGAGGTGGTGCGATCCATAACAATTGCTGCAGGCACGCAATCGCTTACAACGCATGTTTATACAGGCATACAACAAACCACGCATGCATTAACCTACCAGTATACATTGCAAGGTTTGGAAACCGGCTGGCACAGCATAGAAAAAGGAACGGAGATCACTTACAATTACCTTCCCCCGGGCGATTACACCTTATTGGTTAAAGCCACAGACGAAAACAATGTGGTGGCATCCCGTCAGATCAGCATCCCGGTATATGTCATTCCCCTGTGGTATCAAACAAGCTGGTTCAGGGCGATGCTGGTATTGCTGGCTGCGCTTATCCTTGTGCTGGCCGTACGCTATGCATCGTGGTTAAAGCTAAAATGGCAATTACGCAAGCTGGAAGCCGAACAAAAAGTGGCCAATGAGCGGATGCGCATTTCGCGCGAATTGCACGACAATGTGGGAAGCCAGCTCACTTATTTAATCACAGGTTTGGAAGCATCGGAAATGATGCTGAAGCAGCAAAAAACACAAACGCTTAACGATAACCTGGAACAGCTGCAGCAATCGGCACGCGACAGCATGCAGCAGCTGCGCGATTCCATCTGGGCATTGAATAATGAAGACATGACCTTAAGCACACTGGCTGAAAGATTTAAAAATTGGGTACATAAAATGCTGGCCATGCAGGCAACAGTTCTTAAGTTTGAAACAGATATTGAAGATGATGTTACAATTGATGCCATAAAGGCTTTGAGTATCTTCAGGCTTTTGCAGGAAACCGTTCACAATACCATTAAACATGCCGAAGCCGGTGAGATCTTTGTCACTGTTTTAAGCAGGAGAAAGCATATCCGGATCCAGGTGTACGATAATGGAAAAGGCTTTGTTGAAGCACAAACCGATGGCAGCGGATTAAATAACATGAGGGCCCGCGCCAAAGAATTGGGTGCACATGTTTTTATAGAAAGTGAGCCGGGAAAAGGAACCACGGTTACATTAACACTATCTGCAAATACGCTGAACGGCTGATGTATGAATAACGATGTAACATTAGGTTTGAAGCATGATCACTTTCTCATTCAATAACCTTTCAACCTGCTTTATAAAACACCCTGTAATGAATACGCTTAAAATTGGAATTATAGACGATAACCATAAAATAGCCCAGCAGCTCAAATCGCGTTTGGCTTTGGTTGACGAAGTGGATGTGCTCTTTTATGCCGACCGGGGCCATAAGGGAATAGACTGGCTTAAGAGCAGTGCCATTAAACCCGACCTGATCTTAATGGACATTGAAATGCCCGAAATGGATGGCATTGAAACCACGTTTACCATCAGGCAGCTTTACCCGCAGATCCGTGTGATGATGCTGACCGTGTTTGACAACGAAGAGCATATATTTAATGCCATAAAGGCCGGGGCAACCGGCTATTTAATGAAGGATGAAAAGCTGGAACGCATGCTGAAAGCTTTTGAAGAAGTGATGGAAGGAGGTGCGCCCATGTCGCCCATGGTGGCGCAAAAAGCCATGCAGATGATGCTGAGCGGCTATAAACCTTCCACACAACAAATTCAATACAGCAGCGAACAGGAACCGCTCACCAAACGCGAACAGGAGATCCTTACCCTGCTGGCCGAAGGCTTAAAGAACCAGGAAATTGCCGATAAGCTTTTTATCAGCCCAGCCACCGTAAAAAAACACGTGGAGAATATTTACAACAAGCTTCAGCTGCATTCGAGGGTAGAATTGGTGAACTGGTATAAGGGAGGGTAATTGATATTTGGTTGATGTCATTGCGAGCGGAGCGCGGCAATCTTTATATTGAAAGTATCTTTTAGCCTTGTCAAGTCTTGCCAGGTTGAGCGCAGTTATGCCAGGTTGAGCGCAGTCGAAACCGGTTTGAGAATAACCACGACTTGCCCCGCCCTAGCGGGAACGATTGCTAAGGAACCACAAAGAACACAACGATTACACAAAGGACACAATGGAATCCCTGATGGCTTTATGTTTTTTTGGCTTATGTCGTTGCGTTCTTTGTGCTTCCTTTGTGCCCTTTGTGGTTATACCCGCAATACGTAAACATTCATCACTTATTCTTTATATTTACCCCATAAAAAGAACCCGGCCTGATGAATATAAAACTGACTCCCGCGCAAAAAATAAAAGTACTGAACTCGGCAGATGTATACGCCATTATGCAGCAGGTGCTGCTGCGCGAAAAGAAGATCGACCGCGATAAAGAACACTTCTGGCTGGTGTGCCTGGCGCAAAACAACAGCATCCTGTTTATTGAGCTGATTAGCCTTGGTTCTGTAAACGCCACCGTGGTAGAGCCCATGGATGTGTTTAGCTTTGCCCTGCAAAAACGTGCCGTAAAGCTCATTATGGTGCACAACCACCCCAGTGGCGAGCTGCAACCTTCTGCTTCCGATACCGAGCTTACCGATAAAATGCTGGCCATTGGCAAATTCCTTAAAGTGCCGGTTATTGAGCACCTCATTATTTCGGAACAAAACTACTACAGCTTTGTGGATAGCGGCCTGTTGAAGCGCATTGAAAAGAACACCACCTACGACCTGAGCTTTACGGAGATTGACAGGTTGCTAGATGAGATGAAAGAGGTGAAAAAGAAAAACACTCTTGAACTTGCTAAGAAAGCGTTGCAGGAAGGTTCTACAGTTGAGTTTGTTAGTAAGATATTTGGTTTGACAAAGAAGCAGGTGGAGAGGTTAAGGCAGTAAATAAGGTCGACAAAGA
>JAZKGM010000007.1:0-3287 GCA_040385895.1 Bacteroidota bacterium
GTGGCCCTGTTACAGCGTCAGTAGCCGGAACCTTATCGGCAGCTTTAATGATAAGGAATGCTTCGGTTAACCTGAAGGTGCTGAATAACATTTTCGCAAACGGTTTTGTGGGTAAAGCAGGAAGTAAAAGTTATGCCGTATATGCATCGGCAGCAAGCTCTTTTGCAACAATCGATAATAATAATTACGACACATCAGGTGCGGGTTCATTTGCACGGGTAGGTTTTAAAGGTTCGGATGCGTTAAACATCGCAGCATGGAGAGCGCTTACCACGAAGGACCAATCTTCTGTTGCTGTTCCTTCCCTGTTCACTTCCAATACCAACCTGCAGATCAATTCGGGATCTACGCCAACACCGCTTGAATCGGGAGCCCTTGTTCTTACTAATGTAACAGGCGATCATAACAACGATACCAGGCCTAAAATCACTCCAACCACATATGGCGGAAACACCGCTCCTGATATGGGTGCTTATGAGTTTGACGGGGCGCCAACTGATCTTGTTCCACCGGTAATTACTTATACACCGATCGCCAAGCTTAGCCCGAGCACTTCGGGAGAAACGCTGCAGGCTGCCATTACCGATGCCACAGGTGTCAGCATTACCTTTGGTACTGCTCCGCGTATTTATTATAAAAAGAAAAGGGATGCCAATGTGATTGTTGGCAATACATCGGCAGATAACGGCTGGAAGTATGCAGACGCAACAAACAGCTCATCTCCGTTCAGCTTTTATATTAACTACAGTATTCTTAACGGAGGTACGGTAAGTCATGCGGATACCATTTTGTATTTTGTAACAGCGCAGGATCTTGCTGCTGTGCCTAATACTGCGGCAAACCCTTCGGCAGGTTTTGCTGCAAGTGGTGTTGCTGCCATTAGCGGGCTGCCTACTAATCCTAATTTTTACATCGTATCATCGGCAGGTCCTATGAACGGTTCATACAGCATCGGGTCTTCGGTATCTAATTCTTACCAGACCATTACAGCTGCATTAACCGACCTGGCTACCAGGGGCGTTAGCGGCCCGGTTGTGTTCGATCTGAACGATGCTGCCTATTCTTCGGCAGAGGCATTTCCGTTAACAATCCAGGAAATAATAGGTTCATCTGTTACCAACACGGTTACAATTAAACCGGCACCGGGAGTGAATACGATCATATCCGGATCAAACAGCCAGGCCATTTTAAAAATTGCTGATAAGGTTCAATATTTTACGTTAGACGGTTCTAACAATGGAACAGGCAGCAGGAACCTGTTGCTGAATAATACGGCTACAGCTGTTTCTTCTGTGATCTGGTTTGAAGGACTGAGCGGGTCGGTTGGTGTTAAAAATACCATGGTTAAGAATACAAAAATCAAAGGAGGCTCGCAAACCAACACAATAGGGGTATTGGTAGCCGGACCAACAGTTGCTTTAGCTTCAACAGGCACGGGACATGACAATATCAGCCTTATTGCCAACAACATTTATAATTGCAACGCAGCCATTGTAAGCAACGGAACTTCATCATCATCAAAGGTAAATAACCTGACGGTCGCTAACAATGATATCGGAACAGATACCACCAACATGTATAACAGGCAATACGGGGTGTATATTAAAAATACAAACCGTGCTGTGATCAGTAAGAACAAGATCTTTAATGTTAGAACCACCGGTTCGATCAATGTTTCAGGTATTGAGCTGCTGGAAGGAACAACCAACTCGATGATCAGCAGCAATGTTGTGACCGGGATTTATTCTACCAGCACAAGCGGATACGGTGCATATGGCATCAGCATAAACAGCAGCATTGATATCAGCAATGATTCGATCTGTAACAATATGGTCTCTGATATCATCACCTCTAATTACAGTGCAACCGGAACAACATATAATGCTTTCGGCATCCGGTTAATCGGGGGAAGCGGCCTGAAAGTGTACCACAATTCTGTGAACCTGTACGGCCAGCCTACAGGTGGCACAAGTGCAAGCGGCAGCGCGGCTTTACTGATCATGACCGGAACATATCCAAACATCGATATCAGGAATAATATTTTCACCAACTCGATGAGGGGCACTGTTACCGGATCCAAGCACTATGCATACTGGACCACGGCAAGCGCTCCTTTTACCAGCCAGGTGTTTAATTACAACAACTTTTTTGTTTCGGCCCCGCATGGCATTTTAATGAGGGGGAACACAACGGATATTGCAACGCTTGCTGACCTTAAATCTGCAACTTCAGCAAATACCAATAGCAGGAACGACAGTGTTGCTTATGTTGCTCCTGCCGATCTTCACCTGGCTGCTTTTTCCAATGGCAATGTGGCCCTGGCCGGAACGCCAGTGGCTACAATAGGTTTTGATATTGACAACAATGCAAGAAGTGCCAGTTATCCGTACATGGGTGCACATGAGGCCTCTATACCGGTACCGGTAAAACTCATTTCGTTTAAAGCACTCCTGAACAACGAGGATGTATTGCTGAAATGGTCAACAGCCAGTGAAACGAATAATGAAGGCTTTGTGATTGAACGTTCGGAAGACAACACTTCATTTAGCGGGATCGGTTTTGTAAAAGGATTTGGGAACAGCAAAGTGATGCGTAATTATCATTATGCGGATGCAGGCGCTTTTGCCGGTAAAGGGATCAATACCTTGTATTACCGCCTGGTTCAAACGGATCAAAACGGAGCTAAAACAATCAGTGCTGTAGAAAGTGTAACAAAAGAAACCTTGCAGGGCCATGTGCTCGAGGTTTATCCGAATCCGTTCACTACAAAGGTTACTGTTCATATACTAAACGGTACATCAGGTACCCATAGCATTGAAGTAACCGATATGCAGGGGCGTGTAGTGATCGCCCAGCCTGTGCAAAGCAGCGGATCGTTCACGTTAGATCTCAAACACCTGGATGCAGGCGTTTATTTCCTTAAACTTAATGGTTCGGAAAATAAGGTGATGAAGCTGGTGAAAACAAACTAACCGATTACGGATCTTATTTTAAAAAGGAGCTGTTCTGTTGAGAACAGCTCCTTTTTTGCTTTAAAGAATAGTGATTATCTGTTTACAGGAAACAAAACAGGTAGCCACTTCTGGCAGGCTTATGTATGTATGTTGTTTGAAGAATGCATGATACCCCGTATCGGGAAGCTAAAAAGTATACCTTAGGTTCTCGATACACCGCTCCCTGCATAACCGATGCAAACGGCACTCGAACTGACTGCAATTTCAAATCAGCTACTTAAAAGCGGACAGTTATTAATAGTGATGTTGTAAAACAATGTTGATTGAAATCGA
>JAZKGM010000008.1:0-3053 GCA_040385895.1 Bacteroidota bacterium
GGCATCACCGTAAAAGAATCAGCACACGATTTTGGGGCTGTGGTAAAACGCAGCCGTGGTGTTGCTGACGGAATGAGCAAAGGCATCGCGTTCCTGATGAAAAAAAACAAAATTGATGTGATCATGGGAACCGGGAAACTGGCTTCTGCCGGCAAGGTTGAAGTTACAGATGCGGCCAGCGCTAAAAAAACATACGAAGCCAAGCACATTATTTTAGCTACAGGTGCGCGCAGCCGCGAGTTGCCTAATGTTAAAATCGATGGCAAAAAAGTGATCGGCTACCGGGAGGCCATGAACCTGCCAACCCAACCCAAATCAATGATCGTGATGGGAAGCGGGGCCATCGGTTGTGAGTTCGCTTATTTCTACAATACCATGGGAACCAAGGTTACCATTGTTGAATTTCTGCCAAACATTTTACCGGTTGAAGATGAAGATGTTTCGAAAGAAGTAGCAAAAGCGTTCAAGAAAAACGGCATTGAGATCATGACCGACTCTTCTGTTGAATCAGTAGATACCAAAGGCACCGGCTGCAAAGTGAAAGTGAAAACAAAAACAGGCGTTGTTGAACTGGAAGCGGATGTGGTGCTTTCGGCTGTTGGTGTTCAAACAAACCTGGAGAACCTGGGCCTTGAAGCCGTTGGCGTTAAAACCGATAAAGGCAAAGTACTGGTTGACGATTTTTATGCAACAAATATTAAAGGTGTATATGCTATTGGTGATATTGTGAAAGGCCAGGCACTGGCTCACGTAGCCAGTGCAGAAGGTATTATCTGCGTGGAGCAGATCGCAGGTCATCATCCTGAGCCATTAAATTATAATAACATTCCGGGTTGTACCTATAGTATGCCTGAAGTTGCTTCAGTAGGCTTTACCGAGAAAGCAGCCAAAGAAGCCGGTTACGAGCTTAAAGTTGGAAAATTCCCGTTCTCTGCCTCAGGCAAAGCAAGCGCAGCCGGGGCCAAAGAAGGCTTTGTTAAAGTAATTTTTGATGCAAAATATGGTGAGTTCTTAGGCGCCCATTTTGTTGGCATGAACGTTACAGAAATGATCGCAGAAGTGGTGGTAGCCCGTAAACTGGAAACCACAGGTATGGAGATCATTAAATCGGTTCACCCTCACCCTACCATGAGCGAAGCCATTATGGAAGCCGCAGCACAGGCATATGGCGAGTGCATCCATTTATAGGACCCATCAAATCATTTTACAAAAGCTGCTCGTTTCCGGGCAGCTTTTTTTATTAAGTGACTGTGCTGCTTGTTGTTGGCACATCATAGTTTTCGTGCAAAAAAACCACGGCCAACTTTTAAAACGGGTGGTTAAAAAGAACCGCCATTTAACACCAGGGAAACTTAAAGCAGCTTTTTGCAGCAGTAAAAAGGACTTTGGGAAGCTACCCGCGAAAAAATGCTGCACATGAATTTAGTTTTGAGTAATTGATATCAAGAAAGCTTATTTATTACTCACATTTAATTAAAAATCTAAAACATGAAACGCATTTTTATTTGTTTATCATTTGCATTGCTGCTACTCACCGGCATGCAAGCTTCGGCACAGGTTATCGACCTGAGTACCGGTGTTCTTCCACCAAGTACCCTGATTCCTTATGGTTCAGCAGACGACACATGGACGGTGTGTTTCCCGGGGAACAATCCTGCACTGCCGGCCTCGTACATGCCTACCTACAGCACCAATGGCATTCCGGTTGGATGGGGCTCTTCTCCGTATTGGACGCTTGATCCTGCGGTAAGATGGATTGCTCCGGGGGTAAGCGGAATACAACCTTCCTCTAACCTGCCAATGGGCGATTATTATTACAAAATGACCTTTGACCTCGATTATGTGTGTGCCAGCACCCAGGCCGTTTTTAACTTCACCACTATCGGTGCCGATGACCAGGTTAACCAGGTTATTGTGAACAGCAACACGCACGTAGTAGCGTATGGGTTCAGCCCTTTGGCAACCAGCGTTTCCATGGCAATACCAAGCACCGACCTGGTAGTGGGAACCAACACGATCCTGCTGCGCGTATATAACTGGGGCATTCCTTCAAGTCCTCAGTCACCTACAGGCCTTCAGATCAATGGTAATTTAACCATTACAGGCGGACCGAATGCTTCATTCTGCGCAACTGCCGCTACAGCCTCAACCCTCGTTGTAACTCCAACATCATCGGGCACGCACACCTGGGAAATTTACAGCAGCCCCACCGGCTGTATCGGTTCGTATAGCTATATCGGAACGTACAATTTCCCAAGCGTTTACCTATCGGGCGCAGGACCATGCTACCTGATCAAACACAAGATCGCAAACGAATGCGGTGAAAATTGTTTTGCTCAAAGCGTTTGCTACCAGGAATGCGATGCTGTTACACCGCATGAATGTACAGACCTGACACCACCAACCAACCTTACATACAACTCATCTACAGGTTTGTTGTCATGGACTCCTGTTCCGGGTGCCGTCTCTTACGAAGTAGAGATCATTCCTAACGATCCCGAATGCTGCAGGGCCAGTATCGCTATGTCTCCGCGTAAAGTTACCGTTACCGGTAATACCTACCTCATTAACTGGGCCGAACTGGGACTGGACTTTAAACCTTCTTGCTTCTCATGGCGTGTAATTGCAAAATGCCCTAACGGAACATCGGTATCTTCGGCTAAACAATGTGCATTCCCTGGATCAGGCTTCCCTGACGACCACAATCCGAAGTCACCGGCAACCGGCAACAAAGAGCAAGGTGAAGGCATCAGTGACGAAAACACTTCGGTGAAAATTTATCCAAACCCTGCTAAAGGAGCTGTGTCAATCGATATTGCCACAGAAACCGAAACAAGCTTCACTGTATCGATCGACAACATGGACGGAAAAACCGTAAAAACATTCGACAACCTTAAAACAAACAGGAACAAATACACCTTGAAATGGAACACCGAGTCGGTTGCCAAAGGCACTTATCTCGTAAAAGTAATAACCCCAGACGGCCACGTGCTGGTTAAAAAACTGCTGGGAGAATAACGTTCTGTCCTTTCTGCTTCATACCGGGCGGGTAA
>JAZKGM010000009.1:0-4083 GCA_040385895.1 Bacteroidota bacterium
ACATTAAATGCCCCGATAGGTGTGCTCACTGCAGACCCAAACTGGCTCAGCGCATTAAACGTGCTGTCGCCTCCGGTATAAAAAACACGGGCAGAAGTAATGTCACTGGTGCTAAACGTACCGTTGGTATTGAATGAAAGTTGCGTTAAAGCCAAGGCATTGAGTTCGCCATTGGCAGGAACACGTACCCGGATAATCGGGTTGTTGATCGTGTTTTTAGAGATTTTATTGAGCACCGGCTGGCTGCATTCAGCTGATGAAACTGCCATATTTGTGAGGGCAAACGGTGAAAATAAAATGTAATTATTATCGGCCGAAGTAGTAGCATTAGCCGGCCTCTGGCGGTATTTGTTATCGTATTGTTTAGCGGTACTTGTGTTTAACTGCACACCGGTGGTAACGGAAGTAAGCGCGGTAGAAATGTTTACAGCAAAATCGCTTTCTACCATGTAAATATTATTAGTCGTTTCTTCCAGCACACAGCTGTAAGTTACTGCGCTCACAGATGGGCTTCCCGATTCGAAAGTGGCCCATTTGATCCAGAGCTGGCGGTTTGGTGCAGACCCAAAAACTTTCCAGCACACGCTGTCATTGTTGCCTGTGGCAGGTGTATTGGTAAATGCATCCCAGAAACAGGCAATCGTACTATCGGGCAGGATACCCGAAGGAAGGTCTGTATTGTTGTCCGCTAAAGAAGGGTTTGCCGCAAAGCTCACAAGCCCGTTTGCACTCGCCCTGAGACTGGTTACCGGATTGCCGTAAAATTGAAAGGCAAAAGGCAGTGCAAAACTGGCCGACCATTGATTGGTGCTTATTGCAGGTGCAATAAGTATTCCCCAGCCTGCCGTTAAATTATCAGTAGGCTCCGTATTCACACCACCGGGATTTCCACTGTTCGGAAAATAGCTGGTGTTGTAACTGGTTTGGGCAAAAACATTTAAGGATAGACATAGGGTAAAAAGTACAAGTAGTTTTGTTTTCATTTGTGTCTTATGTAAAATTAAAGTTATCAAAAATAAAGGTTAAAAATGGTTTAATGCTACGGTTTAAGTATTTTTAGCAATAGGCATAGAATAAAAAAAGACGCGGTTCTCGCGTCTTTTTTCGTGTCATGTATCAGGCAGTCCCGATTTATTTATTCCTCGATCAACAGTTGGGATATATGGGTTATAAATTCCCTCTTATTTCCTGTTCGCGTTCCAAAGCTTCAAACAAAGCTTTAAAGTTTCCTTTCCCAAAGCTTTTCGCACCCTTGCGTTGTATGATTTCAAAAAACATGGTAGGCCTGTCTTCCACCGGCTTGCTGAACAATTGAAGCAGGTAACCTTCGTCATCCCTGTCTACCAAAATGCCAAGCTCGCGCAATGGTTCAATGTCTTCTTCTATTTTGCCTACCCGGTCAAACAGATCTTCATAATAGCTGTCGGGAACTTTTAAGAACTCCACTCCACGTGCCATTAATTGCCTTACAGTTGAAACAATATCTTTTGTGGCAATGGCAACGTGTTGTACCCCTTCGCCTTCATAAAACTCAAGGTATTCCTCCACCTGCGATTTTTTCTTCCCTTCGGCCGGTTCATTAATAGGAAACTTCACATAACCATTTCCATTGCTCATTACTTTGCTCATCAATGCCGAATATTCGGTGCTGATGTCATTATCATCGAACGATAAAATATTGCGGAAGCCCATTACATCTTCATAATATTTCACCCACGGGTTCATCTGGTTCCAGCCCACGTTGCCCACACAATGGTCTACGTATAATAAGCCAACAGGCTCAGGATTGTAATTGCTTTTCCATTCCACAAAACCCGGCATGAACACACCGGTGTAATTTTTGCGTTCGATAAACAAATGCTCCACTTCGCCATATGTTTTTATTCCGCTCATGCGAACCTCCCCGTTTTTATCGGTTAAGGTTTTGGGTTCAACCGTTCCTGTTGCACCACGTCCGGTGGTTTTTTCGTACGATCCATATGCATCATCCACCCAAAGGGCCAGGTACTTCACACCGTCACCATGTTTGCGGTGATGCTCTGCAATGTGGCTGTCGCTTCTTAAAGGCGAAGTAAGCACCAGGCGCATTTTATTCTGGATCAATACATACGATGCGCGATCTTTCAGCCCCGTTTCAGGACCGGCATAAGCAAGGCTCTGAAAACCGAACGCTGATTTATAAAAATGGGCGGCCTGCTTGGCATTGCCAACCCAAAGCTCAATATAGTCTGTTCCGTTCAGCGGTAAAAAATCTGCTGTCGGTGCAGGAGCCTGTTTTGTGGTTTCTACTGTTTCCATGTCTGCGTTATTTGATATGCAAGAATCAATTTTTCAATTATATATCCTCTGACAATTGTCATTTGAACGTAATCCTGACAATCATCAGTTACCCTAAAAATAAAAGAGCCATTAACAAAATCGTTGATGGCTCTTTTTGAAACGAGTTGTTGTTTATTCAACCCAGGTTTTATAATAATGCGGGTCTTCCACCTCCATGGCTTCCTGCGTGATCTGGAGCGGGTAAAAAGGATCGATCATAACTGCCAGTTCTTTGGTTTCTTTTTTACCGATCGATTTTTCAACCGTTCCCGGGTGAGGTCCGTGAGGGATCCCTTTAGGATGCAGGCTGATCATACCACGCTCCACATGTTTGCGGCTCATAAAATCACCATCTACATAATACAATACTTCATCGCTGTCTACATTGCTGTGGTTGTAAGGAGCAGGTATCGAATCCGGGTGGTAATCATACAAACGCGGAACAAAAGAGCAGATCACGAAATTATGCCCCTCAAAAGTTTGATGAATGGGAGGCGGCATATGCACACGGCCGGTTATCGGCTCGTAATTATGAATGCTGAAACCGTAAGGGTACTGGTAACCATCCCAGCCAATGGCATCGAAAGGATGCGCACCAAGCGTATATGGATAGATCATATCCTGCTTCTTGATCATGATCTTAAATTCCCCCAATTCATCATGTGTCTGCAGGTTTTGCGGAAGCTTGATGTCACGTTCGCAATACGGTGAATGCTCCAGGAACTGGCCATTCTTATTCAGGTAACGTTTGGGGGCACGGATGGGAGAAAAGCTTTCGGTGATGAACAGGCGGTTGGCTTCCGTGTTAAAATGCATCTGGTAAATGATCCCGCGCGGGATCACCAAATAGTCGCCATATTCAAATTCGATCTCCCCGAAAACGGTTTTTAAAACACCGCTTCCTTCATGCACAAAGATCACCTCATCGCGTGAATAAAAACAACTTCATCGGCATCGGCATTTTTGTAAAAATAATCCGTCATGCTTTTTTTAGGAGCAGCCGATGAGAGGTACAGGTCGTTATTGAACAGCGTATACACGCGGCTTTTCAGGTAATCGTCTTCGGGTTTTGTATTAAACGTTAAAAAGCTCCTGTTCTGCAGGTTTTTTTTCAAAGCCGCCTTAGGTGCCACATCATATGCTTCACCAATATGTTTTACCAGCGTTGGCGGGTGGGTATGATAAACCAGGCTGTAAATGCTGCTGAAACCTTCCGTACTCACCAACTCTTCGGAGTATAAAGTTCCATCCGGCTTACGAAATTGTGTATGGCGCTTTTGCGGGATCTTACCCTGTTTATGATAAAAAGGCATTGGATTTAAATTTGCGTATGAATTAATTTATTTCGGGTTGCAAACTAATTTAGCTTTTTTGCACACTTATTAGTTACTGCTTCAAAACTAACATTATTACCTTCAATAAACGCATGAAAAAACTGATTTTTATAACTCTTATCATCAGCATAATAACGGCTTGCAATAGTTCTCCCCAACCTGGAAACGAAACGAAAGCTGACACAAAAAAAGAAGTGAAATCGGTGAAGGAAATAAGCGTTGAAATTGAGAAAAACCCAACAGATGCCGAATTGTATTACCGCAGGGCGGGCATCTATTACAACGAAAAGTACTTAGACCTTGCATTGGCTGATATCGAACAGGCTTTAGCGCTTAAAGCCGATAACTCCATTTACCTGTTCAGAAAAGGGCGCATCTTATACGCGTTGAACAAAACCATCGAGGCCTCAAAAATATACGAACAGGCAGT
>JAZKGM010000010.1:0-2770 GCA_040385895.1 Bacteroidota bacterium
CGTGCTGCGGAATTGAATTTATGGCCACCATGGGCAGCAATTACGATATGGCCCGCTTTGGTTCAGAAAGGTTAAGCTTTTCTCCACGCCAGGCCGACCTGTTGATCGTGGCCGGAACCATTGCTAAAAAAATGGGCCCGGTGCTGCGCCAGGTTTATTTGCAGATGGCCGAGCCGCGCTGGGTTTTATCTGTTGGTGCCTGTGCAAGCAGTGGTGGCATTTTCGACACATACAGCGTACTCCAGGGCATTGATAAAGTGATCCCGGTTGATGTGTATGTGCCGGGCTGCCCTCCCCGCCCCGAGCAGATCCTTGACGGGCTAATGCAGATCCAGGAGCTGGTGAAGAACGAACCGCTGCGCAGGCGTAACTCCGAACAATACAAAGCGCTGATGCAGCAATACGGTATCCAATAAGTGCGAACTAATGTCAGAACTAACAAACACATACATTTTAGACAAGGTAAAAACCAGCTTCAGCGCTGATATACTGGCCGCGAGCGAACCATTTGGTATGCTTACGCTGGTGGTGAACCCTGATAAGGTCATTGATATTTTACGCTGGTTTAAAACCGATACCGAAATAGAGGCTGCATTTTTAACCGATCTCTGCGGAGCCCACTTTCCGGAAATTCCCAACCAGGAGTTTTGTGTGATATACCACATTCACAGCTTTACAAAAAATATCCGCATCCGCATCAAAGCATTTATTCCCGTTTCAAACCCAAGCATTGCTACAGCAACTACTTTGTTTGCCGCTGCAAACTGGCAGGAACGTGAAACCTTTGATTTTTATGGAATAAACTTCATTGGTCACCCCAATTTAAAACGTATTTTAAACGTGGATGAAATGGATTATTTCCCGATGCGGAAAGAATACCCGCTTGAAGACGGAACGCGCACCGATAAAGAAGATAAATATTTTGGCCGTTAATATATAGCACCGATCAACCATGAATGAATTTGACGATAAAAGCGTTGAGCAGATAGAAGAACCGGAATATACTACGTTAAATCTCGGTCCTACGCACCCGGCCACCCACGGTATTTTTCAGAACATCCTTAAAATGGATGGTGAAATTATTGTTGATGCCGAGCAAACCATTGGCTACATACACCGTGCTTTCGAAAAAATTGCCGAGCACCGGCCCTATAACCAGATCACTCCCCTCACCGACCGCATGAACTATTGCTCATCGCCCATAAACAATATGGGCTGGCACATGACCGTGGAAAAACTGATTGGTGTGGAGATCCCCAAACGCGCACAATACATGCGTGTGATCATTATGGAACTGGCGCGCATTGCCGACCATTTGGTATGCAATGCTGTTGTTGCTGTAGATACCGGTGCTTTAACCGGCTTCACCTACATGTTCCAATGGCGCGAAAAGATCTATGATATTTACGAACAGATCTGCGGTGCCCGTTTAACCACGAACATTGGCCGCATTGGTGGCTTGGAGCGCGATTTCAGCGATGAAGTGTATAAAAAGATCAAAGATTTTTTAAACGAGTTCCCTAAAGCCTTTGGCGATTTTTCAAGCATGCTTGAACGCAACAGGATATTCTACGACCGCATTGTGAACACCGGACCTATTTCAGGAAAACGCGCCATGGAATATGGCTTTACCGGGCCGAACCTTCGCGCAGCCGGTGTAGATTACGATGTGCGTGTAATGACCCCTTACAGCTCTTACGAAGATTTTGATTTTACCATTCCTGTTGGCGTGAACGGAGATACATATGATCGCTTTATGGTTCGCCAGAACGAGATCCACGAAAGCCTTAAAATAATCCGCCAGGCTTTAGATAATATGCCTGCCGGAAAATGGTATGCAGATGTTCCCGATTTTTACCTGCCTCCTAAAGCAGATGTGTACACCAAAATGGAAGCACTGATCTATCACTTTAAGGTGGTGATGGGAGAAACAGATGTACCAAAAGGCGAGATCTATCATGCGGTGGAAGGCGGAAACGGGGAATTGGGATTTTACCTGATCAGCGATGGCGGACGTGCTCCGTTGCGTTTGCATTTCCGCAGGCCTTGCTTTATTTTTTACCAGGCCTATCCTGAAATGATCAAAGGCGGCATGTTGAGCGATGCGATCCTGACCATGAGCAGCATGAACGTGATTGCAGGAGAATTAGACGCATAAGAAAATGTTGGATTTTGAATGTTGGATTGGTTCAAACGGAATACCAAAAACCAACAACCAAAAGCTAAGAACTGAACAAAAATGAGTGAATTAAAAGAAATACGTTTTAGTGCAGAATCAGAAAGTTTGATCAGGAACCTGGTGAAGCGCTATCCGGAAGGCAGGCATAAATCGGCTTTGATCCCTGCATTGCATATTGCACAAGCGGAATTTGATGGCTGGTTAAGCGCACCTGTTATGGATAAGGTAGCAGAAATATTGAACATTCAACCCATCGAAGTATATGAAGTGGCCAGCTTTTATAGCATGTTCAACCTGAACCCGGTTGGCAAATGCCTGATCGAAGTTTGCCAGACCAGCAGCTGCTGGCTGCGTGGTGCCAACGATATTATCAACCACATTGAAAAACGCCTCGGCATAAAAAACGGGGAAACAACCCCCGATGGCAAATTCACTTTAAAAACGGTAGAATGCCTGGGCAGCTGCGGCACCGCACCAATGTTACAGATCGGTGAACAGTTTCACGAAAACCTTACTTTAGATAAAGTGGATGAATTGATCACCCGATACAAAAACGCAACTACACACAGCAAGTACCTTGACGAAACCACT
>JAZKGM010000011.1:0-3322 GCA_040385895.1 Bacteroidota bacterium
ACCTGGCCGGCACCAGGACCCGGCCCGTAGAGTCTAAAACACCAAACTTCGTTCCTTCCCTGAACCGGGCAAATCCGTTCTGGAAATCGTCTGCATCATCATACTCAAAAGGAACAACCTGTTCGCCCTTTTTATTCATGTAACCGAATTTGTAGCCCAGGTCAACAAGATCATGCCCAAACTTCTGTTTGTGTATATCCACGCTTGTTGCAACAGAAGATAAGCCGTTGTTAAACGGCCTTGCATCGTAAATGTTTGCGGGGAGATCGAAGGCTTTTTTCCCGTTCACGTCAATGAAGCTTTGTTTCAGTTTGGTATCCGTAACTTTTGCCAGGCCTTCGCTGTAACGGGTAATGTTAATGTAAAGCCCGGTGTCTATAATCCGTTTGTTCGATGTGTTGATCACACAAGGTTGATTTTCGAGCGCTACCACTGCCCGGTCTTCAAAAAACGACTCTGCATAATCATATTGGGCAGCGATCACCATTTTTCCGGCAGCATTGGTATAGCCCCATTTATCTTTTATCTTAATCGGGAACAGGTGTTTTTGGGCAGATGCAGCAAACGACAAGCCCGAGGTAAGCAGGAAAAATAAAATACGCTTCATGCCGCTAAAATATATGTTAGCGCATACATTTAATTCACATTTATTGAGGGAAAAGTAATGGCGCATATGGGCAATAAATGAGCGTGTATTAGGTATTATTGCACGAGTGCATTTTTTAAACACACAAATAGAGTATTTAAAAGGTGTGGGTACAGCCAGGGCCGACATGCTAAAGAAGGAGCTGGGGATCTTTACGTTCCATGACCTGCTTTTTCATTTTCCATATCGCCACATGGACCGCACACAGTTTCATCAGGTTAATGATGTGAATGCGGATATGCCCTATATCCAGCTCAAAGGAAAGATAAGGAACTTACGCACCCTGGGGCAACATAAAACGGAGCGGCTGGTTGCCGACCTGGTTGATAAAACGGGCCACATCGAACTGGTTTGGTTTAAAGGCGCGAAATGGGTGCGCGATAGCATTACGGAAGGACGGGAATATATTGTTTTCGGAAAGCCCACAGAATTTAACGGTTCGTACAACATCGCCCATCCCACCGTGGATGACCCGGAATCGGCAGAAAGTAAAATGTACATGCACATCATGCCGTTTTATACGGTTACGGAACGCATGCGCGCGCGCAGCATCGACAGCAAGGTGCTGATGAAGTTAACCAATGCACTGGTAACGGATGCCAGGTTTGACGTGGAAGAAAATTTACCGGGTTATTTAATTGAAGAACTCAACCTGATGCCCCGCAAAGAGGCATTGATCACGATCCACTTCCCTCAAAGTAATGAAGCACTGGCCAAAGCACAGAAACGGCTGAAGTTTGAAGAACTGTTCTTTATACAGCTGCGCCTGCTGCGTTACAAGATAAAACGCACGCAGATCTTTAACGGGATCAAGCTTGATGTGATCGGTGACCTGTTCAATTCATTTTATAACACTTATTTACCTTTCGAGCTTACCAATGCACAAAAGCGCGTGCTTAAAGAAATACGTGCAGACATGAAAGGCACTAAACAAATGAACAGGCTTGTGCAGGGCGATGTGGGCAGCGGCAAAACCGTGGTGGCTTTAATGAGCATGCTGATGGCCATTGACAATAATTACCAGGCGTGCATGATGGCACCTACGGAAATTTTAGCGCAGCAGCACTTTCAAACCTTAACAGTATTGTTAGCTGATATGCCTGTTAAGGTGGAGTTGCTCACGGGTTCAACCCCTGCTAAAAAACGGAGGCAAATAATGGCCGATATATTAAGCGGTACCGTGCATATTTTAATTGGTACGCATGCGCTCATTGAAAGCGTGGTCCAGTTTAAAAACCTGGGCATTGCCATTGTTGACGAACAACACCGTTTCGGGGTGGAACAACGGGCGAAGCTTTGGAAAAAAAATGTATACCCGCCACATGTGCTGGTGATGACGGCCACCCCTATTCCCCGCACTTTGGCCATGACCCTATATGGAGATCTTGACACCAGCATTATTGATGAGCTGCCTGCCGGAAGGAAACCGATTAAAACGGTACACCGGCTTGATGCAAACCGGCTTGCCGTTATTGGTTTTATGCGGGACGAGATTGCAAAAGGAAGACAGGTTTATGTGGTGTATCCCCTGATCGAGGAGAGTGAAAAACTGGATTACATGAACCTGCAGAACGGGTTCGAAGAGTTGCTTAAACATTTCCCTATGCCCAAATACCAGATCGCTATGGTGCATGGAAAAATGAAACCGGCCGATAAAGATGCCGAAATGAGCCGCTTTGTTAAAGGAGAGGCCCACATGATGGTGGCAACTACGGTAATTGAAGTTGGCGTTAATGTGCCCAATGCAAGTGTAATGATCATTGAAAGTGCCGAGCGGTTCGGCTTATCGCAATTGCACCAGTTACGCGGAAGAGTAGGCCGGGGCGCAGACCAGAGCTATTGCGTATTAATGACAGGCTATAAGCTGAGCGCGGATGGCAGGCTTCGTTTAAAAACAATGTGTGAGACCAATAACGGGTTTGAAATTTCTGAAGTCGATCTCAAATTACGCGGTCCCGGGCAGCTGGAAGGAACCATGCAAAGCGGGGTGCTCGACCTTAAAATTGCCGACATTGCCAAGGACCAGCTTTTATTGCAACAGGCACGCGAAGCGGCCAGTGCGATCCTTGAAAAAGATCCGCAATTGGTTCAACCGCATAACCAGAAACTGGCAAGGTATTTTTTATCCAACAGCAAAGCTTCGCGCTGGGGACAGATCTCTTAGTGAATTTAAGTTGACGTGGTGATGTATTAATTCCACGATCTATTTCCTATCAACCATTTGCTGATATCGTATACTTATAAGAAACCGGGATTGCCTTTGGTATGGTTTGAGTAAAACCATAAAGAACACAACGGAAACACGAAGGGCACAGCGGAATCACGAAGCAAATGCATCAATCCTCCGTTAAATCGTAGCTTGATCAATCTTAAGAGATGCTACTAATCCAGATTCTCCAAGCTATTAACTATTGTCTATGAACTATGGACTTTTCTGTAAAAGAGATTGCCGCGCTTCGCTCGCAATGACATATTTCCACTTGGTACTTCCCGCTTCTATTAACTATCCTCTATGAACTTCCCCTATCTTCCGGCATTCCTTACCTATTTCCCCCTGCCCTGAACAATCGTTTTAACCGTATAGATCATGATCCTGAAATCCATAGCAAGGCTCATGTTTTCGATGTACAGGATATCGAATTTAAGGCGCTCAACCATCTGGTCAATATTTTCTGC
>JAZKGM010000012.1:0-2150 GCA_040385895.1 Bacteroidota bacterium
CTGCGCACGCATTGAAGGTGAACTGACCCAGAAAGAGATCTTTGAACTATTGGGCAGAATCTCGGAGGTATTTTTTGTTCCATCGTTCGAAACCCTTTGTGTGTATGGCGATAAGGTGGGCTATTCATTAGCACAGGGACAATAAAAAAATACGGAAGCCTGTTGGGAATGCGGAATTGCACCCAAACCAGCGTAAAATTTTAATGCACGACACTCATAAAACCTCCCTGCTTAGAGACCAGGGAGGTTTTTTAATTATACGCCAATCAGCGTATTGTTTCCGTTTTCATTTCGGGTGATTTTCGAAGCAAAATTCATGTTATGAAAAAACAATACTTTTTTGCTCTGCTGCTATTGCTGATGTGCCTGCAAAATACCCATGCACAATGGATCAGGATCATTACAGCCGAACAATCCAATCCCCTGGGTAAGGTGCAGACAGTAACACCCGATGTGGTGTATGCTGCCAATAATTATGGCAGGCAGCTGTACAGGTCGGGAGACGGTGGAAACACATGGGCCTATACCACCGGGCAAATTGCAAACACTTATCCCAATGCTTTTTATTTCACTTCGGCCGATACAGGCTTTGTGGTGGGCGACAAAGGCTACATTTATAAAACAGTGAACGGAGGTGCATCGTATACAACTATTCCACGGCCTTACCAGCATTATAAAGACATTACATTTACCAGCAAAACCACCGGGTTCATTGTAGGTAACGGACGAATGAATGTACAACCCGCTGATAGCGCTTTTATTTTAAAAACAACAGATGGCGGAAGCACATGGAGCTACTTTAACCTGGGCCATACAGAAAACATGACGGCCATTACCTTTTTTGACGAAAACAATGGCTGTGCCGTTGGCAACATGGGCCGCATACATGTAACAAATGACGGGGGTGCAACCTGGTCGCCCCGTATCATCAGCATTACAAATACCTTATATGATGTGTCTATGCCTGCCGCTAATGTTATTTATGCGGCCGGGTATAATGTGTTCGTTCAATCTGTAAACGGAGGCAGTAACTGGACCAATGTAAACACCGGGCAAACCGGTTTTCCTACCTATTCCGGCATGTATTTTATGGATTCGGCCAATGGCTATGTGGCTTACCCAAGTGGTTTGTTAACCAAAACAAACTCCGTATGGTCGCGATTCACAAAGATCAACACTTCTTTATTGCATGTTCATTTTTTAAACGCCACACATGGTTTTGCCACCGGAAATGACGGCTATATTTATAAGTATGTAGGCAACACACCGATCCTTGCCATTGGTGACCCGCAAAGTGGCAAAAGCTTATTCAGGAAGCAGAACTACAACATTACCTGGTCCAGCAATGCGATCGATACCGTGATGGTTGAATACAGGACCTCTCCTTCATCGCCATGGCAAACCCTCTCTGCAAAAGAACCTGCATCAAAAGGGTACTTCACCTGGAATGTTCCCGATATCGAAGCCACGGAGGTTTCGGTGCGTGTTACCGATATAGCCAACAGCACGAACACTTCAAAAACGAACGATAACATCACCATTACGCTCGAAAAAAATATTACCATAACCTCACCATATAAATACAGCGCAAGCCTTATTGCCGGGAAAAAATTACGCATCGCCTGGACAGCATTGAACATCGATACCGTGAAGATCGAGTACCGCATGAACAGTAACCTGTCGTGGGTAACGATCGCAAATAAGGTAAGCGCAGGTTCTGGGTCATACCTGTTCGCGCTGCCGTTGAATGATACACGCAACCTCCAGTTTAAAGTAAGCTCGGTTACCGATGCACGTTATGCTGATTCAACATTAGACGGAAAGCTCCGCCAGGCTGCTATCAATGTAAATGATCCGATCTGGTCGCTTCAAAATCCGAAACCCTTTTTAGGTTCGGTAAAAGATGCGCAGTTTATTGATGCCGATATCATTTATGCATTGGCCGACCCGAACCTGTTTGTAAAATCAGGCGATAAAGGAGCTACATGGACCATTGTAAAAACATTACCTGTAGATGGTGAAACATTTAAAGGCCTGCATTTTTTAAATGCAAACCTGGGCTATGTGCTTATGGGTGATGACTATACCACTAACCTTTATAAGACCACAGATGCAGGACTGAACTGGATACTGACCTATGAAGGTTTACC
>JAZKGM010000013.1:0-3890 GCA_040385895.1 Bacteroidota bacterium
CAAACGATACACTGTGTTCCTGTGTAACTTCTGTATTACAGAATGCCTTGTCTGTGAGCCCTAAACTATTTACTATAAACAATTCGCTCGATTCTGTGATGATCACTGCCAGTTCGTTATTGTTTCCGGTAACATCAGGTTTCGACTGGAGTACCAATGGCAATTCATTTTCTACGAACAGGCAAATCTATGCGGGGCCTTACACCACTCCCGGCATATATAAATATACGGCACGGTTAATCCATAACTGCCAGTATTATTCAGATACAGTAACCATTATTTCAGGTTCTGGCGTTCCTGTTAAGTTAATGGCATTCTCTGCTAAGCCTCATCATGAAGATGTGGATTTAAAATGGCAAACAGCGCATGAAAAAAATGTAGCCTATTTTGAAATACATAGATCGGGTGGAAATAATGAGTGGGAACCTATTGCAAAAATTAAAGCAACAGGTAATAGTAATAGCATAAAAGCTTACATGTTTAAGGATGGCGCTGCAATGAAAAGGTCGGTAAGTCGCTTGCATTATAAACTTAAGTCGGTTGACCGGAACGGAGCTTTTGAATGGAGTGATGAAGCCATCGTACCATTCATACACAATGAGGCCAAACCTGCAATCTATCCCAATCCTTTTAACGGGGAGTTTACGGTATCCGTACCTTCTGGTGGAACAACCCGGGTAACGATCAGTTCGTTGCAAGGTGAAATATTATTTACCACAGTTGCAGACCCGGTTAATTATAAAATATTACTTCGCAACGTTGACCACCTTTGCCAGGGCATTTACCTGTTGAAAATAACAACGGATGATGTAACTTATACAGAGAAGCTGGTGAAAAACTAACCCTGTGTTTTTAACGCTGCCTGTTTTGCTTATTATTGTTACCAATAATGGAAAGAAAAAAGCATGCATTGATCGTTGCAGGTGGTAAGGGTTCACGGATGGCTACTGCTGTTCCAAAGCAATTCCTGCCGGTGAACGCAAAACCTGTTTTGATGCATACCCTTTCTGTATTTCATGAAGCAGGATGCAACATCATCCTGGTGTTGCCCGAAGAACAGGTGAGCTACTGGAACGACCTGTGTAAACAACATCATTTTGTGATCCCTCACCAGGTTGCATATGGAGGCAGGGAGCGTTTCGATTCCGTAAAGAACGGGCTGGCCCTCATTAAAGGTGACGGCCTGGTGGCCATTCATGATGGTGTTCGTCCATGCGTATCACCTGCTGTTATAGCAAACAGCTTTAATGATGCTGCACAGTTCCTAAACGGGGTAACTGCCGTTAAACCCAAAGAGAGTATCCGCATGCAACAGGAGGAAACGAGCATTGCTGTTAACCGCGACCGGTATTACCTGGTTCAAACCCCGCAGACCTTCGATGTTAAAGCGATCAAAAAAGCTTATGAACAGGCCTATTCCATGTTGTTTACAGACGATGCTTCGGTGTTTGAGGCAGCAGGCCATACCATACACATTACAGCCGGTGATTACCGGAACATCAAGATCACTACGCCCGAGGACTTGGATTTAGCGGCATTGTTCCTAACTTAGTGGCGTGAGAAAGCTTCCGCTTATTTTTATTTGCCTTTTAGTATCGGTTGCAGCACAGGCGCAACTGCGAAGCTTTAGCTGTTTTCTTACCAGGGATAATGATGTGAATGTGGAATGGGTGGTTGAGGCATACCAGAGCTGCGAGGTAACGGTTGAGCACAGCACAGATTCTTTCCGGGGCTTTCCCGCTTCCATTTATTCTTCTGTTGGCGAATGTGTGGGTGGCGATTATGGCCAGGGCTATTCGTATAAACATTCATCACCGGCTTTCGGGGTTAATTATTACAGGCTTAACTTAGGCCGATACGGGTATACACAGGCGATTCGCATTGAAGTGAGCGATGCGCCTAACGGGCTTAAACTGGCCCCTAATCCTTTTAATGAGCGCACCAAAGTTACTGTGCAGAATAATGGCGCTATTTACGACCTGATTATTCTTGATATGAAAGGGAACATCATCAGGCAGCAAGGGGGCTTATACCTTCCCGAATTCTGGCTGGAAAGAAGCCTGCTGAACGAAGGCTTTTATTACGTCATACTAACCGATTACCGGAACTTCTTTACCTATGCTAAAATAGTGATCAGGGACGACTACTAGTTTTAATAAGCATTTAAACAGCATTAAATCACGGTGTCATTTAGCGGTTATTACAAATAACAGGCTGTTTTCAACGTCATTGTCGCATTAAACGCCTTTTTGCAGGCCAATTATCTAAAAACGCAGGAGGTATCAATGAAATGAAACCTCAGATGCAATATCCGGCAACACATATAATGGTTTGATAGAAGCTTCTAACGTACGCTAACTTGTTATCACAATAGGAGGACGTATGAAAAAGCATATTTTATTTTTAGTTCTTATACTGGCTGTGATCACCTCTGCAACCGCGCAGCAGAATAATAGTTTAACGGCTGTGGCGTATGACGATAGCGCGGATGATAAGGTAATGCTGGTGTTTGATGCATGTAAGGGTAAAAAGTTCAGCGCGATCGAATTCCAGTATTCAACAGATGGCATAAACTTTACAACCATACACCAGGTTGTTTATAAAAAAGACAGCAATGCCACTGCACACCTCTCTTACCTGCATAGCATAAACTATATCGGTAAAGTATATTACCGGGTAACTTCAGGTAACATCAATTTGTCGGAAACAGTACCTTTTGACCTCAATAAATTATACAGTTCGGTTAAGGTAGTGCCTAACCCTGCTTCCGTAAACGCAGTAATAAGCTTCAATAACAGGTACTATTATTCGTGTTCGGTAAGGATCGTAAACAGTGTGGGCTGTGAAGCACTCCTGTTAACCCACTTTTCGGGCAATAAAATCAATGTTGATGCGGCAGGCCTGAAACCGGGAATGTACCGTTTTGTGATCCAGTCCGACAACGGGGAGCTGTTTTTTGATGGCACGCTGCTGGTTGCCCATTAACCAGGTTATTTATTCCGGGCAACGTAAATCGTTACTTTCTTTTTTTTAGCCTGATCAGGCCGATTACGCAAACAACGATCAATAGGATGCTCCCGGTGAGTTCAAGAAATAATGCGGTTTTCATGCTGCAATATTAAAGATTTTCCAGCTCTTGTTTTAGTTTCCTGGTGAGCGAATCGGCTATAAGTTGATACGAATGGTCGATAAGTTCAAAAACAAGTTTGTCGGGAACGCCCTGGTTATAGATCACCGTATTCCAGTGCTGCTTATTCATATGATAACCCGGAATAACAGATGGATATGTTGCACGCAGGTCGAGCGCACGTTGCGGATCGCATTTTAAATTACACCGGTCGGGATCATCCAATCCGGTAAGTGCAAACATTTTCCCCATCACTTTATACACCAGCACTTCAGGACCGAAGGGGAGGGTTTCCTCCACCCCTTTTTTGCTTAAACAATATTCTCTGAAGAGTTCAATATTCATATTTTAAAAATACGATATCCCAGCGTGATCTGGAGCATATTTGAGCGCGTGCTGTAATCTACTTTCTGGCCGCTTGAGTTTACTACGTTTTTACCAAGATTTCCTATCGATCCGTCATAGCGCACATCGACCTGGAAAGGCCCGAGATCGGCACCAATACCTGCCTGGAATCCCACTACCGCGCTGTTAAAATGATCCCTCGAAAAATTGGCATCCCTGTTTCCCGATCCGCTTTGGCTTGCCCCTACAAGGAATTGAAAGTTAGGTCCTGCATTGATCCGGAACACCAGTATTTTAAACCCGGCAAGCACCGGAAAATCGATATAGGATAAAGTGGTGGTTGTTGTTTTTCCCGATGAATCCCCGAACACGCCCCTGCGTTGGGAAAATAAAAGTTCGGGTTGAATATATAAACCTG
>JAZKGM010000013.1:3911-7337 GCA_040385895.1 Bacteroidota bacterium
CCAAATGCCCCAACCACCAGGCCTGTGGTTGATTTGGAGGCATCATTATTCGGGTTCTTGGTTAACGATCCCTGGTTAAGGCCTGCCTTAACCCCGAATTGCACCGATTGTGCATGAACCAGCGAAGTGATCGAAAATAAGGTGAATAGTAGAACCAGGTTTTTCATAATAATGCGTTTTTAGTAGTGGATACAAACACAACAAACAATAGTACGTTAGGTTTTATGATAAACCAAAAACGCCCGCGGCAAAGGCGCGGGCGTTCGTTAACAGAATAGTTTTTGTAGGATAATTTTGACAAGGAAAGCCACAGATTACACAGATAAGCAACATTAATATTTTGTTGTCACATCAAGAGACGACTTGCGTGACAGTTCTCTAATCTGTGTAATCTGTGGCTGCTCATACAATAGTTCTGTAAGATCCCAACAGATGAATTTAGTTTTTTACAGGAAGGTATCCGTATTGTTTTCCCAACTCCAATTGGTTTTTAAGGAAATCATTAGGGTATTCTACTTTTACATCGGTTATCTTATCACCGCTCATTACCGGAACAAGCTTAGGCTGAATAAATCCTTTGTATGGCGCTACGTTCAATGCATCAAAACGGGTGCGTACTTCTTTCAATAAAGCCTGGTCTACTTTAACTCCGTAGGTTTCTACCAAAGCAGTTGCCGCTTTATAGTCGCCTTCCGATTTTATGCGTTGGATCTCGCGAAGCAACTGACCAAACAGCTCACGCAGTTTTTCGTAGTTATTTACCTTCACAAACGTTTTTCCGTCTTTTTTTACCCACTCGATCACGTTATCTTTTTTGCCTTTATCATAAGCCCATGCAGCCACCAGCTGGCGGTTACGCATATGTGCTTCTTCTAAATTATCACCCAGCTCAATACGTGTTAACTGCACAATAAGCCCGTTACGGATGTATCCGTCATACTCGCATTTACCCACTTCAAGGCTTGGCATTACGCCAATATCAACCAGCTTCTGGTCATACACATAATAAAGAGCAACCAAGTCTGCACGTGCTTCTTCTAAAGTGCTTGCATAGTTTTTCAGGGTTTGGTCAGGATCGCCAACACCTTTATTGATCTGCCCGGAAGCATGACCTATCACCTCGTGCATATCGGTATGAAGATCGCCCGATAATGAACCGTATTTTTTGTTGCGTTCTATCTCTTCATCCGTTAAGGCAAACTCCTTCATCATCGGGCTTTTTGCACCAACCACATTGTATGAATGAACAATGTTGCTTAATGAAACCGATTTGGAACCATGGTCCTGGCGGATCCAGTTTGCATTGGGCAGGTTAATGCCTATCGGTGTTGACGGAGCTGCATCACCCGCCTCCTGGATCACAGTGATCACTTTTGCTGTAATGCCTTTAACTTCTTTCTTCTTGTGTTCAGGCATTAACGGGGAATGATCTTCGAACCATTGCGCGTTCTCTGCAATTTTAGCGATGCGCTTGGTGGCTTCCATGTCTTTTATCGAAACCACAGATTCGTACGAAGCGCGTTTGCCAATGGCATCACCATACACTTCAATAAAACCGTTCACCACATCCAGGCGGCTTTCGGTATCATTAACCCATGCAATGTTGTATTCATCCCATTTTTTAAGATCGCCTGTTTTGTAATATTCGATCAGCAGGTCGAGTGCTTTTTTCTGCTTATCGTTTTCGGCAACCGCACTTGCTTTTTCAAGCCAGTACACGATCTTTTCAATGGCAGCGCCATACATTCCGCCTACTTTCCAAACTTTTTCTGTAACTGTCCCGTTCTCTTTCACCATCTTTGAATTCAGTCCCCAGGAGATGGGCTGCTCATCATCTTTATTCATTTTGGCATTGTAATAGGCCTCTACTTCAGCCTGGGTTATTCCTTCATAAAAGTTATTGGCCGATGCCTTTACATTATCAATTCCACTGGAAAGGTTCACGCTTTTTGCATCTACTTTCGGATCAAACATCACTGGTTTCATTTCTGCTAAAAATGCATCCACTGTTTTTCCTTCTAAAGGAAGTAAAGCTGCATCCGATTCTTTTACCGCACCTGCAAAAAAGTCATAGCTGCATTCAGGTACAAATTTGTTGTTGCTGTAATGGTGGTGAATACCATTCGAGAAAAACACTTTCTTGGCATAGGTTTCCAGTTGTTTGTATTCCTCCTTGCTTTTATCGCCCTTGTATGAGTTGATGATGGCCTCCAATGTTTTACGGATGGCCAGGTTATGCTTGTATTTCTGGTCGTAGATGATATCGCGTCCGCAATTGGCAGCTTCGTATAAATAGTATGCCAGTTCTTTTTGTTTGGCTGTTAATTCATCAAAGCCCGGAATTTCGAAGCGCAACACCTGCAAGTCGGCAAACCGGTCGCTTTCCACTTCAAATGTTGAAGCGGTTGTTTCCGTATTACCTGTTTTGCTGTCGTTTTTGCAGCTGTGCATCAGCACGCCTGCACCCATTGCCGAAAGCATCATCATAGTTTTTATTTTCATAATTAAATGTTTGGTAGTGATTATTTGAGCGAAAGCAAATGAAGCATAAACACCCATAAAAAACAATATGATTTACAGGAATGGAAAAACGCAGTAAACTTGCAGGAGTGAAGCAGCATATTATTGATCTATTAGACAGGAAGGTAGCGGAATACAACCAGCCTGGTTTTATTGAAGCAGACCCGGTTTGTATCCCTCACCTGTATACGCAAAAGCAGGACATCGAGATCATGGGCTTTTTTGCGGCTGTTTTTGCCTGGGGACAACGAAAAACCATTATTAATAAATGCAAGGAGCTGGCACAACGCATGGATGATGCGCCTTTTGATTTTGTATTGAACCATACCGATGCCGATCTGCAAAAGCTGCTGCATTTTAAACACCGCACATTCAACGATACCGATCTCCTTTATTTCATTCATTTTTTCAGGCACTGGTATTCATCAAATAAATCGCTGGAAACGGCATTCAGTAAAGGCTTAAAAGCTAAAGATGAAAACACCGGGCATGCGCTCGATCATTTTAAAGAAACCTTTTTTAGTTTAAATGATGTGCCGCACCGCACCAGGAAACACATTTCGTCACCCCGGCAAAAATCGGCCTGCAAGCGCATTAATATGTATTTGCGCTGGATGGTGCGTAAAGACGGTCACGGTGTTGATTTCGGGATCTGGAATGCCATTAAACCATCGCAGCTTATTTGCCCGCTGGATGTGCATGTACAGCGGGTGGCTGTAAACCTGGGTTTGCTGAGGCGCGAGCAAAACGACTGGCAGGCTGCTGTTGAGCTGACCAATAGCCTGAAAAAACTGGACTCGTCCGACCCTGTTAAATATGATTTTGCCTTGTTTGGCCTGGGGGTTATTGATAAGTTCTGATGTTTTTGGTATAGATCGTATTAATAAGAAAGCCACAGATTGCACA
>JAZKGM010000013.1:7347-11498 GCA_040385895.1 Bacteroidota bacterium
AATCTGTGAAATCTGTGGCTGCCATTTATTCAGATATTAAATGCAATAGCATTATTTTGCAACCCCGGTTCTGATCAATTAATAGTTGAAATAACGCACGCATAATTTTACAAATTTCGTCAACTTGCAGCTTTAAATATTTAGCATGAACTACCTTGTTTCCATAGCCGACCCTGCCAATCATTTTATTCAGTTACAATACACCATTCCTAATATTCACCAGGATGGCATTGAGCTTCAGTTGCCGGCCTGGAGGCCCGGCAGGTATGAGCTGCAGAACTTCGCCAAGAACGTGCGGATGTTTTCTGTGAACGATAAGAACGGGAACGCGGTTTCTTATAAGAAGATCACCAAAGACCGCTGGCATATCGAAACAAAAGGGATCAATGAGGTGATTGTAAGCTACCAGTACTATGCCAACCAGCCCGATGCAGGTGCCTGTTATGTGGATGCAGATTTTTTATACATTAACCCGGTGCATTGTTTTATGTATGTGGAAGGACGAATGGATGAAGAATACCTTATTGCGTTCGACCTGCCGGATGATTACCAGATCGCCTGCCAGATGGCAGGTGCCGGTAAACATAAGCTGGTAGCGCCCAGTTTCGATTACCTGGCCGATTCGCCTTTGTTTGCCAGCAATACGCTCCGGCAACATTCATTTGCTGTTGGTGATTCAACCATGCACATCTGGTTCCAGGGCGTGCACCCTTTCGATGCGGAACGTTTAATAGCAGATACCAGAACATATACCTTAAAGCAGGTGGAAGTGTTTGGTGATCTGCCCTGCGCGGCATATCACTTTTTATACCTCATGCACCCGGGTCCTGCACGGCATGGCGTGGAGCACCTGGATAGCACGGTGATCTCAATGGGCCAGCTGGCCGATCAAACCACTGAAGAATATTACAACGACCTGCTGGCCATCAGTTCGCATGAGTTGTTTCACTTATGGAACATCAAGCGCATCAGGCCGGTTGAACTTTTTCCGTATGATTTCACCAAAGAGAATTATAGCACGCTTGGTTATGTGTATGAAGGGGTAACAACTTATTATGGCGACCTGATGCTGATGCAAAGCGGGGTATGGAGCTGGGAACAATATGCAACAAGTTTTAACAGCGATCTGAAAAGGCACCTCGATAACCCCGGAAGGTTTAATTATTCGGTGGCTGAATCGAGCTGGGATACCTGGCTTGACGGGTATGTTCCCGGTGTGGCAGGACGCAAGGTTTCCATTTATATTGAAGGAATGATCGCTGCCGTTATTGCTGATATCCTGATCATAAAGAACAGCGATGGAAAACACAGCCTGCACCAGGTGATGCACGATCTATACCAGCAGTATTATAAACACCATAAAGGATATGATGAAGCGGTTTACCGTTCGCTCTTGGAAAAATATGCAGGAATAAGCTTTGAAACGTACTTTAAAGACCTGGTATGGGGCAAAGCACAGTTGCAGCATGCGCTGGAAGAAGCCTTAACGGCTGTTGGCTGTGCGCTTAAAAAAGATTCTTCTGGCGGGCTTCAACTCCATAAATTAGGCAATACCAATGCATTGCAGAATAAGCTGTTTGCAAAATGGACAGGCAGCAACGAATAGCCTTTGCCACTGTAAAAAATTTCATACATTTGATACCACGAAAATTATAGCTACACTATGCATAGAGCAAACATGGAGTATAAACTTTGCGAATCGAATAAGATATCCTTTCTAAAACATTGCACCCCGGCCCAGGCCGAAATAGTTGAAAGATCGAAGGTGTGCAATGCCTTTAAAAAAGGAGAATTATTGTTTAGCGAAAGTGCATTGCCTTTAGGTGTTTATTGCGTAGTAAGTGGCGTTATAAAGCTTGTTCGTACCAACCTTGACGGCAAGGAACAGATCCTTCGTTTTGCCCAGCCCGGTGATGTATTGGCTTACCGTGCGCTGATTGCCGATGAACCTTTGATCTCATCCGCGGTTTGCCTGGAAGATACCATTGCCTGCTTTATTCCAAAACAGGTTTTTTTGAACATCATGGACGAAAACACGGCCATCAGCAGGGACCTTTTAAAGGCGCTAAGCCATGAACTGGGGGTAGTAGAAGAGCGTGTGCAAAGCCTGGCCCAGAAAAGCGTTCGCGAACGCCTGGCTGAAACATTACTGTTCCTTCACGCCACGTTTAAATCAAATAACTTAGATTCGGATGTGATCGCAATTACTTTGCCCCGCGAAGACATTGCAAATATTGTGGGCACTGCAACCGAAACGGTGATCAGGCTGTTATCGGAGTTTAAAGGGGATAAACTGATCGAGCTTGAAGGGAAAAAAATTAAAATACTTGAAAAGGTGAAGCTCGAAAAGATCTCACACGCAAGTGTTTAATTTTTTTGTATTATTGATAGCCTTTAACCCCACGTTATGTTACCAGCAATATTCCGTTTTTCTTTTCTTATTCTTTTGGGTTTGTTCTCTGCAAATGCATCATTTGCACAAAGCGATTTTCGTGCTTTTGTGTACGACAGCAAGCACGGGGCATATGAAGAATGTGATCCCAATGAGCAGTATTCGGTGGTAACAAAGGACAGCCTTTTAAAACGCGGTTATATTATCCCGCTTTCCGATAAACGTTTTTTACTTGCAGGAAACCTGAAAACGGATACCGTTCTGCTTTCGGATGTGATTTATTTTGGATATGCAAATGCAGGCCAGGCCAACTATTCGGTTGGTAAAAAAGTAGGCGGATATTTACTGGTGGCTTTTGGCAGCATCATCACTTTAACTGCCTTTGCAGCGTTATTAGACGGAGAGCAGGAGGTAAGCGCAGTGATTGCAATAGTGGGTGTTCCATTGCTTGCTTCGGGTATTGTTCTGCTAAACTCCGGGTATAACACTTCGAGCAGGTATAAATCAGGCCTGGCCAGCAAACGCTACCAGTTGCGCCTGGTCAGATCAGCTTTGTAAAATAAAGCTCCGCATGCTTATTGATCCGAGATCGAAGCTGTGGTGAATAAATTTTAATCCTTCATTTTTTTGCTGAAGCCCGAGGATGTACATTAACGGGAGATAATGGTCGTTTGTTGGCACGGCCAGCTGTGCAGCTTTTCCTGCTTTTACATAATCGATCAATGCCTGGTGATTGTGATCGTTCAGGTTCTTTTTTACGTACTCATCAAATTCCAGGCTCCAGTCGTAAGGAGCAGCATTCGGGTTCTGCCAGTTTAAAATACCAAGGTTATGTACGATGTTCCCGCTGCCAATGATCATCAATCCTTTTTTACGCAGCGGTGCCAATTGGCTGATCAGGTCGTAGTGATAAGCAGCCGGTTTTCCCGCATCAATGCTCAGCTGAAAAACAGGGATATCGGCTTTCGCGTACATGTGCCTTAATATGCTCCATGCACCATGATCAAGGCCCATGGCATCATCCTCTTTTGCATGGGATTGTTCCAGTAATTTTTTGGCCTGTAAGGCAAACCCGGGCGATCCTGCAGGTTCATATTTCACTTTATATAATTCATCGGGAAAGCCGCCAAAATCATAAATGGTTTTCGGGAAACGGCTTGTGGAAACAAAGGTTCCGTTGGTGAGCCAATGTGCAGATACCACCATAATAGCAGTGGGCACAGGCAGGTTTTTAGTGGCAGCCGCCAGGTCTCTTGTAAACTGGTTATCGCTAACGGCATTCATGGGCGAACCGTGGCCTATAAAAAAAGCGGGCATTAAAGGCGTGTTTGCCATGGCGCTCACTTCGTTAAAGAATTGGTTTGTTGATGCGATCATAATCGGGATGGCTGATAAAAACTGTTTCCTGTTCATTGCAAAGTAGTATGAATAAAAATAGCATAGTGAACGCAATGTTCACTATGCTACTAAGTCTTTTCCGGCTAAGGTAAGTATTATGGTTTTGCGATAACGCGAACTTTTGCAGTAAAGTTGTTTTCGATCAGGTTATCAGCCATTCCTGTGTATTTAATGTCGTATAAAGTACGATCGACAGGAAATTCAGCATTGGCAATAACTTTATCCTTTGCCACAATGATCTGCGCAGGGAAAGAAACTTCTTTGGTGATGTTTTTTATGGTGAGGTCGGCAGTGATGTTGTGTGTTTTTTCACCTGCTTTGGCACCGGCAATGGCCCTGATCGATTTGATCTTCAGGGTTG
>JAZKGM010000014.1:0-14774 GCA_040385895.1 Bacteroidota bacterium
CCACATAACCATTCTCCAGCGTTTTGGTCACCACCACTTTCATTCCGGCCATTGCTGCCGAAGCAGGGTTGGTTCCGTGTGCTGATGAAGGGATCAGGGCAATATTACGGTGTGACTGGCCGATCGATTTCAGGTATTCACGGATCACCAGTAAGCCTGCATATTCGCCTTGTGCGCCTGCATTTGGCTGAAGGCTGATGCCTGCAAAACCTGTCACTTGTTTTAAGTATTCGGAAAGTTCGTTAAAGATCTGGGTATAACCGGTGGCCTGGTCGCGCGGGATGAAGGGGTGCAGTTGTCCGAAGCCGGGCATCGTAACCGGTATCATTTCTGCGGTTGCATTCAGCTTCATGGTGCATGAACCCAAGGCGATCATGGAATGAACAAGGGAAAGATCTTTTGATTCCAATAGTTTAATATAACGCAGCATTTCATGCTCACTGTGGTGCGAGTTGAATACTTCGTGTGTCATGAACTCGCTGGTACGCGAAAGATGAGAAGGGGCGTTTAAGTTAACGGCTTCTGCCATTTTTAACGAAGCTTCTTTTCCTGTTAATGCAGTTAATAATGCATTGATATCGGCAATGGTATGGGTTTCATCCAATGCAATGCCCACATGTTTATCATCGAACTTACGGATGTTGATCCCAGCTTTTACGCAATCAGCTAACGCTTTGTCGGCCGAAGCCACTTCAACCAGTAAGGTGTCGAAGAAGAACTTATTTTTCTGGTTGAGGCCTGCTGCTTTCAATCCGTCATTCAGCACACTTGTTAACCCGTGTACGCGGCCTGCAATTCCTTTTAAACCTTCAGGGCCATGAAACACGCCATACATGCTGGCCATAATGGAAAGCAATACCTGCGCGGTACAAATATTGGAGGTTGCTTTTTCGCGTTTAATATGTTGCTCGCGTGTTTGCAAAGCCATACGCAATGCAGCGTTGCCTTGCGCATCAATGGAAACACCGATCAGGCGGCCCGGCATCTGGCGTTTGTAAGCATCTTTTGTAGCGAAGTAACCTGCGTGAGGTCCGCCATAGCCCATAGGTACACCTAATCGCTGCGCACTTCCCACCACCACGTCAGCGCCCCACTCACCCGGAGGGGTTAATAAGGTGAGGCTTAACAGGTCGGCAGCTACAGCCACCATTACATTGTTGCTTTTTGCTTCCGTGACGAAAGCAGTGTAATCAAATACTTCACCGTTGCCGGCCGGGTATTGGATCAATGCACCAAAGTAAGTATCATCAAATTTAACTTTGGTGTGATCGCCAATCACCAGTTCTACCCCTAAAGGTTCTGTGCGTGTTTTTAACACATCGATGGTTTGAGGGAAACACAGTTCTGAAACAAAGAATTTTGTTCCTGCCTGGTTTTTACTTTCAGCATGCAGCATGTGCATGGCTTCTCCGGCAGCTGTTCCTTCATCCAATAAACTGGCATTGGCTATTTCCATCCCTGTTAATTCGATCACCATGGTCTGGTAATTCAATAAAGCTTCCAAACGGCCTTGTGCGATCTCGGCCTGGTAAGGGGTGTAGGCGGTGTACCAGCCCGGGTTCTCAAAAATGTTGCGAAGCACCACGTTAGGTGTGTGCGTTCCGTAATAACCGGTGCCTATAAAGTTCTTGTATATTTTATTTTCTTCCGAAACTTCTTTCAATAAAGCCAGCAATTCAAACTCGGTCATGGCATCAGGCAATTGCATGCGCTGCTTTAAGCGGATGTGAGCGGGAATGGTTTCATCGATCAACTGGTCAACAGAGCTAACGCCAATGGTTTTAAGCATAGCCGCTGTATCATTTTTCATGGATGAATTGTGGCGATAAATAAATTCGTCTTTGTGATTTGCCTTGATTTGCATATAAGGTGTAATAAAAATTGGTCTTTAGTGAAAAGTTGGGCGAATTTAAGGATTTCGTGCACTTAAAAAAGTGACCTTTACTGGTTGTTCAAATCTCTGTTCCGGCCAGTGATTGCGTTAAACAAGCTGATTGGCAATATAAAACAGCAGCAGCCTGTAGTAAGGAATAAGCAGGAATTCCAATGCCATCAAAACAACAGCTGCAGTAACCGCGATCCCGGTGTGTATTTTGAAATACCTTTTAAAGAACAAGGCGCAATAGATCAAAAACGGAATTGTGCCTGCAAACTGGATCAATGCACCCTCTTCCCCGTAAAAGAGAATGACCGGGATGATGAGGATACAGGTGAGCATATAGCCCACCCAAATGTGTAACGACTTCAATTCGACCAGGGCAATGAAATTTTCGAAAATGGTCTTTCTTTTCCGGGTAATTACATTGACCAGCGACAGGTACATCAGCCATACCGGCAGCCAAGCAAAAATGAGGACCTTGGATACGATGGCCGATTTCTGTTTATAGAGGATCTCATAGGTGGCATCGTCAATTCCTTTTAAGGCCTGGCGGGCGCTTTTCCATCCCAGTTTAAGATCGGCAAAACCGGTATTATGAAGCTGGCTGTGCAGCGTATTATTAAGCCCGTCAAACTTTAAAGGCGATAAAATGTAGATAACAACGGTAAGGATCAGAAAAGATACGGGTTTATAATATTTCACCCTTACGCCTTCGCAGTAATCAAGGGTGTATTGGCCAGGCTTTTTAAGCAGGAGCAAAAGTGTTTTGAGGTACTTTGAATCAAAGTGTGTGAAAAAATGCAAGGCTTCTTCCACCAGGTGATGCACTTTGTTTTGCCCGGGATGAAAAACCTTTTCACCGCACAGGTTGCAGTATTTACCCTCGTATGTGTTCCCGCAGGTTTGGCATGTGTTCATTGTTTATTCAGCAAAGGTTTGTTCCAATACCAAAGCATCAATGCCCAGAATGGTATGGAAAGTCCGAAAATAATAAAAGTAGCTGTCGATTGGAATTCAAACAGGATATCGACCCATGCATGCAGTGTTACCGCTACAACCAATGAGCGGGTGCGGTCGGTGAGCCTGCCTAAAATAAATGAAAGCAGGATGGTTACCAGCATAAAGGCACCCACTTTTATAAAGGTTGAAAGCACAAAACCATCCTGCATCCTGTTGGTAAAGTGCCATAACTCCCACAGCACACCGATCAGCAAATATCTTTTCCATGCTGTTAACGGCCTTAAGGCATCCTGTAAAAATCCCCTCCATCCCAGCTCTTCTCCCAGTATCATCATAAAACCAAGAACAGGGATCACATAAGCTTCTTCTCCTTTTATTGCGAAAACACTCAGGGCGATAATGGGCAAAAGGTAGAACACCAGGCTTTTTAAAACAGAAGTGCCGAAAAAGGTAATGGTTCGCCTGTGGCTTTTACGGAACAGGATCAATACAATAATTCCCGCAAATCCGGGTCCCCACATGTATGACAGGTTTTTAATGAACTGGGGAACCTGCCAGGCTTTCCAGCTTTCGGGATCCATGTCGCGCCACCAGAAAAAAGGCCATGAAAAAGAGCAGGCCAATGCGTAATAGATACATACATTAAGCCAGTTTACTTTGGTATGGTTGTCTGTTGTTTCTTCCATGTATGCAATTATAGTAAAAGTTTGCAAGCGTAAATTTTTACGCTATCCACAAGCAAGCTGTTTTTATTTAACGTGTAACCGTCAGACCTGTGCTCTTATCCGGATGTGTTCACCTGTTCAATTGTTTATTCAAAAAAATTATCTTGCAGGCAATGAACTTTAAACTTGATTTTGATCCGGCAGCTCCTCCAAAGCTTCTAAATTACAGGCAGCCTATGCTGCTCACCGGTTCATGCTTTAGTGAACATATTGCCGGATTATTGAGGGAGAGTGGATTTAAAATAATGTCGCAGCCAAATGGGGTGGTGTTTAACCCTGTTAGCATTGCAGGTCATTTAACCAGGATACTGGCGAATGAACCTTACATGGAAAGTGAACTATCCTTTTATAACGAACTATGGCATTCGTGGGCTCATCACGGCAGCTTTAATGCAACGGATAAAAACCTGGTGTTAAACGCTGTGAACGCTGCATTTGAGCAGGCACGGGCGCTGTTGCAAGAGCAGGATGCGGTAATTGGCATCACGCTTGGAAGTGCCTGGGTGTATGAGCGGACTGAAGCACAGGGGATGGTAGCAAATTGTCATAAATACCCTGCAGCTCATTTTACGAAAAGATTGCTCGGTGTGGAAGAAGTTGTGAATGCTTTTGAAAAAATGCTGGAATTAAGGCCGGGTAGACCAATTTACTTTACGGTGAGCCCGGTGCGCCATGTACGCGATGGACTGGTAGAGAACAATGTGAGCAAAGGGATCTTATTGCAGGCGGTTTACCAGCTTTGCAAAAAGTACAACACCTGTTATTATTTCCCCGCTTACGAAATGGTGATCGATGAGTTGAGGGACCATCGCTTTTATAATGCCGACCTTATCCACCCGAACCAACAGGCCATTGAATATGTGTGGCAACGGTTTGTTGAAACCTGCATGGACGAAGAAACCAGGCTGTTTGTAAAAGAAATGCGCGGACTGAATGCAATGATGCAACATAAGATCCTTCATGAAGGAACAGCAGCGCACAGGAAGTTTGAAGAAGCAAAATCGGTGAAACAAAGGGAGCTGGAAGAGAAGTATGGGAGAGGAAGTTAATAGATCATAGTTAATAGTTGATAGATCATGGTGAACAGAGATGAGAAGTGCGTAATGAGAAGCATGTCATTGCGAACGAAACTCCGGTACTCCGAAGTGAAGCAATTTCTTTTATGCGTTACGCATTACACTTTACACAAGTTTCGTTGCGCCCTTTCGGTTCCTTACCTAACGGATGATCTGGATGGTACCATTTAACGAACGTTCTCTTACCCCGTCAAGATAGATCTCGTAAACCGTACAGGTATAAAAGTAAACCCCGTCTACACATTCCTGGCCGCTTTCCTGGTCTTTGCCATTCCACATGATATCTTTATTGGTTGTTTTAAACACATCGATCCCCCAGCGGTTATAGATCACCATGTCTATACGGCTCACAAAACGGTAAGGGAAAGGGATAAAGAAATCGTTTTTGCCATCACCGTTAGGCGTAAACACATTTGGCAAGGTGTATTGGGGGCAATTTTCGATGCAAACTTCGTTAATCGTGCGGCTTTCATTGTTTGCAGAGTCAACGCCCGCCACGTAATAACAACCCGTAATGGATTCTTTCAGTATTTCGCGGTCGTCTATGTAGCTTAAAGAAGTAGCGGGTACTTCTGCCAGAAAGGTGAAATCATCTGTGGTTAGCTGCTTGTAATAAATCTTATATTTAACCACATCACCTGCACAATTTGCCTGCGGGGTCCAGCTCAGGTTATTGCGGTATTCGCCAAGCTGGTTGCAGGGAGGGATAACAACTAAGATCGGAGGGCATGGGCTGACCGTATCAATAGGGGTTCCGCAAATTTCCTGCGAAAAATTATTGGTGGTGAACAGCTGTTGTTTCGAGCGGTAAACGCCTTTGCTTTCTACCAGGTAGCAATATTCGGTTTTATTAACAAGACCGGTATCGGCATAATTCGTTTGGGTGGTTGTGGCAATGGAATCAAACAAACCGAGCTGGTTTTTGCGGTAAACAATAAAGCTGTTGTTTTGCCATGGCACATCATATTGCCACGAAAGAAGATTGGTGCGGTCGGTGCTGTAAATAGAGCTGCGTACCGAGGTGGCAATGTTGCTGGTGTCTACAGGCTTAAGTGTGCCATTTAAGGTGGCCAGCATTTCAACCACGTAGGTGTATTGGTTCTGTTCGGTATTCAACAGGCTGTCTACCACCGAAATATTTGCAATGGCCGAAAAACTGGTATAGTCGTTGGTTGAAACCGTTGCATAATTGTTTTGCCCGGTTACACTTCGTTTAAGGATAAATCGGTAAGGAGGAAGATAGCTCAGTGTATCGAGCGTGTCGGGTTTAATATAGCTGATCTCGATTTTTCCGGCTGTAACAGAAGTTACACTTACACTGGCGCGTGTAATGGAAGGTTCACTTAAAACAATGTTATCGCAGATCTCTGCCGAAGCAACGCTCAGTGAATTATCCCCATATAAGATATCTCCTGTTGTGTTTCGTGGCGGATAGCTGCTCACAATGCGGTAACAATAATTGACCAGGGGCGATAAACCCCTTCCGTTATTGTTATCGTAATATTCTGTTGCGTTCGGGTTGTTTAACGTTTTGATGGATGCGATCTCTACAAATCCTGTGCTTGCCGGGATCCCTGTTTCGCAGATCCCCGGGTTCCAGCGGCTGCTATCCACCCTGCGGTATACTTTATAGCTTTCGGCCAGCCTGCAGCTGTCCTGGTTCCAGGTAAGCCTGAAGCCATTGTCTACCTGTTCCGATTTAAAGTTTTTAACAGAAGGGGCTATTACCTGTACAAAAAATGAATTCTGACTCACAGCAGGGCTTCCCTGTCCCTGGTCTTTTGCTTCAAAAATAACCTGCCATGGAAAATACCTGATCTGGTTACAGGTTGGTTTCCACATAAACAGGGTAGCCACAGTACCTATCCCGCTTGCCGGGTTTGGGTTGAAGGTAGCCGAACGCGTGGTCGCAAAAGCACCACCCAGGCCGCTTAAGTTCACTATTTGTCCATCCGGGTCGTCAGCCGTAATGATCCTTGATATGGAATCGCCAACGATCACGCAACCATCGGGAACATCTTGTACGAGGGGAGGGTTATTGCTGCATACATCAATAAAGATCTGCATATCGCGGATCAGGTATCCCATGGGAAATCCTTTTCTGAACTGTGTTATTTTTATGGCAATGTTATAAATGCCGACAGCTTTGGGTGCATGCCAGAAAAGTTGCCCGTCATTAATGCCGATCTTAAAGGTACTGTCTGCTTCAGGGTCTGTGTAAAGCGGCACCTCGATGCCCTGCTTTATTTTTGGGGGAATGATCTCGAAAACAAGGCTGTCGCCATCCGGGTCGTATGCAGAGGGATTGTGGTAATAAGGCTTGCCCCTGCAGCCATTATCAATAGGTGGCTTGGTGAGTACGGGAGATTTGTTCGGCCCAAAGCTTTTGTCGATCACGATCGTGGTTTCCACATAAAAGGCCAGGAAGTCTGTACGCCCGCCATTGATGTTGATAATTCCGTCCACGCGGTTCTCATCATAAAAACTGAGTGTGAACTCCCCGTCAGAACTGTATTCGTGCACCACCTCGTATACGTTTTGCACCACGCGGCTTGATAAGAAATTTCTTCTTGTTCTTGGTACCTCCACATCGGTAAGATCGCCAAAGAATAAGCGGATCTGGGCGGTTCCTGCATCGGCCTGCGAGTTGGGGTCGGTGTATGAAATGGCGATGATCTTGTAACGCCTGTCGGAGATCTGCTCATATAAGATTTCGCCCGCACGGTAATGCGTAGCCATGCTTTGATATGATACCAGTGAAAGGATCAGTACAAAAAATAACTGGAGTGGAGCTATGATTATCTTATGCTGGAAAAACATGTATTTTCTTAGTGGTAAAGATAAAAATAATTAACACTTGGTTGCATAAAAAATCCCGTCAACAATAAAGTTAACAGGATTTTGATATAGGTTGTATGAATATAACCTTAAATTTTTTGGGTAGATAACTGGGCGCCAATAAAATCCCTGTTCATCCGGGCGATATTGCTTAATGAAATGCCTTTAGGGCATTCGGCCTCACAGGCCCCGGTGTTTGTGCACGATCCAAAGCCTTCCACATCCATTTGCGCAACCATGCTCAATACACGTTGTGTGCGTTCAGGCTGGCCTTGCGGCAATAATGCAAATTGAGAGATCTTGGCAGAAACGAACAGCATGGCCGATGCGTTTTTACAGGCAGCTACACAGGCCCCGCAACCAATGCAGGTTGCAGCAGCAAATGCCACATCTGCATCATCTTTTCCGATCGGAATAGAATTGGCATCCTGCGCATTTCCTGTATTTACCGATATAAACCCTCCTGAAGAAATAATGCGGTCGAATGCATTGCGGTCAACAGCCAGGTCTTTGATCACCGGGAATGCTTTGGCCCTCCAAGGCTCTACCACAATGGTGTCGTTGCTTTTGAACGAACGCATGTGCAGCTGGCAGGTTGTTACCCCTTGCAACGGCCCGTGCGGACGGCCGTTAATGAACATGCTGCACATCCCGCAAATGCCTTCACGGCAATCGTGATCGAAAGCCACAGGCTCTTTGCCTTCATTTATTAAACGCTCGTTCAGCACATCAAACATTTCTAAAAACGACATATCGGGTGAAATTCCTGCAACAGGATATGTTTCGAACCGTCCACGGTCATCTTTATTTTTTTGTCTCCACACCTTAAGTGTTAAATTCATGTCTCCGCTCATATTGTACTTGTTATTGGTTGATAAGGTTATAGATTGTTAGGGTGAATAAGATTTTGGGTTTATAACCAGTAACTTATCAAACTATAATCTGGTAACCTATTTATAACTTCTCGCTGCTATTTTAATGTTCTCGTATATCAGTTCTTCCTTGTTCAGTTCCCAATTGCTGTCGCTCAGGTATTCCCAGGCTGCCACATAACTGAAGTTTTCATCATCGCGTTCTGCTTCCCCTTCTTCGGTCTGGTATTCTTCACGGAAGTGACCGCCACAGCTTTCGTTGCGGTTCAATGCATCTTTACACATCAGTTCGCCCAGCTCCAGGAAGTCGGCTACACGGCCTGCCTTTTCAAGCTCGGTGTTAAATTCATTCATTTCACCCGGAACGCGAACATCTTTCCAGAACGCGGCTTTTAATTGCTGAATTTCAGAGATCGCAGTTTTCAGTCCTTCTGCATTCCTGGCCATTCCGCATTTTTCCCACATTATTTTGCCTAATGCTTTGTGAAAATGATCAACAGATTTTGTGCCTTTTATGCCCAGCATTTTTTGCAGCGTGGCTTTCACTTCGTTTTCCGCCTTAACAAATGCTTCGTGGTTGGTATCGATCGCTTTGGTGCGGATCTCATCGGCAAGGTATGAACCCATCGTGTACGGGATCACAAAATAGCCATCGGCCAGGCCCTGCATTAAAGCAGATGCACCCAGGCGGTTGGCCCCGTGGTCGCTGAAGTTGGCTTCCCCCAATGCATATAAACCCGGTACGGTGGTCATTAAGTTATAATCAACCCAAAGCCCGCCCATGGTGTAATGCACCGCAGGGTAGATCATCATCGGGTTTTCATAAGGATCAACACCGGTAATTTGCTGGTACATATCAAAAAGATTACCGTATTGTTCTTTCACAACGGCTTGTCCAAGCTCTTTCAGCTGCTCTTCAGTAGGGTTATGGATCCCCCGTTTGGTCGCCTCTTTTTTCCCGTATTTATATTTGGTGTTGAAAGCAAAATCAAGGTAAACGGCTTCTCCGGTCTGGTTAATTCCGTATCCGGCATCGCAACGCTCTTTTGCAGCACGTGAGGCCACATCGCGCGGTACAAGGTTACCGAAAGCAGGGTATCTTCTTTCCAGGTAATAATCGCGGTCTTCTTCTTTCAGATCATTCGGGCTTAACTTTCCTTTACGGATCGCTTCGGCATCTTCCTTACGTTTGGGTGTCCAGATCCGGCCATCGTTACGCAGCGACTCGCTCATCAGGGTAAGCTTCGACTGGTGATCACCCGAAACCGGGATACAGGTGGGGTGGATCTGTGTATAACAAGGGTTACCGAAGAAAGCACCTTTTTTGTGGGCTTTCCATGCAGCAGTTACATTGCTTCCCATTGCGTTTGTGCTCAGGTAAAACACATTGCCGTAGCCACCGGTACATAATAAAACCGAATGGCCGAAATGGCGCTCCAGTTTACCGGTAACCAGGTCGCGGGCAATAATGCCGCGGCATTTGCCGTCAATATTCACCACATCCAGCATTTCGTGGCGCGTAAACATTTCCACCTGGCCTAAACCAACCTGGCGTTGTAATGCACTATATGCTCCTAATAATAATTGCTGGCCGGTTTGTCCTGCTGCATAAAACGTACGTTTAACCTGCGTTCCCCCAAAAGAGCGGTTATCGAGCATTCCCCCATATTCGCGTGCAAACGGAACACCCTGGGCAACACACTGGTCGATAATATTGGCACTTACTTCGGCAAGGCGATGAACATTTCCTTCGCGGGCACGGTAATCGCCACCTTTTATGGTATCATAAAATAAACGGTATGTACTGTCGCCATCGTTCTGGTAATTTTTTGCAGCATTAATGCCACCTTGTGCAGCAATGCTATGCGCCCTGCGGGCCGAATCCTGGAAGCAGAATACTTTTACCTTGTAGCCCATTTCGGCAAGCGAAGCAGCTGCGGCAGAACCGGCAAGGCCCGAGCCTACGATAATAATTTCTAAGCTACGTTTATTGGCCGGGTTAACCAATGCTACGGTAGAGCGGTATTTCGACCATTTTTGCTCTATCGCACCGGCAGGGATTTTTGCATCTAATTTTTTTGATGTCATATCGTGTATTGATCCGATGGATTGATTATTTAACTAATAAAAGAAAGTACAGAGGCATAGCTGCAAATAATGCAGGAATAATGATGGCAAATACCCATAAGCTTAAAAAGCGTATTACGGGGTTATACCGCGGATGATTTAAACCCAGCGTTTGGAAACCACTTTTAAAGCCGTGGAATAAATGAAATGCAATGGCGAACATTGACAACACATATAATATAACCAATGCCACATTTTTAAAAGCACCTGCTGTGATCCCGTAAAGATCTTTTACTATGATTATTTTATTATCACCCTCCACATACTCTTCCATCTTTTTATCAAGTGTTTTGGGAGAGCCGGCTTCATCAAGATAAGGCGCAGGTTGTGAAACTTCACCCGTGATCATGTTCTGTGTGTATTTTACATAAGGTACATGCCCGAATTTATATTCTGCCCAAAAGTTGCTCATGTGTACGATAATAAAGGCCAGTACAATTGTGCCTAAAATACCCATGTTGCGGCTGGTCCAGTGGCTGTTTGCTTTTCCATTTACGGTGTCATACTGCACCGGGCGGGCGGCACGGTTCTTAAAAACCAGGTTCAACCCTTTAAATGCATGCAGTAATATACTCGCGTACAGGATATAAGAAACAGTCTTGATCAGCGGGTTGGTTGTCATGAATACGGTGTAGGTATTGAAAGACAGTCCATTATCGTTTTTAAACAACTGGAGGTTGCCGGTAACGTGAATGATCAGGAACGTGCAAAGGAACAACCCGGTTAAAGCCACCAGAAGCTTTTGTCCGATTGATGAAGAGAACATTTTGGTAAACCAATTCATAATATAATCAGGTACTTTTAGTTTAAAGTGAGCGCAAATTTATTATTTGCCAACGTTTATCCTATTTCAGGTATCGCTGGCATGTTATTTAAAATACTTCTAAACGTATTAAATAACAGGCACAAAAATATAAATCACTTAAAACTAAACAATTGAGATTTGAGCATAAGGTTTTATGATATTGGTCAAAAGATAGGCAACCCAGGTTATTCATACTGCTTCTTCTTTAAATTCAGTAAACACATTTTTTGATCTTTAAGATTAAATTGGATGGATTATGCTGCCCTGGATAAGAAGTAAAAAAAGACCAGCGTTCTGTTAGCCCGCCAGTCCTTTTACCTTTGGATGATACCTGCCTTTATTTTTTCAGGGAGGGCAATAATTCGTCCAGGCCTTCCATGGCCATCGTAAGCCCTTCTTTAAAGCCCATTTGGATGGTGGCTTCAAGCTGGGCCAGGTCGTCATAAGTAATGTGTATTTTTACAACGGTTACCTCATTTTTCCCTGTAAACGTTACTTCCCATTTTGATTGTGGCATATCGGTGTTCACCTTACCGGCTGCATCCGTAAAAGCATCCAGTGCGGTAAATTGCTGTTGCACCTTGATGTGTTTGTAATTGGCCACTGACCAGTGTTCTTCACCTTCCGGCCCCAGCATGGCATAATGCCAATGCCCGCCTTCCCTGAAGTCCATTGTTTTTGTTTTTGCCTTCCAGGGTTTTGGCGCCCACCATTGGTCAAGGATTTCGCTTTTGGTGTAAGCGTCCCAAACCAAAGAGGCCTCTGCGGCAAACTCCCTTGTTACAGTGATCGTGTTGTTTTCCTTGTTCACGGAAAAATCAAATGCTAAGTTGGTACTCATTTTTAATTGTTTTTAGTGTGAATAATATGGTGTTTTATCTGTTCAAGCGGTTTTCCTGATCTTTTTAATTGTTCCTGCCGGTTATTTATTTATTTATTTATTTCGTTTTAGTTGCGCAGTTTCATAACAAATTCCGAACCCGTTTTGATTTTTATTAAAAACCGGATCTCCATATGAAACTATTCGGCTTCGAAGATGCCATGCCCTTTGTATCGTTACGTGTGAATCTGTTTAAAAAGTACCAGGAAGACCGTGGTAAATACGACAAGGTATTGAAAAACGTAAAACAAAGGATGGGCAAAGAAGACGATTGATCCATTTTATAGCCAATAAATCCTTCTTGTTGTCATCGAATGTATAAAAGAGCTTACTCATGTGGTAAGCTTTTTTTGTTTTGATACAACCCCTTTGCCTTTGCATGCTGACTGTTTAATTAAAGTTCTTTTCTTTCACCCTATAATTAAATAAAGCCATGTCAGTTAAATCTGTTTTATGGATGGTGTTGATCGGATTCAGCACTGCCGTGTTTGCCCAGAAGCGAGTTGATAGTACCGGTTCGATCAGCGGGAATATTGCAGATCATTACACGAAGAAGAGCCTGGATCATGCTGCCGTACACTTAGAGCTGAATGGAATAGTGATGGCCAGGCAGCAGAGTAACGACAGCGGAAATTATATATTCAGAAGGGTGAAGCCGGGAGTGTATGTCCTTAAAATTGTATATGCAGGGTACGCCAACATGGTGATCACCGACCTGAAAGTGATCGGCAACCAGGTTACCAAACAGGATATCTTTATGCAACCGGCTACTGTGTTAAAAGAAGTAACGATCGTTAGTAAGAGACCTTTGGTTAATCCAGGAGGAATAAGTGGTACACAACTGAGCAGTAAAGAAGTAATGCGCCTGCCCCAGCGCAGCGTAAATAGCATTGCAAATCTAACTGCCGGTGTAGATGCGCGGGCGGGAGGACGTCCGAATATACGCGGATCAAGAAATGATGGCACAGCTTATTACATTGACGGTGTACGGGTGCAGGGTGATCACAGCAACGAACGGTATAAAAAGATCGAAGAGAACAGTTATACCTCCGCAAAAGAAAACCCGCTGAGCACTTTTTCCATTGATGTAGATAAAGCCAGTTACGCCAACGTAAGGCGATACATTAACAGTGATGAGTTACCACCGGCCGATGCGGTAAGAATAGAAGAAATGATCAACTATTTTACGTATGATGTAGCCGTTGATAAAGGCCTGCATCCTTTCGGGATCAGAACGGAAGTGGCGGATGCCCCGTGGGATGCAGATAAAAAACTGGTATACATCAGCCTGAAAGCACCTGAAATTGACATGAGCGAAGCCCCGCAAAATAACCTCACGTTTTTAATTGATGTTTCGGGTTCGATGCAAAGCAGCGATAAGCTGCCTTTACTCAGAGAATGTTTAAAAATGCTCACTGAAAAGCTGCGTGATCAGGATAAGATCTGCATTGTGGTATATGCCGGTGCGGCAGGCCTTGTGCTTAAGCCTACGCCTGGTAAAAATAAAGAAGAGATACTCGATGCATTAAATAAACTTGAGGCAGGCGGTTCAACAGCGGGTGGCGAGGGAATTGAGCTGGCGTATAAGATCGCGGCCGAACATTTTGTGCAGAAAGGGAACAACCGCATTATCCTGGCCACGGATGGCGATTTTAACGTAGGCATCAGCAATGTTTCTCAATTGGAAAAGCTCATTGAAAAGAAACGCGAAAGCGGGATCTATTTAAGTGTGCTTGGTTTTGGTACAGGCAATACCAACGATGAACTGATGGAAACGATTGCCGATAAAGGCAATGGGAATTACAATTACATTGATGGCATACTGGAAGGCAAAAAAGTATTGATCAACGAAATGGGAGGCACTTTATTTACAGTGGCCAAAGATGTAAAGATCCAGATCGAGTTTAATCCCAAATTCATAAGATCATATAAACTGATCGGGTACGAGAACCGGATGCTGGCTGCTGAAGATTTTAACAACGACAAAAAAGATGCAGGCGAGCTGGGGGCCGGGCATTGTGTTACGGCCATTTACGAAGTGCTTACCAAGGGAAGCGCTGAACAGGGTATTGATACCTTGAAATACCAGCGAAGCGTGTTAACAGGCATAGCCGATGGAAATGAAATGATGAACATAAAAGTGCGCTACAAAAGACCTGAGGCCAGTGCAAGCATCCGGTTTGATGTACCGGTATTGTACCAGGACAGGAAGCTTGGCACCGCATCTGTCGAAATGCGCTTTGCCATGAGCGTTGCATTGTTCGGTTTGAAATTGCGGGATTCAAAAAGCGTGAAAAATATCAGTTATGAGGAGATTGTTGCCATGGGAAAAGCAGCGAAAGGACCTGATGACAATGGCTACCGCGCAGAATTTATAAAGCTGGTTGAAACAGCAGAGCTGCTTGCCAAACGTGATTAACCGTTATTCTTTACACCATGCAACCGGGCCGCGCGAAAGCGCGGCCTTTTTTGTATACGCTGCGATTTTCATGCAGAACAATTATATTAGTGAAACGAATTTTTAATCGATCAAAAAATGATGACACCTGAAAAGCCAGCCGACATAGACGGATACATATCCGGCTTTGCCCCCGATGTGCAGGAAAAGCTGG
>JAZKGM010000015.1:0-11987 GCA_040385895.1 Bacteroidota bacterium
TAGTAAAATCCAATACAGGATCTTATCATAAACCTTGCAGGGAATAGGCCCTGTGAACATTTAGAAAAATGAGTAAAGCAACAACAAAAACAATTGAAATCGGTGGTAAAACCATTTCTATTGAAACCGGCCGCTTAGCCCGTCAGGCTGACGGTGCGGTAGTCGTAAAAATGGGCGACACAATGATCCTTGCAACAGCAGTTTCAGCGCGTGAAGCCAAAGAAGACGTAGATTTTATGCCGCTTACGGTAGATTACCAGGAAAAATTTGCAGCCGTTGGCCGTATCCCTGGTAGCTTCCACAAACGCGAAGCCAAATTAAGCGATTACGAAGTGCTGGTAAGCCGTATCGTAGACCGTTCATTACGTCCGTTATTTCCTGAAAACTACCATGCAGATACGCAGGTGATGTTACAGTTAATTTCATCAGACAAAAACCTGATGCCAGATTGTCTTGCGGGCCTTGCGGCTTCTGCAGCATTAATGGTAAGTGATATTCCGTTCAACGGACCGATCTCTGAAGTGCGTATCGCACGCATTAACGGTGAATTTAAGCTGAATCCATACATTGACGAAATGGTGAACGCTGATATGGACCTGATCGTGGCCGGAACAGAACATGACCTGAACATGGTGGAAGGCGAATGCAGCGAAGTGAGCGAAGCAGATATGCTGGAAGCCATTAAAATTGCACACGATGCCATTAAGCTTCAATGCAAAGCACAATGGGAATTATGCGAAATGCTGGGCGGACGCAAACCTGCGCGTGAATACAACCATGAGCGTAGCGATGAAACATTGGAAAAACACATCCATGATTATGCTTATGCTAAAATAATGGCTATTGCAAAAGGCGCATTGGGCAAGAACGAACGCAGCGAAGCTTTCAAAGCGATACGCAAAGAATACGTGGCCGAGTTTTACCCCGAAGGAAGCGAAACAAAAGCTGATAAATTTTTATTGAACAAATATTTTCACCATGTGGAGTATGATGCTGTTCGTGCAATGATTCTGAACGAACGAACACGCCTGGACGGACGTAAGCTTGATGAGGTGCGCCCGATCTGGAGTGAGGTGAATTATTTACCGGGAGCCCACGGTAGCGCGGTTTTCACCCGTGGTGAAACACAATCGTTAACCTCGGTTACTTTAGGTACCAAATTAGATGAGCAGTTATTAGATGCTCCTATGAATGCCGGGTATGCAAAATTCCTTTTGCATTATAATTTCCCTTCGTTCTCAACCGGTGAGGTTAAACCAAACCGCGGACCGGGACGCAGAGAAATAGGACATGGTAACCTGGCATTACGCGGTTTAAAACGTGTATTGCCAAGCTTGCAGGAAAGTCCTTACACCATCCGTATTGTGAGCGATATTCTTGAATCGAACGGGTCGTCATCAATGGCAACTGTTTGTGCAGGTTCATTGGCGTTGATGGATGCAGGTATTAAGATCAAGGGTGCTGTAAGTGGTGTGGCTATGGGTTTGATCAGCGATGAAAAAACCGGAAAATACGCGATCCTTACCGATATCCTGGGCGATGAAGATCATTTAGGTGATATGGATTTTAAAGTAGTCGGTACTGCCAAAGGGATCACCGCCTGCCAGATGGATATTAAAATTAACGGGTTGAAGTGGGAAATGGTTGAAGAGGCTTTGAAACAAGCCAATGCAGGCCGTTTACACATTATGGGCGAAATGAACAAAACCCTTTCAACTGCCAATGCCGATTACAAACCGCATGCTCCGCGCATCGAAACCATTATTATCGATAAAGATTTTATTGGTGCAGTGATCGGACCGGGCGGTAAAGTGATCCAGGGCATACAAAAAGATACCGGTGCTACTATTTCTATTACAGAAGTAGGCAACACAGGTGTGGTTGAAGTTGCTGCAACAAATGGCGACAGCATGCGCAGAGCAGTTGATATCATCAAAGGCATTACTGCAGTTCCTGTTGTTGGCGAAGAATACGTGGGTAAAGTAAAAACCATTGTTGACTTCGGAGCATTTGTTGAATTCCTGCCAGGAAAAGATGGCTTGTTACACATCAGTGAAATAAGCTGGAACCGTTTACCAACTATGGAAGGCGTGTTACAGGTAGGCCAGGAAATTAAAGTGAAACTGGTTGAAATAGACAAGCGCACAGGCAAGGTAAAACTTTCACATAAAGTGTTATTGCCCCGTCCTCCGCGCCCGGAAGCTCCGGCAAGAGAAGGATCAGCTCCGGCTGCATCGGCTGAAGAGAACCAGGCATAATCAACTTCATTATTCTTATATAAAGCCGTTTCAATGTATGTTGAAACGGCTTTTTTAATGGCGGGCATTGTAAATACATACTCATCGCACATATTTGTGGCCATAACTTCAATTATTACCCCTCTTACGTGAAAAAACACATTTTATTATGGGTGTTCTGCTTTATGTGCATTGCTGTCAACGCTCAAAAAAACGGCTTCATATCGATTCATTATGGCAACAGTTCTGCAACGGGAGATTTTGCCGGCATTGACCCTAAAAACACTTATGCTTCATATGCCAAAGCAGGAGCGCTACTGGAAATCTCTTTGGGACGAAAGGTATATAAGAACCTGGGTATTTCTCTTTCGGGAAGGATCATGGCAAACTCAACCAATGCAGAAGCTCTTGCAAAGAATGAAGCTCAATCGCAACCTTCAACAAGAACTATAAAAGTAGAGGCATCATCATGGTTCACAGGCGGGTTATATATTGGCCCCTACCTGTTGCTGCCAATAGGGCAAAATGTTACGTTCATTCCAAAAATTCAGATCGGCATTTCTAACACAAGCTCTCCGGAGATCGTAACACAGGTATATAACGCCAGCTACTCTGCTACTAAAACAAAGGAACAAGCAGAGGTAAATTCGTTGGGTTCAATAATAGGAATTGGCTTCGATATCAAGATAACCCGAAGCGTTTACCTTGGTATTAAAGGAGATTATTATTCAACCAACATTAGCTACAAACAGGTAAATGTATCCATGAGCAATGGCTCCTCTTCAAAAATTGATTTTACAAGCAAAGTAAGATCCCTTAACGGCTCGCTCGGAATAGGAATTTTATTATAATCTTAATGTCTTATTGATTACCGGCTTACCCGAAGTTGCCTTTTATTCTTTATCATTGCCGGGTTATTTTTATGAACTATTGCTCCAGGTACATTTTAATTGTTATAGCATCTTCCCTTTGGTTAAAATCAAATGCACAGGTAATAGATACGATTGTTGCAACTACACCCATTACATCAAAGTCTTCCGGGATAGATCCGTTACGCGTAGGACTTGTGGCCGGAACAAGCTCTGGTGCACTTGTAGGGGTTTATATTTATATGCAGAATGTTTGGTGGAGCAACCAGCATAACAAATTTAAAATTGACCACGACCAGGATTATAAATATGCGAAAAATATGGACAAAATGGGCCATTTTATCGGGGGGAGCGTAACCGCTGAGTTATTTGGCGAAGCCTTTCAGTGGGCAGGCATGAAAAAATCCTCTTCTTATTTATATGGTGGTTTAATAGGGGTAACCATCCAGGGCATTATTGAAATTAAAGACGGCTTCGCCCCTACTTACGGATATAGTTTTGGCGACCTGGCTGCAGGTTCTGCCGGAAGTTTTTTACCCCTCCTGCAGTATCATGTTCCGGCTGCCAACGCTTTCCGCATCAAGCTTAGTTATTACAAGCATGACAATTACTATTACAAGGTTTATCCATACGCAAATGTTATTGATGATTATTCCAATCAAACGTATTGGCTCTCGTGCAGTGTGAACGACCTGTTGCCCAAAGGCAGCAAAGCCGAAAAAATATGGCCGGATTTTTTGACCATTGCCGGAGGCTGGGGTGTTGATGAAACACTAAATTTATATAATACAGGGGTGAACAGCTACGTAAATAAAGGGCGTGGTCATTACGAATATTATCTTTCTGTTGATATTGACTGGCGGAAGATCATTAAACAGAATACCTTATTTAAACGGTCGGTTACTTATGCGTTGAATTATATTAAAATTCCTTTACCTACGGTGCGTCTCGGTCCATCCGTTCAGTATCACTGGGCTTTCTGGTAAAACGATATTTGGCATTAAACTTGGCTAACATGTGATAACACCATAATAATGAAAATCACATGAAAATCGCTAAACTCATACTAATAGGGCTATCCGGACTAATCGCCCTACCAGGTTGCAAGAAGGATAATGATACAGAAGGCTCTGGCGCTCAAACCTCCCAAATGGACATAATGCTTACAGACGCCCCGGGTGATTATGAAAAAGTACTGATTGATATACAAGAAATTAACGCAAATATAGAAGGGCAAGGATGGGTAAAATTATCCCTGTTGCGCCCCGGCATTTACAATCTGCTTGATCTGCAAAATGGAATTGACACCCTTCTTTGTTCTCAGCGGGTTCCTGTTGGTGAATTGCAGGAAATCCGACTGGTTTTGGGCAGCAGGAATACTGTTGTTGTTAACGGGGTAACCTACGACATGGAAACGCCCTCAGCTGAACAAAGCGGTCTCAAAATAAAGATCAAAGAGAGCATACGTTCGGGAAATAAATATGTTGTGTGGATCGATTTTGACGCCAATAAATCCATTGTATTAACCGGAAGCGGAAAATATATTTTAAAGCCTGTGTTACGCGCATTTTTAAAGTATAATACCGGTTCTTTAAAAGGAGACGTAAATCAGGATGATGCCGTACTTTTTGTAAATACGATCAGTAATTCGAACACCGACACTTTTACCACATTAACCTTTTTAGGGGGTAAATTTTTCTACATGGGCTTACCAAGCGGTTCTTACCATGTTCATTTTTATAACCGCGCAGGACAAGATATCAAAACCCTTTCAAACATACAGGTGAACACCAATGCAAATACTGACCTGGGTGACATCAATATTCCTTAGATTTAGATAAGATCTTATTTAATAAAAAAGGCTTCCTTTCGGGAAGCCTTTTTTGTTTTTTACAGTCCGGTTTTTCTTTTATAAATCGGCACATTGCTGCAAGCTTCTCCATACATAATGCTTTTTGCAACAGGCGCGAGCCTGTGTGTGATCTCCACATAAGCGCTCACCGGAACAGGAACATCGCTGCACCCTTTTACAATCACCCGAACATCTTTCAGTTCATCATAGTTAATTTTTGCTAATGCATCCTGGTACAAAACCGTATTTAATGTTTCAAGATCACCAAATACATACCGGTTGGCAAACGGTTCAACATGAACCGCCAGTAACATGTAAGCCCAGGTTGGGATGATCGCATCGGCCGAGCAGGTGAACGACACATTTTTCCCCGAATAATGAGCCCAGTCGTGTTGTTTCACAAACTCCCTGAAATCCTTTTCTTTCAGGATCATTTCCATAAAAAGCCAGGGTTTTATATCGAGTACCACACGTTCTCCCTGATCAAAATAGTCTTCAAGGTTTAACGTGATTAAACCACTGTTGGCCACTTTATTTTCTAACGGAATAATATCGTTTGGAGAGATCATACAGCAAAGTTAACGCAAAGCCATTATTATATTTAGTGAATGGCCGGAAGCTGATAAAAAATATAAATCGCTGTTATGCATGAAATTGCCTGCTTAGAGAGGTTTCACCACGTTAAAATCACCTTATCGTTAAAATAGGACCGGAAACCAGCAAATAAAGAATATCTTTACATGGCATCAACCGATTGCTCTTTGCAGGCTGTATGAAGGATCCTAACTTTTCGTACCCTTTTCAACGGGTAATCATGCAGCTCACCATCCTCAACAAACGAGCTGCAATGCTGGTGTAATTATCCTGTATTTATTTACCTGGCTAACTGCACACAAGCGCTTAAACATCGAATTATTTAAGCATACTGAAGGTCTGTCTGTCAATAAAATGCCCGTACGCTGAACTCATTTTCAACATGTAAATTATAAATCCTGACATGAACTCAACTCAATTAAAGATATTGCTTGCGGATGACGACAAAGACGATTGCGGATTTTTTCATGACGCATTGCAACAACTGCCCATCGAAACCACGCTCACCACAGTAAGTGACGGGGAGCAATTAATGAACTACCTGGCTGAGAATAAAGAAAAACTCCCCGCTGTGCTTTTTCTTGACCTGAACATGCCACGTAAAAATGGTTTTGAATGCTTATCCGAGATCAAGCAAGATGAGAAGTTGAAAGACCTGCCTGTGGTGATCTTTTCAACCTCTGATTCCCGTGATAAAATAAACTCCCTATTTAAATCCGGGGCGCAGGTTTACATCCGTAAACCCGGAGATTTTGAACAGCTTAAAGAAGTGATCCACCACGCTCTTCCTATTGCAACAGAAAAAAGGGGACATGCTGTAAATTCTCTAAAATATATTCTCAACGCATGAGTGTAGCACCACTAAATATTATGCTTGCGGATGATGACATAGATGATTGTTCCTTTTTTAAAGATGCTTTAGCCGGATTTACCTCAAACACATCGCTCACAACCGTTCATAACGGAGAACAGCTCATGCAGCTCCTTAACGAGGAAGGGATCGTGTTACCCGATATCCTGTTCCTTGATCTGAACATGCCACGTAAAAATGGGTTTGAATGTTTGTACGAGATCAAACAAAGTGAACAGTTAAAAGGCATCCCTGTGATTATATTTTCTACTTCATTTGAATTGGATGTAGTAAACCGGCTTTATGAGAGCGGTGCAAATTATTTTATAAGGAAACCCGCTGAATTTTCAAGATTCGAAAAAACAATCCAGCAATCTCTTACCCTTTTAGCAGATGGAAGTAATACACAACCGGACCGTAAAGATTTTGTGTTCACAATACAAAACACCCTCCCTGTTTAGCCATGCAAGGTCAATTAAGGTTACCGGTCATGCATTTCACACCTGCCTGTTTTATTAACCCGATTCATTAAAAAAGGATGCATAAACTAAATACTACTGACGGAGATCAGCTCATGATCACGCGCAAAGAGCTGGCTTTTCAAAAAGAAGCTACAGAAAAGCTGCTTGCAGAACTCGGGATCGCTAACCGGGAGCTTGCATTTCAGGAAGAAGAGAAAGGCAAACGGGCTGCAGAGCTGATCATCGCCAATAAAGAGCTGGTGTTCCAGAATAACGAAAAAGGGAAAAGGGGTGCCGAACTGATCATCGCCAATGAAGAGCTTGTTTTTCAAAATAATGAAAAGGAAAAAAGGGCTGCCGAATTAAGTATCGCTAACAAAGAGCTTGTTTTTCAGAACAATGAAAAAGAAAAAAGGGCTGCCGAGCTGATCATTGCCAACAAAGAGCTTGTTTTTCAAAATAATGAGAAGGAAAAAAGAGCCGCTGAATTGGGAATTGCCAATAAAGAACTGGCTTTTCAGAATGAAGAAAAGGAAAAAAGGGCCTCTGAACTGATCATTGCCAATAAAGAGCTGCTGGCCTTTACTTATATATCGAGCCACGATCTGCAGGAACCGCTGCGTAAAATACAAACATTCGTTAGCATCATGCTGCAAAAAGAGCAGCCAAACCTGTCGGATATTGGTAAATATAACTTTGGCCGCATACAATCTGCCGCAGGAAGAATGCAACAACTGATTGATGACCTGCTTGCATTTTCACGCATTGCAACCACAGAACTTGTTTTTGAAAAAGCTGAACTCAGTTTAATTATTGACGATATTAAAGCAGAGCTAAAAGATACCATCCGCGAAAAAAATGCAACGATCGAAACCTCCGACCTGTGTGCCTCCTACATCATCCCCTTCCAGTTCAGGCAGCTTCTGTATAATCTTGTAAGCAATGCTTTAAAATTTTCCAGGAGTGATACCCCATGTCGCATTACAATAAGAAGCGAGCTTGCAAACGGTACACATTTAAAGAATGCCCGACTCTCTCCCGGAAAAGAATATTGCCATATTGCTGTTAAGGACAATGGCATTGGTTTCGAGCCCCATTTCAGTGAACGGATATTTGAGGTGTTTCAAAAGCTTCACAGCAAAGAAGTCTATAGTGGCACCGGTATAGGGCTGGCTATCGTTAAAAAAATAGTTGATAACCATAACGGGACAATCATTGCATCGGGGGAATTAAACAAGGGTGCAACATTTGATATTTACCTGCCGGCAGGATAATACAAACAGGTCGGGTAAAGCTGGAGCACTACCTTGCATTTTCCTGCAGCCACCCATCAATTAACCGAAACAGTTCGTTATTGCCTTGCTGCCGGTACTTTTCCAGCTTTCCGGTAAAGTATTCCAGGTCATATAAAAATGCCCTTAAATGATCTGCATGCAATGTTTCAAAATGACGGCCATAACCCAGCTTATCAATATAAGCCGCATTCATCCATTGCTCGAACTGGCCCTTTATGGGAAAGGAATAAACCGGCTTTTTGAGGTAAACCGCTTCGCTGATGAACGAAAAGCCACCATTTGCGATAACCGCTTTTGCGCTGGACAGGTCATTAATAAACCCTTCTTCGCTGAAAGGCTTAAAGATCACATTGCCATCCTGTTCATCGCGGTTCATTCCATATACATAAAAAGTGATACCGGGAATTTGTTTCAGCACCTGTTTTACCTCACCAAATGAACTTGAGGTTTGATACATCAATACATGCTCACCGGTACTTGGTTTTGCATTTAAAATGGCCTGCCGGATAATTGGCGGAACAATGGTGGTATTTTTTTTAACGGGAACTGCATCAAAAAAACTGGTGATAAAATAATGGGAGCAACCCGGAACTTTCGCTTTTACAATAGACTTCGCCAGCGCATAATTTTCTTTTTCAGCAGCGGCTATTTTTATATCCAGACCGCACCTGTTCATTACCTGCATATTGTCGATGCTTACCAGCGGGAGCTTATGGGCTTTAGCAAAAACGTGGGTAAACGATTCAAAATCGGAAATAACCAGGTCGGGCTTAAACTGTTTATTAATGATAAGGTATTGCGAAAAGTTGTGCAGCAGGTTTTCAGGTGCGTGCTTAAGGTTAAGCATAAAGGTTCCCAGCTTACTTACCTGCGCATCCTTATATGCGAAATGAAGTCCTTTTATTTCGTGAACCCGGCTGCCAAACGCTTCTTTTAAGAACTTAAATGCCCTGGAGCTGCTCACCACCTGCACATCGTGCTTTAGCAGCAAATGTTCTATCATTACCTTGCTGCGTGTGGCATGCCCCATGCCTTCTCCGGGAACTCCGTATAAAATTTTCATACCAATTGTTTTTTATGAATGATCAGCTTCCTGGTTTTGTCGAAGTAAAGAAAAAGTGTGGCCACCGTAAGTCCCATAGCAGCCCCTGCGCTTACATCTAAAGGGGTATGAGCGCCTAATGCAACACGCGAAATTGCAACCAGCACTGCCCATATAAAAGGAATGGCATATAACTGTTTCCATATTCTTTGAGACGAGCGGGCTAAACTGAATGCAATAACGGTGGCCAGTAAAAAGGCATTGAATGAATGACCGGAAGGAAAAGAATAACCTGCTTCTTCTATCCAATGATGCAGCACACGGGAATTGATGTCTTTAAACAACAGGGTATCGCCTGTGATCAGCTGCTCAAAATAACCTGCGCGTAAAGAGGTTTGAAGTGAATACAAAGAGTCAAGCTTGTCTAATGCCTTTGAACGGGTGAGCAGGTATTGGTGAGAAGGCCTTGCTTCCTTCAGCAGGAGCTTGGTTACATGTTCATTGATAAATGCCAGCGAAGCCGTGAAAAGGGAAAGCGCAATAAGTGATCTTAAGAATGTACGCCATTTTTCGCGCCTTACCTCCATGCGAATGGTGTAACAATAACTGGTGAAAATGATAATGATAAAAGTGCCGTAGGTGCCTGCCGATTGCGTAAGCCAGAATGCTGCGCTGCTCCATATGCCATTACCGCTCACCGCGCTGAATGATACCGGCAGTAACCAAACGATGCCTGTAAGGAGCAAAAGGGCTAAAACACCCGGATATATCATGCTTTTAGGCAGGGTATTTACAAATTGGTTCGTTATGATAGAAAAAGCATTTTAGAAAAGGTCTTTTATATATCCCATCCAGTTGTATACCATCTCTGAAAAAAAATAAACAACAATGCTATATGCAGTAAAGCTCATTAACATGTATAATTTAATGCGCCACTTGTTCTTTTCAATGGATGCTGCCAGGATGGTACCGATAGGAACCGATAAAAGTATAGGCGTAAGAACCGCGATCCCTACAACTTCATACCTCAGGATGATCTTTAAAATCCTACGCCTGTGTTTTCCTATTGGCTTGAACTGAGGTGGCTTCGGAGGCCGTATTTTATGGTATATGAGCATTATGCCCTCCCACAGGTATAAATAAACGAACACCCCGAGCATGCCGCCAATAACTGTGCAGGCTAACGTTTCAACAAAATTTAAGCCGGCAATGAGCGCGGCAGAGATCCCGAATATATATTTAACTGAAGAGGTTAATGCAACTGCAACATATTTAAGTAAAAGCTCTTTCATCCGGTAAGCAAATATAATGCATTAGCTATCATTCTTTAACTAACAAGGCAGAACACCACTCGTTTTTTGTAATATGTTTCACCGGTGATAAACCATTGCCTGCCGCGCTCACAACAAGGTCGTTAAGGTCAGACTCATAAAACCCGCTGATGAGTAGTTTACCTCCTGGTTTGATGTGCTTTGATAATTGGATAAAGCTGCGCAGCAAAATATTCTTATTGATGTTTGCCAATACCACATCGAACTGTTCTTCCGCATCAAGCACGCTTAGGTCGCCCAGGCGGAACTCAAATGCCGTTAAATTATTCAGTTGTTTATTTTCAGCGATGTTATCAAGGCACCATTCATCAATATCATTCCCAACAGCATAAGCAGCACCGAACTTCAGGGCCATCAGCCCCAAAACACCGGTGCCACACCCGTAATCAAAAACCTGTTTATCATGAAAATCCTGTTCCAGCATCAGCTCCAGCATCAGCTGCGTGGTTTCATGATGGCCTGTTCCGAACGTATTTTTAGGTTGAATGGTAATGACATGCTCATATTCTGCTCCCGCTTCATGAAAGGGTGCGCGCACCATAATGCGATCTGCAACAATAATAGGTTCGTAGTTCGCTTCCCATTGTGCATTCCAGTTTTGCTGTTCAATGGTGCTGTGCGGAACAGAATCCGGGTTTATGCCATACTTGAGCAGCACATCATTAAATGTAAGCATATTATGCTTGCTTTGAGGTACGTATGCAGAAAAGCCATGATCGTTTTCAATGAAACCTTCATAGCCTTCTTCGGCCAGTTCTGCAATCAACAAGTCCCTGGTGTCTTCATCACAAGTAATGGTAAATTCAAAATATGCCTCCATGGCGCAAAGGTGCTAAGAAATTCTGAATGTTGAATAATAAGTTATGCTGTTCCGCATACAGGTCTTCCGGCACCAGGTTACCTTTTACAAAAACTTCAGTTTATTCAACACATCCTGCACTGCATCCTTGTAGGTGCTGCCCACAGCGATCAGCTCTCCTTTTATTTTAATGCTGCTTCCATCCACCTCTTCCACAAAATCGAGGTTGATGATGTGCGATTTATGAACCCTCAGGTAATTGCTGAACGGCTTCAATTGTTCTTCAAAGCTTTTCATGGTGCTGTGCATTGTTATTCTTCCTTCCTCCATCCATATTCTTACGTAATCTTTCAGCCCCTCTACAAACCATACCTTTGCCAGGTCGATCTTGATCCATTTTCCTTCCGAGCGCACAAACATCAGGCGGTCGACCGGGTTTAACCCGGCAACAGGAATAGAAACGGGATCTGTCACTGACTCCAGCAAGGCGGTTGCCTTGTTCACCGCTTTTAAAAATCGTTCGAACGAAACCGGTTTTAATAAATAGTCCACCGCATTCAGCTCATAGCTTGCCACCGCATATTCCGTGTAGGCTGTAGTAAAGATCACCATTGGCGGATCTTTAAGCGTTTTCAGAAAATCCATCCCGCTTATTTC
>JAZKGM010000016.1:0-2348 GCA_040385895.1 Bacteroidota bacterium
GATGATGCGTTATAAAACGAACTAAACATTAAACCAACTGCACAAAAAGCGCCTTTACAGGTGAAGGCGCTTTTTATTTTCATCATGATCAACCATTTATTTGGGCTTTATTTCATGGGGAGCTCAACATAAAAGGTAGTCCCTTTTCCTATTGCTGTTTCAAACCAGATCCTGCCATTATGGGCGTCAACAATTTGTTTGGAAATAGCCATGCCCAATCCATACGACTGCTCTCCGTTTGTGCCCGAAAACCCTGACATGGAAAACATCGTGAACATTTTATCTTTTACCGAATCAGGAATACCCGTCCCTTCATCTTTTATAGCAATAACAAGTGCATCATTTTCAACCCGGGTAGAAATAGTGACTTGTGTAGATGGCGGACTGAACTTAATGGCATTGGAAACGATGTTATTGATCAACCTCCATATTTTTTCTTCATTGACTTTAATGAACACCGGTTGTACCGAAAAATGGATCTGCTGTTTCTTTATATTGGCCTGCGGCTGAAGAATGCTGACGCATGATTCAATTAATTTTTCAATGTTTACCTCTTTTTTTACCAGCTCTTTATTGGTACGGTTAAAATAGAGCATATCTTCAATAAAGTTCAATGCATTGCCACCTGCTTTCTCCACCAGCTCAATGTATTCGGCAAACTCTTCTTTCGTAAGTTCATTCGCATCCTGCCTGATCATCCGCACAAGTGTCATAATACCCGCAATAGGACTGCGAAGGTCATGGGCAACTATTTTTATGATGCGCGTATTCTCATCCTGGCTTTTTTGCAGCAATTCTAAACTTTGGGTAAGCCGTGCATTTGTTTCTCCAACAGTGCGGTTAAGCTCAGTTAGTTCTTCAATATGTTTTTTATTAACGGACCTTCTGCGCAACAGTAAGCTTGTAATAATAACGCCCATTAAAGCGATAACAGCAGCCAGGTAAATGTATTTGTTCTTCAGCTCGCTTTGGTGCTTCATCAGTTCGAGCTCAAACTCCTGCTCCAGTTTTTCGAACTCCTTTACATGGTCTGCATGATTTTCTATATTGTAATTGCTGGATGCTTTAACAGAATCCTTCAGGGCATTATGAAGGTTAAGGTATTGAAGGGCCTTTCCATAATCCTTTTGTCTTGTATAGAATTTGTGTTTAAGCAGGGCCAGCCGCAGATCAGCAATAATGTATGGATGCTTTACAACATCCGTATCAAGCTCCATGATCAATGCTTTAAAAAGCAGGTCGTTTTCTGTTTCCAGGTACAGGTCGGCCAGTTTAATTTTGGTAAGAATGGCGTCTCCCCTTTCCCCTTCGGGCCTTGAGTTTATTGCTATGCTTTGCTTTAATACACCTGTTGCTTCTTCAAACTTTTTCTGCTTAAATAACGTTCCACCAAGGTTCCCCAAAATCACCCCTTTAAACTTAAGTGCTGCAAGTTCCTTTCCTTCAAATTTCTCCTTGTTCGCCTCAACATACTGCAAAGCCAAATGGTAATAAAAAATGGCACTATCGAGCTTATTGGCGTTTTCATAACAAATGCCAATATTGCTTAACGCTTCGCGCTGCACTGTTGCAATTTTATCCCGCGATTCTAAATTACACCAGGGCGCTTCATTGTAACTTTTTTTCATGTATTCGGCAGCTTCCAGAAATTTGTCCTGCCTGAAAAGGATGTAACCAAGTGTATTATAATACCGCTGTATCCCACAGGTATTAGGAGAAGAGTCGATCAGTTTTTTTCCTTTATAGTAATATTTAAAAGCATCGTCATACTTCTTATTACCAATAGCCAGGTTACCACGCAAAAAATAATAGGTCAGTTTTATATTCTTATGTATCCCGGAGCCTTTTTCTTTTTCCAGTAAGATCTGCAAACTGTCGAGGTACAAAGACGAAATCGCAAACTCTTTTTCATTATAAAAATACAGCTCAGCAAGCCTTTCATACTTAGCGGCTATGGCATTATCCGTACTGATCTTGTTAGCCGCATAAAAAGAATCCAGATAAGGTCTTGTGCGCAGGTAATAGCCTGAATCGATCCATAAGCCCGTTAACTTCATGGCCTGGCCTATAATAACTGAATCACGATCGGCCTTTATATCATGCTTATTTTGATTACAGGATGAAACCGTAATTAGATAACACGCATAAAAAGAAAACAGAAATAATAGCCCTATTCTACCCTTTCGCATACAGCAGTTTCAATAAAATACCAGTTTTAACCCAACCGCAATTTTATCCGATTTTATGCTGCTGAAAGAATTGCCGGTATTATTTTATATAAGCATAAGGCTAAGTGAAACCAACCAACAGCATTTAAAACAAGCTTTCTGCACTACTCTTTTAGCCAA
>JAZKGM010000016.1:2358-5413 GCA_040385895.1 Bacteroidota bacterium
TTAATCGTGTGGCCGGCCTTGTATTCTTTGTATTGGTGGGTGAGCTTCAGTTTTTTTATATACGCCAGGGCTTCGCGCGCATGTATAACGGGTATTACTTCATCTTCTGTTCCATGCGAAATAAATACCTTCAACATGGCCAGCTTTTCTTTTGAGGCCGCCTGTTGTTTTACATCAGGTAATAAACGCCCGCTCATTACTGCAATCCCTTTTATTACATCAGGCCTTGTTAATGCAACAGCATAGCTCATTATTCCTCCCTGGCTGAAACCACACAAATAAACCCGGCTTTCATCGAACAGGTATTTACCTTTTAGCTGTTCAATAAATTGAATAATAAGCCTGCGGCTGTTTTCAATCTCGGCAGGATCGGGAATGGAGCGTTTTCCCAATGAATAATTCACCCGGAACCATGCATAACTGCCTTCGCTTAAGGTAATGGGGGCACGTGCGGCCACTACCATAAACTGGCCGGGAAGCTGCCTTGAAAGGGTGAACAGGTCCTGCTCATTGCTCCCTAATCCGTGCAGTAAAATGAGTAAAGGTGGCTTAGCTGATTTTATTTGCGCCTGCCTGATCTCGTATTTTAAAACAGGCTCGTCATGCAGCTTAAAACGACCTGTTGCAGGAATGATAAACAACAGGCATAAAATGGAGATGACAAGCTTCATTGTTCCGTTTCTATTTAAGGATCTCTTCGTAGGCATCAATCATGGCCTGTGCATTTGCTATCTTTTTATCCGATTCCGCAATAAGCTCCGGCTTCTTCTTACCAGTCTTTTTCTCTTCTTCCAGTTCTGCGATCCGGTCTTTCCATTGTCCTTGCAGGTTTTTAACAAATGATGGCATAACCAGTTTTATATTTTCATCTGTTGTGTTCTGGTAATAGCTCTTAAGCCCGGGAATGGCTTTTTGCTGGATCGTTTGGGAAGACAATTGAAGGTACTTGACATAGGCGCTCATGATGGCAAAATTGTAATGCCCGTACTTACCAAATGTGCTTTCATAATACGACACCTCATCGGTAGACGGGTCTTCGGCCAACAGCATTGCAATGGTGTATTGAAGCGTTTTATTGTTAACCGTTTTATACCGGTTAATTTGTTCGTGTGCCTTTGGCGCATCTGCGGTCATCAAGGCCTCCAGGCTGGCAGCCACTACACTGTATGCCGAATCGTTTATTGTTTTTTCAAACACAGCGGTATTGCTTTTTGCATCCGCTTCGGCAAGGAGAAGCACAGCCTCTGCCCTGTTTTCAGCCTTGCTGTCGGCATACGCCATGTTTTTCAGCATCATATTGAATGGGATGCGTTGAGCGCTATCCAGCTTTTCATAAGCCGATAAGCCAAGGTCGCGTATGCCCCAGAACGTATGGTTGAGCAGGTAACTGATCACGCCCAGGTCTTTTTCGGTTAATGTGTCGGGCAATACACCCAGCCATCCTTTAACCGCGTAATGCTTATCCATGTAGAGCGGGGCTGTTGTGATCATATCCCTGTATTCCGAAACGTTTTTTGTATCATTTATTAATGCCGGTAACGTTTGGTCTGCGTCTACATTCACAAAATCAATTGCATTGGCTGATGTAAATTCAAAGCTCTGTTTCAACGATGATGCGGTAATGCTTTCGCGCGTGGCTTTTCCATTTGCATACACATCCACATAAAGCGGCAAGCGGTAAATGCCCCATTCGCTTTCTTGTTTCTGGGCAATGGTTAAGGTCATTTTTTTTCTGTCGTCAGCATACGAATAAGTATACTCCAGCACGGGATGTCCGGCTTTTAAGAACCATTGATCGAAGAACCAGTTCAGGTCCTGGCCTGTAACCTCTTCAAAGGCCATACGGAGGTCGGCTATTTCTGCTGTTTTATATGCATTGCGGGTAAGGTATAATTTAAGCCCTGCAAAAAATGCTTCATCACCCATTTGTTTACGGAGCATATGTAGAATATATCCTCCTTTCTGATAGCTCACCACATCGAACAGTTCATCGCGCGAATAGTAATGATAACGAACAGGAACTGCATTGTGCTTATTTTTCTGGCCCAGGTAAGCGCGCAGGTTATTGTAAAACTCTTTATCGGCCTCCATATTTCCGTATTTGTGTTCCTGCCAGATGTATTCGCCATAGGTGGCAAAACTTTCATTTAATGGCAGGTTGCTCCAGCTTTCGCAGGTAACCAGGTCGCCAAACCAATGGTGGAACAACTCATGCGCAACGATGTCTTCATGCGGATTATCAAGGTGCTCGCGTGCATCATGTTGCAAAGCATCATAATGCACAACTGCTGATGTGTTTTCCATCGCACCGCTCACAAAATCGCGGACAACGATCTGCGAAAATTTGCCCCATGGATAATCCACACCCAGTTTTTTGCTGAACACTTCCATCATTTCCGGGGTATTACCAAACACCATTTTTGCATACGGTTTATACCTGGGCTCTACATAGTAATCAACAGCAATGCTATCGCGCCAGTAATCCTTAACCTGCGCAAACTCGCCAACAGCAAGCATTACAAGGTATGGCGCATGAGGTTTTGTTTGTTTCCAGTAATCGGTGCGCGAACCATCCGCGTTGTTCCTGCTCATCATCAACTCACCGTTACTTAAGGTCAGGTCCTTATCGTCAACAGTAATGGCTATCTGGTGCGTGATTTTTTCATTGGGTGCATCAACTGTTGGAAACCAGCATGAATTGGATTGTGTTTCTCCCTGCGTCCAGATCTGGCGTGGTTTATCTTTTTCCTTTCCCGTAGGATTAATAAAGTACAGGCCCTTATCGTCAGTAATGGCAACGCCACGCGCACCTTTTATTTCGTTAGGTTTGGCTATGTAATCAACAAACAAAGTGAACTGCCGGGTGCGGTCATACGTTTTATCCAAAATCACCAAAAGCTTTTGCCCGTTGTATTCATATTTAAGAGGTACAGTATCAGCATTATTCAACAAAGCGACCCGCTTAATTTCGAACCCGCGTGCATCCAGCTCGGCAATTTTCAATTCATAAAAATACGGTTTACATGTTAAAACCGCTTGGCCGTATGCGTATTGT
>JAZKGM010000017.1:0-5513 GCA_040385895.1 Bacteroidota bacterium
AACACTTTGCCAGCGAAGCGCACCCCATGGGCGACCACGCCATCAATTATACATTAAGAACACCTATAGGTGTGGTTGGCTGCATCTCACCCTGGAACCTGCCCCTATATTTATTCACCTGGAAGATAGCCCCGGCCATTGCTGCCGGAAACTGTGTGGTGGCAAAGCCAAGTGAAGTAACCCCGATGACTGCTTTTTTACTGGGCGCGATCTGCATAGAAGCCGGTTTGCCCAAAGGCGTTTTGAATATCGTGCACGGCCTCGGCCCGAAAGTGGGAAGTGCCATCACAGTGCATCCCGGGATAAAAGCCATCAGCTTTACCGGGGGTACCAAAACGGGAGCGGAGATCGCACGTGTGGCTGCACCCATGTTTAAAAAACTTTCGCTGGAGTTAGGCGGTAAAAACCCCAACATCATTTTTGCCGATTGTGATTTTGACAAGATGCTGAACGAAACCGTTCGTTCCTCATTTTTAAACCAGGGCGAAATTTGTTTGTGCGGCTCGCGCATTTTTATCGAGCGCAGCATCTACGATCGGTTCAAAACCGCTTTTGTTGAAAAGGTTAAGTCGGAGCTTGTTGTTGGCAACCCGCTGGACAGTAAAACAAAAACCGGGGCCATTGTGAGCAAAATGCATTTTGAAAAAGTGCTGGGCTATATTGAACTCGCCAAACAGGAGGGAGGCCGCATTCTTTGCGGGGGCAATGCGGTGAAACCTGAAGGCGATTGTGCAGAAGGCTGGTTTATTGCACCAACAATTATTGAAGGCTTAAGTTATGATTGCCGCACCAACCAGGAAGAGATCTTTGGCCCGGTGGTTACGCTAACGCCTTTTGATACGGAAGAAGAAGCATTGATGATGGCCAACTCAACCGAATACGGTTTGGCATCCACCATCTGGACGGAGAATTTAACCCGTGCACACCGCGTTGCCGGAAACATAAAAGCAGGCATTGTGTGGATCAACTGCTGGCTGCTGCGCGACCTGCGCACGCCTTTCGGAGGCGTTAAAAACAGTGGGGTTGGCCGCGAAGGCGGATGGGAAGCTTTAAGGTTCTTTACTGAGCAAAAAAATGTGTGCGTGAAGCTGTAGGTGTTATTGATTAATTTTGCCCTTAGCTATTTTACCAGCTTAAGGATGCTTACCATTCCTGTACCCGTTGCCAGCTCCATGATATAAATTCCCGGCCCCAAATGGGTTGTATTTAATATCGGATGTAAATTATTATGTTCGATCAGTAAGCTGCTTTCCTGCACCACTTTACCATAAGCATCATATATTTTTATTGTGATTATGCCGGTTATCGAAGCCGGAACAGCCAAACGGATATGATCTGTGAACGGGTTCGGATAAACTGCGATTTCTTCCGTTTGTTTTTCAAGTGTTAGTGTTAGCAAATCCGAGTACATATAGGCTCCGTTATAATCCACCTGCTTAAGCCTGTAATACACCATATGGAATGCCTCCTCAGGGATAAGATCTTCGAAGGTATATGCTGATAAAGTATTGGTAGTATGATTTCCTCTTACGCGTCCGATTTTTGTAAACGAGCTGCCATTATAAGAGCGTTCGATATCAAAATGGCTGTTGTTATTTTCGCTGGCCGTTTTCCATTCCAGCCTGGCCCTGTTTTGCCCGGTGTACTTACCGGTAAAACTTAGCAGCTTAACAGGAACGCCTGTAAAACTTCCGGCATCTGCCCCGATATCAACAGGGGATGTGCGGATATCCCCGTCAAAATCAGATGGTACCGAATAAAGCGGGCTGCCGTGGCCTTCAGCCCATGTAACAGAATCGGGATGAATATGAAGATCCACAGTGTTGACATTGCCCGTTGCGTTGATAAACTTAGGGTTGTTTTCGGAAGAGTTAGAATCGAGATTCGTGGCAAGCCTGTAAGCAGCAAGTGTATAAGTGAGTGAGACTCTACTTACCCGTGCAGGCGCAGATCCTGAATAAAAAAGATTATAGTCCGATTTTGCCGTTGAAGCAAAATTGGCATTCATGATGTAATGAGAAACAGCTGCACCTTGGTTGGTGCGTGTATTGCAATAAATATTGTTGTAATTCACAAAAGGCGATTCGGCATATAAGGGGCTTGATTTACCGCTCCCTGCCAGTACAAGACTGCCGCCTATGTACACACTATTATGCAGGATCGACTTGGTTCCTGCCCGGCCTGCATAAATACCATTTATGGTGCATGGTGATGTGAGTGAGCTTCCGTCATTCTTAATGCCCAGCCTCACCATGTTATTATAAATATTCATGTTCGTATATACAACATAAATACCGCTTATTTCAGCATTGGTAGCATTGTCGGGAACTTCAAGGCCATGGATCAGATTTTCCGATACCTGGGTATTTGTGGTTATCAGTTCTCCGTTGATTACATATATTCCGCGTACAATCGGCTCATTCAATGATGTTGAACTCAGGTTCCAGATCTTGTTGCGTTTTATTATCAATGATTCTTCAGCCGATGCATCGATCCCTGTACATGAATAATATGTAGAAGCGCTTTTAAAATTGCTTATGCTGTTACCTTCAATTGTGCATTCAAGGCCCCCTGATACAATCCCTTCAACTCCCGAAAACAATACAGTACTGGCTGATGCCAGATTTGTAATAACATTGTTTTTGATGTAAACTTTTGATGTGGGACTTCCCTGGCAAGATATCCCATATATGTTATTTGAAACAGTACTCGTATTATCCGAAACGAAGAAACCACTGTATAAACCTGGCCCACCGATGGTGTTTCCAAAAATGTTCGATGTGAAACCATCATACTGGGTTGCGCGGATCCCATAAATAGCACAAGTTCTGCTGGTATCGACAAAAACAGATCCGATCATGTTCCCGGAAACGGTATCATCATTTTCAGACATAAAAATCATGCTGATCTGACCGCCCTGGTTTTTCATATAAATCGAAGTGCTGTCTGTTAAAGACCCGACTACATTATTTTTGATCCTGCATTTTCCTTCCTGTCCAATGCCTCCAAAGTTGCCGGATATACTTACTCCCCCCCCGCTCTGAGTGAAGAGACGGAAATTACTAACCGTATTATTTTCGATAACTGATTGCTGGTTTTTGCTGGATACAACATGAATACCTTCTATTGTATTATACGTTGAAAAAGGGCCTACAGTCCATGGACTTCCTTTACAATAGGGCTCTGAACCACCTATGTAGTTACCTTTCACCAATATTGTACCATTAGGATTATTGAAGAAAACCCCCGACTGTTGAACAGGTGTGGAGGGAGTGGTAACAATTGAAGGCTGATAAATTTGATTATCCGTCACATTGTATTTATTACAACCTGGTCCGATCTTAATGGCGGCACTGGTATAATAAGAGCTTGAAGTTGCAAGCGGATCGCGAAAGAAACGATAAAGATGATTGTTTGATACGGTAAGATTATCATTGTCTTTTCCAGGATTACCTTCTGAAACGATCAAATTAAATGTACGTCCTGAACTTCCCCCGTATACATGGCTATTCATAATGCTGATATTATCATTACCAGTAAGGCGCGTGGTGGTGGAGATGGAAACTACAGCAGGGCCGTTCGCGGTGATGTTACAGAATATTAATGTATCGTATGAGGCATCGTTATTCATCAATATTGCATAACTGGATGTTGAGGTACTGTTGTTTTGAATGGTGATGCCCCTGAGTGTGCCTGAGCCACCAGGCCTGCCGTCAATGGTAAAATACTTCATGCCGTTAAAATGAAAAGTGGCACCCGCATTATTGCTGTTTATAGAAAGGTTGCCGGCATTGGATGCAGGCCGCAGCATGATCTTTCTGGAAAGAGAAGAGAAGCCCAGGTCGCGAAGCACAATAGGAAACGTTTCGGCAGAACTTGTGTATGTATTTTGTAACTCGATCACCGTATTACCCGATAATACGTTGCTGAATATGGCAGAAACAGCAGCAGTAATACTGGGATAATTTCCCGGAACGGTATACGTGCCGCTCATGGTTCCGTTGGGAGTAGACCGGGTGGCAAGCAAAGGCTCGCTCAATCCTCCTTCGCTCAGGGTATGGATTCGGAAATAATGTGTGTTGGCTATTTTCAGGCTGTCGGCCAGGTAAGTGATCGCATTTATGGGCAGCTGCTGAAGGAACCGGTATTGGATGCTGTCTTCCGAATGATAGATCACAAAGCCCTGTTCCAGCGTTTGGTCTGTCCAGCCAATGTTCATTGAATTATAGGTTACACTGGAGAATATGGCATTTACAGGGGCGGCTAATTTCGGTGGAGTGTAGGAATACACCACACCCGAGGGCGGAAATAAACTGATGGAATCCGTGTCATACATTGTGGAGGAGGAATCGTTACGCCCCGTGCCGGTAAGTGCTTTGAACTGGTAGGTCATTGAACTGTTGAATCCGGAAACCCCTATGCTGGCACTCCTGTTTGCCGGATTTGCCGCATTGCCGCTGTAGGTAAAAGAAATCCGTCCGGTAGTTTCATGAAGCATACACTGGAACGAGATCACCGCGGTGTTGGCTGATGCGGGCCATTCCGCGTTTTTCCATTGCACAACGAATTTACGGTTGGGATAAACGCCCGTGGTTTTATAGCTGATCGTTCCTCCGGATTGGTTAAAATCCAGGTCGTCCCATAGCGGGGCAATGATCATCTCACTATAGCTGAACGTATTTGTAAAATAAGTGTTGGGAAGATACGTTTCATTTAGCCCCAGGCTGATCCATCCGTTGGTAGAAATGCCCACCGAGTTATACAACCTGCCCATGTACCAGAATTCAAAATTTACCGGGATAGAGTTAAAGGTTCCGTTATCGGCATTGGAGGAGGTTAACGGGAGCTGTGTTCCATCCGTAATATCCGTATAAGTAAGGGTGTCTGTAGAAAATACGTAGTTGGCTATTTTTTGTGCCGAAAGCCCTTTTGCAAAAAAGAGACCAGCAAACAGGTATAAAACATAGAATGGCTTTTTCATAAAAAAAAAGAATAATGGTTCCTGCAAATAAATACATAAAAGCCGGTGTAAAAAAGCCGCTGAGGAGATTGCTATGTTGTACAGCAGTTCCTTCATTCCTGCATGAAAGCACCAACACTCTTTTACAACAGGCCTCTCCCTTTTTATCTGCTCACCTCCAGCAGCTTTACCCTGGTACCTCATACGAACATAATGCCCGTCTCCTTTCTTTTATCATTTTAAAGTATCGGATCATTCTCTTTTCTTTGCCCCATGAATAACAAAGAGCGCTTCATGCTCATTACCCTTGCCGCAATGAACTTTACCAACATCATGGATTTTATGATCATGATGCCTTTGGCCCCCCAGCTGATGCGGATCTTTGACATCAGCACCCAGCAGTTTGGCCTGGTTGTTTCGAGCTATACATTCAGTGCAGGTTTTTCCGGGTTTTGTGCCGCATTTTTTATCGACCGTTTCGACCGCAAAAAATTTCTTCAGGTATTATATGCAGGTTTTTTACTGGGCACACTGGCCTGCGGCCTGGCCGACA
>JAZKGM010000018.1:0-1571 GCA_040385895.1 Bacteroidota bacterium
CTGCAATGGCGCCACTTGTTATGCCGGCAACTTTCATGATATAACGCTGCCTGATCTCTCTTTCTGCTTTCCGGTGTCTTTGCAATACATCTTGCCCCGAAGGGGAGATGAAAAAGCCGGAGAACCCGGTTTGTGAACCTAGGTATCCAGTGTTGAGGAGGTTTCTTATTTCGGTTTCCCTGTCTTCCACCGGCATGAGTGGTGTGCAATGCTGGTGAAGCGTTGCATCAACAGGAAGTTCGTTTTTGGTTTGATACAAATGGGCCAGGATCGTTTTCTGATTTGGTGTTAATAACATAATGGCGCCAAATATATCGGCTAATTACCCTGGTATACTTTTCTATTTATCCATGCAGTGTTTAAATAAAACAGTTGATTTTTTTGTGCTTGTGATTACCACGCATTTACGAATGCCTGTTTGATTTAAACGGTGCTACAGCACCTCTTCATTTTTAAAACCGATGCGCCTGCGCGGGGGATTTTTTTCGGGTTTTGCCGGAGGATTAAGCAGGTAGTCCATGGCAGTGAACACTTCCATAAACCGGGTATCGTATTCTTTTTTCATCTCTTCCAGGCGGTTCATGATGTCTTTATAGTTGAGCGCAACTTTGCGCAGTGACACGAAGGTGCGCATAATGGCCACGTTCATTTCTGCCGCCCGTTCGCTTTTTAAAACACTGGAAAGCATGGCCACCCCGGTTTCGGTAAAGGCATAAGGTGTGGCGCCCCCAAAGTGCTTCTTATGTGGTATCACATGTTGTGACACCACCAGTCCGATCTCGTCTGCTGTGAGCTCATACATAAAATCACCGGGAAACCGGTTCATGTTCCTTTTTACAGCCTGCTTCAATGTGCGGGTCTCTACGCCATATAACCCGGCAAGGTGCACATCGAGCAATACCCTTTCGCCCCGCAGCAGCACAATGTTCTTTACGATCCGTTCTTCCGGGATCAGGGCAGTGGTGTTCTTCATGTTCTTAGCTTTAATGGTTCAAAATTAAACGATCGCTACGCAATGGAATTGCGAGGGGAAGTGTATAGATCATGGTTTATAGATCATAGTGGATATGGTGTTAACTGATACAGGCATTAACGCACCTTTGCAAGGAGATTGCCATGTTCCGTTAAAATTTTTTATGTGCTTAAAACATGGGTTCAGAAAGTATTCAGGCCGGTTTGGAAACAAAAAGAGGATTTTTTTCATCCTTCATCGTCCTTGTTCAAAATTTTGGGTTTATGCTTAATACGATTTGCGAAGCGATCAGCAGCAAGAGTTTGCTGGCGTTATATTATGATGGCGGGGTGAGGGTGGTTGAACCCCATTGTTACGGGATCACGGAAGACGGTAATCATGGTTTACAGGCTTTCCAGGTAAGGGGCCACAGCACTTCGGATACCATGGGCTGGAAGTTGTTCGACCTGGGCCGGGCCGCCAATATTGTTATCCTGGAAGAGCCATTCTGGAGGGCAAGGCCCGACTACAAAAGGGGAGAAGGGATGTCGAGGATCTATTGCGAACTAGTCATTGGCGTTTAAGGGGAAAAGCGCAATCATTGCAGGGCATGAAGCGA
>JAZKGM010000018.1:1581-6395 GCA_040385895.1 Bacteroidota bacterium
CGATCTCAGGATTGCTTCGCTTGCAATGAGGTTTTTGTTGTTATTGAGGGGAGTAAAACCCTATTATATTATTTAGAAAAAGATTGCCGATACGTTTCACTTCGCCCGCAATGACATGTGGCAATGTCACTGCGAGGAACGAAGCAGTCTTGTTTGGATGAAAGCAGTAAGATTGCCGCGCTTCACTGCGTTGCGCTCGCAATGACATTGACATAAGGATATGGGTGATTACGCTCGCAATGACATGCGACAATGTCACTGCGAGGAACGAAGCAGTCTTGTCAAATCACGTTAGTTCAATGTACAGGTCTTTCCATTCCGGGTTTATGCCATTAATGAGGTCGATCTTTCTTTGTCTTGTTCCGCCTTTGATCTGTTTTTCTCTGTCTATTGCCTGGTTAATAAGATTGAATTCCTCGAAGTATACCAGCTTTTTCAGTTTATACTTTGTTGTAAAAACACTTCCATAACCTGTTTTATGCTCTTCGGTTCTTTTGATGATGTTATTTGTAACGCCTGTATAGAGTACTGTATTTGTTTTGTTGGTGAGTATATAAACGTAATAGGTTTTCATAAGCTTCAATGTGTTTGAAGGAATGACTAAATTACTGAAAAGTTCTGAAGCTAGTAATGACACTTCTATGTGGTCATAGATTGCCGCGCTCCACTGCGTTGCGCCCGCAATGACAGGCGTGGATGTCATCGCGAGGCACGAAGCGATCTGATGTAGCTAGAGATTGCCGCGCTCCTCCCGATAGCTATCGGGATCACGCTCGCAATGACATCTATACTTAAGCAGCCTTCCTGATCTTGAGCACCACAAATTTGCTGGTAGGGGTATTGCTTTTATCGGCTACGGAACCAATGGGAACAAGCACATTTGTTTCGGGGAAGTAGGTGGCTGTGCATTGCTCGGGGATGTTGTATTTCACCACCATAAACCGGTGGGCTACACGCTCGGTGCCGTCATGGTAGTTATAGAGATCGACTATATCGCCATGTTGCAAGCCCTGGCGCGCAATGTCATTTTCATTCATCAGGATCACCCTGCGCTCGTTGTAAATGCCGCGGTAGCGATCGTCCAGCCCATAAATGGTGGTGTTAAACTGGTCGTGCGTGCGGATGGTCATCATCAGCAGCTCATCCTTTTCGAGGTGGTGAAATGTTACCGGTGCAATGTTAAAGTTTGCCTTGCCGGTAAAGGTATTGAAACGTCCTTCACGTGCACCGTTCGGTAAATAAAAACCACCCGGCTTGCGCACGCGTTCGTTGTAATTGGTAAAGCCGTTTATCGTTGCCTCAATGGCATTGCGCACGTGGTCGTAATTGCTTTCGTAAAGCGGCCAGTCTGTTTTGCTTTTATGGCCAAGGGCGGCTTTTGCAAGCCGGGTTACAATAACCGTTTCGCTTAACAGCTTATCGCTAACCGGTTTTAAATTGCCCTTGCTCATCTGCACCACACCCATGGAGTTTTCGCAGCTGATAAACTGCTCTTCGCCATTCGCATTGATGTCTTTGTCGCTCCGCCCGTAAGTAGGGAGGATGAGTGCTTCTTCGCCCGTAATGAGATGGCTGCGGTTCAGCTTGGTGCTGATGTGCACGGTAAGCACGCAGTTTTGCAGGGCCTTTGCCGTGAATAGGGTGTCGGGTGTGGCAGAAAGAAAATTGCCCCCCATGGCCACAAACACTTTTCCTTTTGCTGCATGCATGGCCTTAATGGCATCCACCACATCGTACCCATGCGCATAGGGTGCGTTAATATCAAATACCGTATTCAGCTTATCGATAAACGCTTTTGAAGGCTTTTCGTAAATGCCCATGGTGCGGTCGCCCTGCACATTGCTGTGCCCGCGCACAGGGCATGTGCCTGCGCCCGGCTTGCCGATGCTGCCTTTCAGCAGCAGCAGGTTCACCACTTCCTTAATGGTATCCACCGCATTTTTATGCTGTGTAAGGCCCATGGCCCAGCAGGCAATGATCTTCTTTTTGTGCTTAAACACTTCGGCCGTTTTGCGGATCTCTTCAATGGAAATGCCGCAGGCTTCGCTCAGCTCTTCAAGGGTATACTCGTTGAATGTTTGTTGCAGCGCTTCGTATCCTTTGGTATGCGCTTTAATAAATTCAAGATCAAAAATACTTCCGGGATCTTTCTGCTCGTCTTCCCACAAGATGCGTTCAATGGCTTTTAATAAAGCCAGGTCGCCATTAATTTTCACCTGCAAATAAATATCGGTTAAGCCGGCTTTGATGCCTAAAACGCCATTCAGCTTTTGCGGGTTATTGAACCCGATGAGGCCGGTTTCTTTTAAAGGGTTCACCGAAATAATGGTGCAGCCGTTCTGCTTTGCCTTTTGCAAAGCGCTTAACATACGCGGGTGGTTGGTGCCGGGGTTCTGCCCTAAAATGATAATGGCCTCGGCCTCGTAAAAATCTTCCAGTGTTACCGAACCTTTACCGATACCAACACTTTCGTTCAGTGCGACACCGCTGCTTTCGTGGCACATGTTGCTGCAGTCGGGCAGGTTATTGGTGCCAAATTCGCGCACAAAAAGCTGGTATAAGAAGGCCGCTTCGTTGCTGGTCCTTCCCGAAGTGTAAAAGATGGCATCATCGGGAGAAGGTAATTGATTGAGGTGCTTTGCCATTAATGCAAAGGCATCATTCCAGCTTATGGGTTGATAATGGGTGCCACCTTTTGGCAGGTACATGGGTTCTGCCACACGCCCTTTTTTTCCTATTTCATAGTCGTTAAGCAGGGAGAGATCAGCTACGGAGTTGTCGGCAAAGAATTTAGCCCACAATGCTTTTGTGGTGGCCTCTTCGGCAATGGCTTTTGCCCCGTTCTCACAATACTCGGCAATGGGCGAACGCTCATCGTCAGGGTCGGGCCAGGCACAGCCCGGGCAGTCGAAACCATCTTTCTGGTTGAGCTTGGCCAGGGCTTTAAAGCCACGCAATGGGCCCATTTCGCTCAGCACGTGTTTCACCGAAGAGATCACCGCGGGGATCCCTGCGGCCGTTGTTTTCGGATCGGTGAGCTTTATTTCCAGGAACTCTTCCGGGTTTTCCGGGTTTGGAGCGGTGTGGTCTGCCATTGGATTGAAATGTATTATTGTGTCCCCGATCTGCATTTGGGTACACCATTCAAATATAGATTAAACCGGGTAAGGTGCAAAGGGATTTGGGACAAAGAGATGAAGGATAATGTGGAGATGTCGTAATGTCATTGCGGGCAAAGCGCGGCAATCTCTTTAATGCACTGATGTGATACGATAGCTAACGGATGCGGGTACAAGGGGGCAGATTGCCGCTGTCTTCCGCCCATGCGGGATCCCCGCAATGACATCCTGCGCAAATAAACGCTAAACAAATAATGTACTCCCGTTCACAATTCTGCTATTACTGTCTCTCACAATTCACATTTCCCCCCACTATCAACTATGGTCTATTAGCCTATCACCTGTTAATTCGTGCAGCAAAGCCGCACAGCTCCGGTCGAGAATGCGGTAAACCTCTTCAAAATCCTTGTGTTCGCCATAATAAGGATCGGGTACTTCGCCACCTTTCTGTTCACTATCGTAATCGCGCATCAGCACTACTTTGGCTTTGGCATCGGCAGGTTCCAGGCGCTGGATGTCTTTTTGGTTTTGCCGGTCCATGGCCACAATGTAATCGAAAGCATAAAAATCATTCAGGGTAAAAGCCCGGGCTTTATGGTTTAATTCAATTCCGTATGCCAGCGCCACTGCAATGCTGCGTTGATCGGCTAATTTACCGATGTGATAAGAGGCTGTTCCGGCTGAATCGGAACGGAATAAGTTGCCCAGGTTGCGGCTGTATACCTGGTGCATAAAAACGCCTTCGGCCAGCGGGGAGCGGCAGATGTTGCCCAGGCAAACGAATAATACATTGATCATAAACATTCAAATATATGGCTTTTAACAATTTTATACCCGGCCCGTTCCTTGTATAATGAAACGGGTTTTGTATCGTTGAAGCTAAGAAATAATTAAAAAGGTATGCAGATCAAACTTGCCCTGGCTTCTTTTATATGTATGTTCGTTGTACATGCGGGAAATGCGCAAACAACCAAAAAGCTGACCGAACAGCAAAAAATAGAATACCTGATCGCTTTTATTGCCAAACAGGATGGCGCTTTTGTGCGGAACGGAAGTGAATACACCCCCGGGCAGGCAGCCGAACATTTGCGCATGAAATGGAAAAAGGGCGGAAGCGCCATTAAAACAGGCAGCGATTTTATTGAAAAGCTGGCCACAGGCAGCAGCATGAGCGGCAAACCTTACCTCATCAAATTTAAGAACGGCAGAACCGCGCAGGTTGCGGCTTTATTGCGCATAGAGCTGGCACGCATTGAGAAACAAACTGAATGAGGATTAAGCACCGCATGAAAGGCCTGGTGCATATGATCTGCACTGCCTTGGTATTTATGCTGTTAATGATGGGATCGGGCTGCGGCAAACCGAAAGAAAGCAATGCTGCCTACTATGTGATCGGAGAAAAGGATACAGCCCGGGCCAATGGTCCCTCTTTGCCTCATTTCTTTTATGGCGATCATAACTTTATCCTGATGGATAGTGCTACAGTGTTTTATCATGATAACAAAGTGGTGAGGTTTTGCGGGACAGGAATAGATTACACCAAGCCTCCTGCACTTGCGCTTTGGCCCGATAGCCTTACTGAGATCAAACCGGAAGAGCTTCATACATTCCTCGAAAAGACGATTCCCGATTCGATGCGCATTGCTGAATACGCAGACGTGAAACGATATGTTAGTGCCAGCATATCTTCTCCAA
>JAZKGM010000018.1:6426-10770 GCA_040385895.1 Bacteroidota bacterium
GAGCTCATCACCACTTACTTCAGGGAAAAGGGCATTCATATTTATATCATCCGCGCCTGCACCGAAGAAGAGCAATATGTGGCGCATGCGAAACGTAATAAGCTTGTTTACAACCCCCGGGAAGTAGAATGGAAGACCGGGTTCGACCAGGGACCTCCTCCTGTGATTGAGTTTCCCCGTTAATTAAAAAATGCTATACTTGCAGCAATACAAATTATAAAAGCTAAGCAATGGCAAATACCGGAGACCTATTTAAAGGCGCATTTATTAAGCATAACAACGAATTATGCCAGGTTATGGAATACCAACACCGCACACCGGGTAACTTACGTGCATTTTACCAGGTGGTACTTCGCAATGTTAAAACCGGCAAGCAGATGGAACACCGTTTCAGGGCTGGCGAAAGCGTGGAAATGGTTCGTGTGGAATTCAGGGAGTTGCAGTATTTATACAAAGACGGAAGCAACCTGGTGCTGATGGATCCTGAAAATTTCGAGCAGATCTACATCGGTGAAGTGATGTTTGGCGAAGCAGTACGGTTTTTAAAAGAAGAAATGATGGTGAAGGTTTCATTTGAAGCCGATGAGCCGATAGGCGTGGAGATCCCTACTTTTGTGATCCTTGAAGTGACCTACACAGAGCCGGGAATGGCCGGCAATACAGCAACCAATACCTTAAAACCGGCTACGCTTGATAACGGGGCTGAAGTTCGTGTTCCTTTATTTACCAACGTGGGCGATAAAGTGAAGGTTGATACCCGCACAGGCGATTACGTAGAACGCGTTAAATAACAGTTAACTAAGCATATAAAAAGCATTGCGGCCCTTAATCAGTTAAGGGCCGCTTTTTTTATGCGTATTTTAGGAACGAATTAGCATTTGCTTAAGACTAAACTAGCCTTTTGGGGGGGGCAATCGAATGAGCGCGGAGGTAATATTGTTTATTAATAATATACTACTTTATATGAAAAAATCTCGTTCCGTTTTCTTTTACACCGGCAGGTTGCTGTTACTCCTGGTCTGCCTCAGTTACCTACCCGATAGTTATGGAAGAAACAGTACCTTTTCTGCCGGTTCGGCAAATAAGAAATCCATGTTTCTTGTTGATGCGGCCGCTCCGGCAATTACCTATACTGCGCTCAACAATACTTCTTCTTTATCAACAGTGATCCTTAATGCGACCCTTACCGATGAAACAGGCGTTAATAACGCAGTGGTTCATTATAAAAAGAATGCATCGGGTACATACACTACAGCAACAGGTTCTTTGGTTTCGGGGACAACAACCAACGGCACCTGGTCTTTTGCAATAAGCCATGGTTCATTCAGCCCCGCTTTGGGCGATACGATTTATTATTTTCTTGTGGCGCAGGATGTGCTGTCTCAGCAGGGTTCTTCGCCAAGCGGTGCGCTTGGAACAGATCCGTACAACATAACCACGTATCCCACCACGTTAAACAAATTCGTGGTGATCGGGCAGATCAACGGAACATTTATGATCGGGGCTTCGCTAACGGCCCCGAATTATACCACGATCACACAGGCATTAAACGACATTGCGGCAAAAGAACTGACCGGGGATGTGAACTTATTATTGCAGCAGAACTATGTGTCTTCTGCAGAAGCTGCATTTCCTGTTACGTTCAAACCTTTTGCATCGAGCAATCCTGCCTTTACGGTTACTTTAAAACCGGATGCGGGCGTAAATGCGGTCATCTCGGGATCGAACGCAACGGCCATTCTTAAACTGGCGAATAATGCACATCATTATATCATCGATGGTTCGAATAACGGAACAGACAGCCGGAACCTGGTTGTGATGAACACCTCTACTTCCACTTCTTCTGTTGTGTTATTTGAAGGATTGGCCGCTAACCAGGGCGTGAAGAACAGTACCTTTAAAAATGCAGTTATTAAAGGGGGAAGCAATACCAATACCATAGGTGTTCTGTTTGGAGCAGCCACTATTTCTCTTACTTCGGCCGGTAAGGGCCACGACCAGTTGGTGCTGGCCAATAACAACATCTATAATTGCAATACGGCTGTTGCGGTAAGCGGTGCAACGCTTGCCGAGCAGGTGAAAAAGATCACCATTATAAAGAACCTGATCGGTACAGATTCATCTGCGCTGTACAACAGGCAGTATGGCATTTATTTGAATTTTGCCGATGCCATAACCATTGAGAGCAATAAAATATACAACATTAAAACAACAGGTTCGGTTACCAATGCGGGATTGTCGCTGAATAGCAATGTAACCAACAGCACCGTTAAGTTAAATACGATCATGGGGATTTATTCGCAAAGCACAAGTGGTTACGGAGCTTACGGGATCAACATCGAATCAACAGGGAACAGCAATGATTCTATTATCAATAACAGCATCAGCGATGTTTTAACTTCGAACTACAGCACCAGCAGCACGATCTATAATGCATTTGGGATCCGCATTTACAGCACAGCGGCCAATCTGAAAATATACTTCAACTCTGTACACTTGTCGGGCCAACCTACAACGGGAACAGCAGGAAGTACCTCTGCTGCCTTATACATTGCATCAACAAGCATGGCAGGACTGGATATCCGTAATAATATCTTCTCGAATGCAATGACCGGTGTGGTAACCACTTCAAAGCACAATGCACTCCGCTGGCCCGGTACCATCACCGGTGCCACCTTCAATTACAACATTTTTTCTGCTGCCAGCGCGCAGGGGATACTGATGAATAATAACGGAACGGATGTAAATACGATAGCGGCCCTCAGGACTGCAACAGGCGGGAATACCAACTCACTGGCTGTTGACCCCCAGTTTAATACCGCCACTAACCTGATGCCAAAGATCGGATCACCGGTGTTGGCGGCAGGAACTGCAATTGCAGGCATTAATTATGACATAACCAATGTGGTAAGGGCAACACCGCCAACGGTAGGTGCTTACGAAAATGGAGCTGATGTTTCCGGGCCTGTTGTTACTTATACAAAAATAGCGAACAGCACTTCTTTGAATAGTTTAACCACCAGTTCTTTTGCTGCCATTACCGATCCATCGGGGGTGAATGTTAATTCGGGAAGCAAGCCGCGCCTGTATTATAAAAAACATTCGGATGCCAATGTGTTTGGCGCAAACAACAGTTCTGCCAACGGTTGGAAATGGGTGGAGTCGTTCAGCGTTTCTTCTCCTTTCGACTTCAGCATTGATTATTCGTTGTTAAACGGAGGCACTGTGGCATCTGGAGATTCAATAAAATATTTTGTGATCGCCCAGGATGTGAACGGATATGTGGGAGCCACGCCTAACACGGGTTTAGCAGCTACATCTGTTGCTGCTGTTACCAGCGCCCCGCAGAACCCCGATGCTTATGTGATAGTAGGCGGGCCTATGAGCGGAACATATACAATTGGTACGGGAGGTAATTATGCCACCCTGAGCAATGCAGCAGTTGAGATTGCGTTAAGGGGACTACAGGGTGATGTAACCTTTGAAGTATTAACGAACATTACAGAGCCGGGCCCTATCGTTGTTCCGCAATGGACAGAAACAGGAGCCGGTAATTACAGGCTTAACATTGTTCCATCTGCATCCAACCCGGCAGGGGACACCATTTTTGTGATAGCAGCAAGCAGGGGCGTACTGGAGTTAGCGGGTGCCGACCGGGTGCTTATTAATGGCAGGATCAATGGCGCGGGAAATTTCCTGACCTTTGTGAACAGGGCTACTTCAGCTACCCAGTATGGCATCCGTGTGATCAGCCAGGGTACGGGCTTGGGCGCAACCGATAATGTGATCACCAATGTAAATGTGCGTTTAAACTACCAAACCGGGGACCAGGCACAGGCCATCCGCTTGGAAGGAAATAACAACAATAATTTTCAGTTGTTAAACAGTAACATGACCCGTTCGGGCCTGGGCGTTTTCATCAATGCCACCACGGCCGGTGCAGGAAACCATACGGGTGTGATTATTTCAGGCAATACAATAGGTGGTGCCACCACCCCCGACTATGTAAATCTTGGAGGTGTTGTAACCTATTGCACACCAGAGATACAGATCACCAGGAACCATATTTTTAACATCATCGGTTCATCATACCTGGGTTCATGCGGAATACAGTTAAACCAGCAAACCAATAAAGCCAATGTTTCCCAGAACAGGATCCATGATATTACCAACTCGTATTACTATTATGATTCATACTACGGGTATGAAGAGGCGGGACCGGCAACCGGGATAAATGTGAATTCGAATGTAGTGACGGATTCTATGCTGATCGCAAACAATGTGATCTACCGCTTAGCCAATGCATCTTATTCGGCTACTGAAACCATAGAAAATCCTTTCGGG
>JAZKGM010000019.1:0-22649 GCA_040385895.1 Bacteroidota bacterium
GCTTGTTCAATTTCTATCTGTTCGATTTCGGCTTTTTCGGTTTTGAAAAATTCTTCTATCAGGTATTCATCAGGAATCAAACCCGCATCCCAACCGTTTTGCATAATGGTTTTGAGGTCGTATTTGATATTGTCCCACCAGTTTACAAACACACCTGCCACTTGGAACTTATCCAGCACGCCCACAGGCACAAACTTTTCTTTTATTGAGTCGAGCAGTTCTTTACGAACTCTTGGAAATTTGTACCCTCCCAAACTTAAATATACACCCATTGGTTCGGCTACCATTCCGTTCATTGGTTCCTCTTTCTTGGGTGCCAGCGTAGAGAAATCTTCTTTCGCCAACTGCCACCAATCTGCCAAATGAAGCCCTAATTCTGTGAGTGTTTCTATGACGTTTTTATCGTCTTCAATCACTTGCTTGATTTCCGTTTTTTCGGCAATTGCAAAATCTTTGTAGTGGTCGTTTTTGTCTTGAAAAAGTTGATAGCCATCAAAATCAAACTTTGGAGCCAAGGTATTTTGCACCTTTTCAATTTCAGCAACAGGCACACCGCCAATCAAATGGGCTTTTACATCTTCGGGCTCGGGCGGTGGGGTATTGTCCACATACCTGCGAATGTTGAGGGTGTAGTCGTTTTGCTCAATGGTCGCTAAATCCACCAATTTGGAATAAGCTGCTTCTTCAATTTTATTGGTAAAAACGTAATCAATCTTTTCTACATCTTCAGGTCTTAGCGTGTTTTGCTTTTTGCCCTCTGCAAAGTCTTTGTCCGCATTTACAATAAACACTTTGTTTTTCAGGTTATCGGGTTTGCTCTTGTTGAAAACCATAATACAGGCAGGAATGCCCGTGCCGTAAAACAGTTGTGGTGGCAAACTGATGATGCCTTCCAGCACATCTGCCTTGAGCATATTCTCACGTATTTCTTTTTCCTTACCACCTCTAAACAACACACCGTGCGGCATTACTACCACTACTTTGCCCGTGCGTTTGCAACTTGCCAGCATATGTTGCACAAACATCAAATCGCCTTTCTTGCCAGTTTCGGGAGCAAAACCGTAGCTAAACCGAGCTTGGTATTGCATAGTGGCTTTGTTGTAGTTCTGCGAAAAAGGCGGATTGGCAATTACCCGGTCAAACTGAATTATTTGCCCGTCTTTTTCGTTGAGCGGTTCGTCCAGCGTGTCGCCATACTCAATGGTGTATTTGTTGATGTTGTGCAAAATGATGTTCATTTTACAAATTGCCACCACAGTGGGGTCGTTCTCTTGCCCGAAGAGTTCTAAGTCGTTGGCATTTTGTCCGTGCTCTTCAATGTATTGATGCGATTGAATGAGCATACCACCCGAACCGGCAGTTGGGTCATAGATTGACATACCCGCTTCGGGTTTCATCAATTGCACCAGCAAGCGAACCACTTGGTTAGGCGTATAAAATTGACCGCCTTTTTTGCCGCTTTCGTCCGCAAAGTGTTTGAGCAAATATTCGTAAGCAGCACCTAACAAATCGGGGAACTCAAAATTTTCATTTACCAACTTCGGAAACTCGTTGAAGTGGTCAATCATCTTTTTGAGGTCGGCATTTTTTACAATCTGCTTGCCATCCACCTCTTTGTTGAAGTTTATACGCCCTTTGAAGATACCCGAAAGGGTATCGGGGTTGGCTTCTTCAATAGCGTCCAAAGCCTTGTTCAGCATTTGTCCGATATTGTTTTGCAGGTGTTTTATTTCAGGTTGTTGAACGCCATTTTCGTCAACAAACTTTTCATTCCATCTTGCTCTCGGTGGGACAAAAAAAGTCTCCCCATAAGTGAGTTTATCTTCGAGTATTTCGCTTAGTGTTTCAGCATCCAAATGTTTGTAATCGTTCTTTCTGAAGTAATCACGTTTTTGGTCGAACACGTCAGACATTCTTTTCAGAAACAGCATTCCAAAAATGAATTCTTTGTACTCTGAAGCATCCATTTTACCTCTTAAAATGTCCGCTGCTTTCATCAAGAAGCCTTCTAATTGGGATAATTTTATTTTGTTGGTTTTCATTTGTGCTTTTCAGCTACAGTTCTTAATTGAAGGCCAAATGTAACAAAACCTATGAAAAGCGACATATAGATATTCTTGTAGTAATCTCTCTAATCACTCTCAAAAGCGATAAACATTTTACCGGTCAGCAGAGGTAATAATATATGTCAGATTAGAAAAGTACGTAACATAATAATCGCCTGATACGAAAACTGGTAGATATCAAAACACAACAACTTGCAGCACATGACCTTTGGATGAACTGCGTAGCCTGAGTCTGAGCGATAGTAACGCTGGCCGAGCGCTGTTATGCCGCGTTACAAAAAAACTAAGCGGGGTGCAGGTTATGTAAACAAGCTTTCATTACAAAAGCTAATTTGAAATGATTCCTGATTTGCTTTTTTATATTTTTCCGATATGAAAACCGATTGGCCTTCTGCATTCAAACCTTTGCTTGCCAAATACAAGGGCAAGCCGCATCCGCTGGAATATACAAACCTGTACCAACTGCTGGTGATGGTGGTGCTTTCTGCACAGGATTCCGATAAGAACATCAACGGGCTGGCCCCTGCATTATTCGAAGCTTTTCCCGACATGAAATCGCTTGCCCGGGCCGATGCGGAAGCTTTGTTCCCCTTTATCAGCAAGGTGCGCAACTTCGGCAATAAAACAAAGTGGCTGCTTGCACTTGCACAAACCATTAAAGACGATAAGAAGATCCCGCTTACCATGGAGGAGCTTACGCTGCTGCCGGGCATAGGGCGCAAATCGGCCAATGTGATTATGCGCGAGGCGAAGGTGAAGGCCGAAGGCATTATTGTAGACCTGCACGTGGTGCGCGTGGCACCGCGGCTGGGCATAGCCACCGGCACCGATCCCAAAAAGATAGAGAAGCAGCTGATGGAAGCCCTACCGGAAAAAGACTGGGGAGAAGCAGGCATGGCCATCTCCTTCCTGGGAAGGGAAACCTGCCGCCCTACCAACCCCAAACATGAGGAGTGCGTGATGAACAAGGTGTGTGCTTACTGCAACAGCACCATGGCATAAATACAGCAGGTATGAAAACAGCATTTTATTTCAAAATCATTTTTCTGTTGGTTTCGCTTCTGCTGGTGTGCCCCGCATGGGCACAGAAAAAAACAATGCTTTACCCGGCCGATACCATGAAACGGACCGCGCCAAAACCTGTTATGCCCTACATGGACAGCGTAACCAGGCTTGTTACCTATTCGCAAACCGTGGAGCAGGATGAAACGGCCAGCGACTCGCTTTACACCCGGGCCATGCGTTTTTGCAGGAAGCTGAACGGCAATTCCACAGAGGAAAGGCGAAACCAGAAGCTGGTGTTCCACATCAGCCTGCCCGCTTATTATTACGACAGCATAGGCATTAAAACCAACGCGGGAAACATTGTATTGGGCATGGCGGTATTTATTAAAGAGGGCCGCTACCGGTATATCATTTCGGGCATAGGGAACGATCCGCTTAACCCGGTGATCACTTTTGAATATGCGCTGCTGTTCCCCAACATGTTGCACAATGCCCATGAAGACATTAACCAGCTGATCAGGGACTTTAAACGCCACATGGCCGAACAGGAGATCTATGATGAAGATGAGTGGTAGCAAACAACACCGGGCAAAGCTGCCGGCATTTCAACTGAACTTCGTTTCGTAAAAGAGATTGCCGCACTTCACTTCGGGGTACGGAGTTCGCCCGCAATAACATCCCCGGTATTTAGCTCCGCTAAACTTACGTTTCACATTGCTATTGACTATGATCTATTAACTACCACTGATCACGCCTCTTTCCTGCTCCTGTTATTTCAACGGCACCAAGGTAGCCTCAATCTCATTACGCAGTTTGGGAGCTACCTTCACTTCATCGGCAAAGCTTTTCCATTGGCCCACCGTGTGGCTGATCTCTTCGATGATGGCATCGGCCTTTTTGTTCCGGATAGACCGGCCGATCACCAACAGGTCTTCTTTGGTAATTTCTTTTCGTTTGCCATTGATGCTTAAGGCATGCTGGCTCACCCATTGGTGTTTGGGCTGGTAGGCATGGCACAGGTCGTAGGCCGGTGCAAGCTCCCAGGCTCCGCCTTGCTTTAAGCGGAATGCAAAGTTTTTGGTGTGGTCATCGCAGTTGCGGGCCGCTACATTAAACACCATCCTGCGAAATAACTGCTCGGCAGCGCTGTATGGCAGCTTCAGCTCCCGCATGGTTTGAAACAGCTGCTCGTAACTGAAGCTGGTCACCTGGTTGTAATCGAAATGTTTGAGGGCACAAAAGGTTTGCATGTGGTGCTTCACCGAACCGGCCTCGCGGTCGAAACGCCTGGTCATAAAATGCGCCCGCCCGTTCTCTTCCAGCAGCCGCGATGGCATCATTTCGATGCCGCAGGCCACGGCCATGTTGTAATAGGCCATCTCCACCCGGCCATACCCTTTGCTTTGGCCCAGCTGCACATCGCTTACCCCGTCCAGCTTAATGAGCCAATGCCCGAAGCCTTTGGGTGCCCCGGCCTGGCCCGACTTTACTTCTCCTGTTTTTTCGTTGTAGGCGATCACGGCTTTGGGCCTCGCTCCCCCGGCCGATGTGCCGATGCGCAGGATCTCCATCACGGCTTTTTCTTCCTCTGCCTGCAGGTTGGCGGTGAATGCCTTTTTTTGCGACAGCATGTTCCGGGCCATGTCCACCAGGCTTTCGATCTCCACAGAGAAGGTGTGTTTGTTTTCTTTTAAGGTAAGCGGTTCAAACTCCAATGCGCCCATGCCCCTGCTGCCGATAAAACAAAGCATTTCCACGGGGTTCATGCTGTCTGCCGGGCGGCCCTGTTGTGCCAGCCACAGGTTGATCAGCTCATTCCCGTACCGGTCGGGCAGCACATCGGCCAGCAGGCCCGGCAAGCCCTTAAAGGTGTCGAAAGCAGGGTCTGCTTTTTTACGCAGGGAAGGAAAGCTGAAGCTGCTTTTTGCCGTGTTCACCGGCATCTGCAAAGGAGCCAGGTCCCAGCCCCTGCTTTTGAACTCCGGGGTATATTCGAACGTGGCGATGCCGCTGGCCTCATTCCACGCCACCGCACCCGCCAGCTCTCCCCATATTTTTACAAATGCTGTATTCATACTTACCAGTCCGATCCATTTTTATTATCCGGCCTGCTGCCGCTTGCCCGCTTGCGTTGTTCCTGCTCCAGTTTGGCCAGGGCCAGCGGGCTGATGCTTTTGTCTACATCAAAAGCGCTCATTACGTGCAGCTGGTCCAGCACGCGCAACACCTGGATGAGGGTGGCCAGGGTTACGGTTTCGCCCCTTTCCAGCAAGCTGAGGGTTGAGCGGCTGATGCCGGCAGCATGCGACAGGGCTTCCTGGGTTTTGTTCTGCTCCAGCCTGTGGTGTTTTACAAACTCCCCGATCCGGGCTGCCAGCGCCTGGTCGCTCATTGCCCTCCAATCATTGTATGATATTTCATTCATATTTGTCATAATGTTATGCTATCGAATGATATGTCATTCAAAAGTATGTGTTTTTAATTTAAAAAGGAAAGATTTATGGGCTAACAGGGAAATGACAACTATCTGGATGAAGGAAACAAATCAACGATCCAAAAAGTCCATCAACCCGTAATGCCTGCAACAAAACGCAGATCACTGTTGTTATATGGTATTGCCAGAAGATGAATGATGTTCCGCATAGAAGAAATCAACCAGGATAAAAAAGCAATTGCCGATACGGCTATTCAAGCAGGCACCCCGATCTGTGCGTTCACCGGCCCGGTGATCGATTACAGGCAAACCCTGAAGCTGGGCAGCAAGGAGAGCTTTGCCTTCCAGGTAGCGGCTAACCTGTACATCCTGCTGGATGAACCGGCCCGTTATTTTAACCATTGCTGCGAGCCGAATTGCGGGGTTACCCCACAACAGGAGCTGGTGGCATTAAAAGACATTGCTAAGAACGAAGAATTGCGCTGGGACTATTCCACCAGCATGCCGGAGCACCACTGGAAAATGAAATGCAGCTGCAACAAAGAAACCTGCCGGGGTATTATTGGCGACTTTAACCGCCTGCCCAAAGCACTGCAAAAGAAATATACCGGTATGGGTATTGTGCAGCAATTTATATTGGATGCCCTGGCCGGGGAGACAACAGGTAACAGTACCCGCTGTTCTTTTAACGTTAGCCGGTAACGAAAATACCGCAAGCCGGATGATTTAACAGGATCATGTTCGCGGAGCGCTTACTTTAACCGAACTAACTCTAATTAACTGAAAAATGGTAAAAGTAATTTTGTCTCACGAAGTGAAGGATTTTGCAACGTGGAAATCGGGTTTTGAAGCAGGCGAAACCATGCGTTCGGCTGCAGGTGTGGTAACAACGGGCGTGTATACGGCTGTTGACAATGCCAACCATGTAACCATCACCACCGAGTTTCCAAGTGTGGAAGCTGTACAGGGTTTTCTTTCGAACCCGGCCCTGAAAGCCGATATGCAAACTGCCGGTGTTATTGGCGCACCCGACATCAGGATCCTGAACAAGGTCAGCTAATCTTCTCGTATAAGGATTTAAAAAAGGCGGACTTGTTTCCGCCTTTTTTATGCTTTCCAGAAACCAAATTTTATTAAAGATTTTTGTCAGGCTGAGCGCAGTCGAAGCCATTGCGATTTTCGACTGCGCTCAAATTGACAAGGCTCATCATGCTCACTTTTCACATAAAAATAAATTTTGTTTCCTATAAGCCGATAGTCATTATTTCTTTAAGAAGCCTTCCTAAGATTGTTTTAAGAAAGCGATCAATATCCTGTTCAGGTCTTCAGCATGCGTGATGTTCAATCCATGCGGGGCACCTTCAATAACATGGTATACATTGTTGGCAATGCCTTTGCGGGCCTGTTCGGCAGAAGTGGCAATGGGTACGATCTGGTCTTCATCGCCATGAACAATTAAGGTGGGTACGGTAACATTTTTGAGTTCCGGCCTGAAATCGGTGCCGCCCCAGGCCTCTGCTGCTTTAATGGTGGCTATTCCCGATGCCTGTGACGATACAATAAAATCGGCATCAAGCCGCCCTTGGCTCACTGCATTATTCAGCAGGCCATCGTTATAAAAGTTCCTGTGAAAGTCTTTTAAGAAACCAACGCGGTCGGTGTGTAAGGCATCCATTATTTTTTCAAGCTCTTCCTGCGGTACGCCATCCGGGTTATCTGCTTTTTGTGCCACCAATGGAATAATGGATGCGATAAGCGCTGCTTTGGCCACACCCTTTCCCTGGTACCTGGTAAAGTACCTCACCACTTCACCCCCGCCCATGGAGAAACCCACGAGGATCACATTGGTTAATTGCAGGGATTGAATAATGGCATCGAGGTCGCCTGTAAGGGTATCGTAATCATACCCGCTTAGTGTTGCATCCGATTTACCAAAGCCCCTTCTATCGTAGGCGATACACCTGAAACCCGCCTCTACAATGGCAGCGATCTGCAGCTCCCACGAGGAATGATCAAGTGGCCATCCATGAATCAGGATAACCGGCTGGCCGCTCCCGTGATCCTCGTAAAAAATTGCTGCTTCCTGTGCATTTGCTTTTGACTGAACGTAAGGCATAATTTGAATTGTTATGATGAGTGGTATTTTCATCAAATTATGTACCGCTGCAAATTAAAGGGCGTTTAGAAAAAAGAGGGGCGTTTTTTGCTGCAATGCTGTATTAAACTACACCAACAGGGAACATGCTTTGGGGTTTATCCCATCACAAAAACGCATGCCGCTTGTTAGCCGCCTGCCTTCATACAATAGTTCAACTCTTTATGGTAATAATATAAAGGCCATCTTCAATCCTGTTGAAGACGGCCTTTGTGTTACCGATAAGGGCTCCAATGCGCCAGACGGGGTTTATTTCTTTATCCTCAATGCTTCGCTCTCTGATGATACGCCTGTTAAGCTTACCGGCTCTGTGCAGATCATCAGGGGAAATTAACCACCTAAAGAATTAATGTTATGGATTATTTAAGTTCTGCTATTCAAAACCTTTCGGTCAAAGAAAAAACGCTGTTGGTCCAGAAGATCAATACGCAAAAGATCAAATACCAGCTTTTCATGGAAATGAGCAAGCATCCTGAGATCGACAACAAAGAGTTGGCCAACAACTTAAATTATAATGACGGGCTGAATAACCTCTACACGTTAAAGAACAGGCTGCTTGACGACATCATCAGCGTAAAGATAGAGCTTAGTAAGAACGAGGTGGTTAAAGTGAAGGAAAAGATCCAGAACCTGCGCCTGCTTGTGTATTCGAAAGACCGGTATAGCCTGATCAGGGAATTACGGAAGCTGGAAAAGATCTGCATTTCGCTTGAATTGTTCAACGAGCTTAAAGAAGTATACTTCTGCTTTTTTCTCACCTACAGGCACGACAACAAAAAAAGTGCGATGTACCTGAAGATCTTAAAAACAGTTGAAGAAAAACAAAACCTCACCAACAAGCTGGAAGAGATCTTCTACTCCACCGTTCTTGATTGCCAGGACCTGTTTTACCTGCCGAATAAAAATGCTTCCGAAAAAGTAGCGGAACAGATCAGGAAAATAAAGGAGATCCACATGCTGCTTAACAATAAAACCTCCGCTTTTTTTTACCTGAGCGGAGAGCTTACGTTAAAGCTTAGTGTTTCGTTCAACCCGCTTTATAAGGATGAAACCTATAAAGAATTGCAGCAGCTTTTTAAAACCTACAACCACTCGTTTTTAATTTATAAATACCCCAACTGCGATGTGGCCATCCAATGCCTGTATAGCCGGTATTATTATTTAACCGGTGAACATGATAAGTTTCACCTAGTGCATAAGGGCATTTTTGAAAAGGTATTGAAAGTAAAAGGATACCAGATGTTCGATTGCAGCTTTTTCTACTTCATTTATGTAACCGTACTTGATTACACCAATAACGGAAATTACGACAAGGCATCTTTATTCATTGAAGAAATGATCTCGGATGAATACACTTCACTGGTAAGTGCAAGGTTGCGTAACCACTATTTATACTTACTGGCCATTAAAGAATTTTATAACAGGAACTACGAAAAAAGCTCCAGCATTTTGCTGCGTTCGCGGATCATGTTCAACAACCTCAATAACCTGTCGAGCTGGGTGGGTATCGAAAACGTGCTGCTCAATATCCTCAATACAAACGACATCAAGCTCATCGAAAGCGAAATAGGCTTGTTTAAACGTTTAACCCGTAAGTTCCATTACGAAAAGGAATACCAGGGCCATTTCAATGGCCTGTTCCGCAGCATTAAACAATACGAATCCGGCCAGCGAAACTTTGATGAAATAGCGCGGCAAATCACTTTATTAAAAGAGCAGTTCAATGTGTTCAGGCTTATTTCTACAGATAACGACCAGGTACAGATCAATTAAGAGTGTTCTTTATCACTTCCCGATACAAAACTTACTAAAGATATTAGCCAGCAGGTCATCTGTGGTCACTTCACCCGTGATCTCACCCAAATGAAACAAGGCCTTGCGGATATCAAAAGCAAGCAGCTCGCCTGTTATGTGCCCGTCAATTCCATTCATCACCTGGCCCAATGCTTCATTGGCATGCTGCAGGGCTTCATAATGGCGCAGGTTCGTGATGATGATGTCGTTCTTCACTTCATCTTTTTTCACGATCTCCAACAGGCGGTCACGGAGAAAACCGATGCCGAGGTGAAGCCGCGAAGAAATGGGGATCAGGGTCGGGCTGAGCAAGGGGGCGCCTTCTTCAATCCCTGTGCCGGCCGAAGGATCTTTGTCTTTTCTTTTATGTTGTATTTCCTGTAAGTGTTCCAGTCTTTCGAGTTCTGTGTCGCCCAACAGGTCTATCTTATTGGCCACAGGAATGATCACTGCGCTGATGCCTTCAAAGGCCTTCAATTCTTCTTCCAGCTGTTCTGCACTGGTGGTGCCCGCATCGAACAGGTAAATAACAATGCTGGCTTTCTGAATTTTATCAAAGGTCCGTTCAATACCAATGGCCTCTATCTTGTCTGTTGTCTGGTCGCGGATACCTGCCGTATCGATCAGGCGGAAGGTGATCCCCTCGATCACAAAAGCTTCTTCAATGGTATCGCGGGTGGTGCCGGCAATATCGCTTACAATGGCCCTTTCATCATTTACCAATGCATTCAGCAAAGTCGATTTACCGGCATTGGGCTTTCCCACAATTACGGTAGGGATGCCATTTTTAATGGCATTGCCATACTTAAACGTTTCAAGGAGCGAATCAATTAACCCCTGGATCTTTGCAACCAGCTGCCGCAGGTCATCACGCTCGGCAAACTCTACATCTTCTTCGGCAAAATCCAGTTCAAGCTCGATGAGGGATGCAAAGTTGATCAGCCTTTCCCGCATATCCGCAATCTGGTAGCTAAATCCCCCACGCATCTGCATCATGGCCGTACGATGGCTTTCTTCACTATTGCTTGCGATCAGGTCAGCAACTGCTTCTGCCTGGCTCAGGTCCAGCTTCTTGTTTAAAAAAGCACGCAGGGTAAATTCTCCAGGCTTTGCCAGGCGGCAACCTTTGCTTACCAGCAATTGCAGGATCTGCTGCTGGATAAATGGCGAACCATGACAGCTCAGTTCCACCGTATTTTCACCGGTGTATGAGGTGGGAGACACAAATAATGTAGCCAGCACTTCATCAATGATCCGGTCTCCATCCGCGATCTTACCAAAATGCACCGTGTGCGATGCCTGCTTTGTTAAGCGCTTGCCCTTAAAAATTTCATCCACGATCGTTATCGCAGCCGTTCCGCTCACACGGATCACCCCGATGGCTCCTACCCCACCTGCCGTTGCAAGGGCACATATGGTATTATCCAGGTCCTGTTTTATATAATAGCTCACGAAGCGAAATTACATAAAAAAAGGAGGCTGCCATTGGCAACCTCCCTTGTATAAGTATTATTGATGTTTTAGTCGGCTTTAACCAGTCGTTTTTGCGACATGTCTGCACCGTGTTTGATCAGTACAAAATAAACCCCGTCTGCATATTCGCTCATGTTGATCATGTCGGTGTAGCTGTTCACATTTCCAACCGGAATTATTCTTACCAGTTTACCATACATGTCTACAATGCTGATCTCTGTTTCAGCCGAAGTGGTGAACTTAACATTTAAGTATGCCGAAGATTTAGCAGGGTTCGGATACAATTCGATGTTCCCGATCGTGCTTACTTCATTTAATCCAACCTGAGGCATATCTGTTACAGCCAGTTTATCAGATGTAGTGTTGCAACCGTTGCTGTCAACCTTCACCGAATATTGTCCGTTAACAACCAATGCAAAGTTACGCGCGGTAGCTCCGCTGATCGATGTATCGTTTTTAAACCACTGGTATGTTTGGGAAGCAACCGCTGTACTCAACGTATTAAGGGTACGTGTTACAACCGGTTTAACAGGTGGTATTTTAACCAGTACACTTGGACCGAATTCCAGTACGGTAGAACTGGTAACGCAGGTAAGGTTCGTTGTCAACAAGCATGTTACATCTTCTTCAGGTTGCAAGGTGGTGGTGGTGAAGGTTGGAGAATTTGTTCCTACCTCTACCCCGTTCTGCATCCATTTGTATGTAGGCGCTGTTCCGCCATTTGTAGGGGTTGCTGTGTAAGTTACACCCTCGCCTCTGCAGATCGTATTAACAGAAGCCACGATACTTAGTGAAGGAGTAACCGGCATGCTGATGCTGATCCCTGTTTTAACAGAGGCTGCTGATGCTGGCGATGCACATAATGCATTCGATGTCATCGTTACCCAAACGCTGTCGTTATTTCCAAGTGTTGAAGTGGTGAACGTATCATTGGTTTGACCGCTTGCGTTCGAACCGTTTATTTTCCACTGGAACGTAGGATTGGTTCCTCCGTTTGAAGGAGTGGCCACAAACATGATGCTGGTTCCGTTACATGCTGCCGTTGCACTTGCTGCAACTGTTACTGCCGGTACCACCGGTGCATTTGCATTCAGCTTGATTTTGTTTGAGCTTACGGTAGCTGCAGTTACACAAGTGATGCTCGAGGTCAGTTCAACCGAAACGGTATCCGTTCCCGAAATTGAAGTGCTGGTGAACACATTGCTGTTGGTGCCTGCATTAGTTCCGTTTATTTTCCATTGGTAATCCGGAGTTGTACCTCCGTTAACCGGTGTGGCTGTAAACGTCACGCTCTCACCCAGGCATATGCTTGTTTTAGATGAACCGATGCTAACCGAAGGTGTTACATTAGGTGTTACTGTTATTTGTTTACCTGCCGATGTTGCTGTAGCCGGCAATGCACAACGTGCGTTAGAAGTAAGCACCACAGTGAAGTTATCATTGTTATTAATGCTGCTGAAAATCTGAACAGCATCATTGGCACCGATGTTGGTTCCGTTTTTCTTCCATTGGTATGAAGGTACCGGACCTCCGTTAACCGGTGTGGCTGTAAAGGTTACCGAACCGCCTGCACAAATGCTGCTGGCCGATCCTGCGATAGTAACCGATGGCACAACATTAGGAATAACAGTTATTCCAAGTTTATTCGAAGTTGCCGTGGTAGGAACCGCGCAACCTGCATTTGAAGTAAGCACTACAGTGAAACTATCATTGTTGATGATACTGCCGAAGGTTTGAACAGCGTTATTGGTTCCGATGTTCACCCCGTTTTTCTTCCATTGGTAACCTGGTGCTGTACCTCCGTTAACCGGGGTTGCAGTAAAGGTTAACGAACCGTTGGCACAAACCGAATCGGCTGTTGCCACAATGGATATTGATGGAGTGACAGGCGCTGTTATGATCACATGGGCATAAGCCGATGTATCTTTAGCACGGCTCAGGCACATTTCATTCGATGTAATGATCACTGCAACCGAATCTGCCGTGTTAAAGGTTCCTAAGTACCTGATGCTGTCTGTTCCAACCGGTACACCGTTCCTTATCCATTGGTACGATGGCGTTGTTCCGCCATTCACCGGAGTTGCAGTAAAGCTTGCCGATCCGCCCGCGCACATAGCAGGATTAAGCGGTGTGATGGTTACATCAGGAGTTACATATTGTTTAACATCCATCAGCACATAGCTTGATGTTACCTGTTGAGGGCTCGCACATAATGTATCCGCAGTAATGATCAGCCTTACCGTATCCCTGTGGTTCAATGCAGATGAGTTGAAGGTTTTTCCGGTTCCGGCAGATATGCTGTTAACGGTCCAGTTGTATGTGGCATTTACACCCGCATTAACCGGGTTTGCAGTGAACGAAGCATTGCTGCCTGTACAAATGGTTCCTGTTGTGTTGGCAATGGTAACCGTTGGAACAACAAGCGCGATCACATTAACCCGTATTTTATTCGATTCAACCACCGCAGGGGTTGCACAGGTTGCATTGCTGGTGAGCACCAATGAAATGCTGTCATTATGATTCAGGTTGTTGATGATCAATGTGTCGTTATTCACGCCAACGTTTATTCCGTTACGTTTCCATTGATAGAATGGTGACGTTCCGGGGTTAACTGTTGTTGCGGCAAAGGTTACACTTGTGCCTGCACAGAATGAAACTGTGCTTGCCGTGATCGATGCCGAAGGCACCAGCAAAGGATTAACGATCATCTTAATTGCTGCCGATGTGTCTTTTGGAGGATTTGCACAACCCAAAGACGAGTTCAGCACTACGGTAATCGAATCACCATTCTGCAGGGTAGCGCTCACATATTTAGCAGAATCACCACCCGTTACCACACCATTCTTATACCAGGTATATGTTGGTGCCGATCCGCCATTAAGCGGTGCAGCCGTAAACGTTACCGTAGTACCGGCACAAATCGTGGTTGCAGTTGACGATAAAGTAACATCAGGAGCTACGGTCAATCCAACATTCATCTTAACATGGTTAGATACCACGCTCTGAGGAATTGCACAGGCCGCAGATGAAGTTAAGATCACCACGAATGAATCTTTGTCGTTTAACGTGGTAGTTTTTAACGTATCGCCTGTAAACGCTATGGTTAATCCGTTTTTACGCCATTGTAATATTGGTGATGTTCCGCCACCGGTGTATTGGGTAATAAAGGTTACTTCAACACCCGAACACAGCGTGGTCTGGCTTGCACTTAAGGTAATGGCAGGGGTTACAGAAGGAGTAATGGTCACATTTTTAAATGCAGAGTCATTATTCGCGTTCACGTCTGTTCCGCCATTAGGCGCACTTGTAGAGATCGATAAACTGTAGCTGCCGCTGCTGAAGTTGTATGAACCCAGGTTGATCTGGGTACTTGTTGCACCACCAACCAGGTTACCGGTCCAGGCAACTGTATTGAACAGTACCCCGTTAACAACAATATCAATATTGGCATTCACTACTGTTTGATTTCCGTAGTTCTTCAGTTTTACAACCAGGTTTTTGTTGGCACCGCAAAAAGCTGCAGCCGAAGGTGAATCTACTGTAAACACCCCGATATCCATGCTTGAGAAGTATTCATCTGCCCCAACGTCTGGTGGTGATAAACGGGTCTCGCCATCAATATCTGTAACAACAGATGCAATGGCCACACCTTTATTTAAAGGCGAAGCACCTAAATGCAGGTTCCTGCTGTTGGCAAATGGAGTTAACAATGCCCTTGAATTGGCATTGAAACCGCCCTGGCCCACAAATGCAACCGAGTCGTAAGTTGTTCCACCAATGCTCAATACATTGGCCGAAGCGTAATTGTACAGGTTATTATAGTTTAGAGCAGTAAAGCCTGCACCAGAGTAATAGAAAGGCACACCGGTACCGCTTGTTGCAGAATACACCACCAGGTTGTTCCTCACATCCTGCTGGCTGCCGCTTTGGAAATGCATCGCAGCATACTGACTGTTGTTTGTTGCAAAATCCAGGTTAACCGAATTGTTAAATATGTCCCAATAGTTCAGGTAAGAGCATTGTACCCCGTACGAGTTATTGCTCCTGAAGCCGCCACCGACCATATTATTAACAAGCCGCGATCTGAACGATGCCGATGAATAAGACTGGTAGATGTACATTCCGTACTGGCCTGCATTGATCACCTTATTATTGGTTATGGTATGTCCTGCAGTACTTGTTCCTAACGGGTAACAGTTCTGGATAGCAAACCCGTATGAGTTAACCGGTCCGGTGATCCTCATGTTTATTTCATTGTTACTGAACGTTACTGCATCAATGTAATTCTGGATGTTTGCACCATAATAATAAGAACTGTCTATGGTATTTTTTCTGAAAAACAACCTGCTGGCCGTAGGGGCAGAAGATTTACCGGTTGCATAAATTGAATAATAACCAGCCACGATCCTGTTGCTGTCTATTTCTATGTTGGTAACACCTGTTCCGCCATTAGCCGGGTTTGTGATATCCGAAGTGCTGTTGATCAGCACAGGGATCAGGTATTGGGAAGTGCTGCTTGCTCCTGCACCGCTGGCGCGGATCAAACAACGTTTTACTTTAACATAGTTAGACGATCCCAGGATATGAACAGCAGAACCGATAGAAGCACCTGCCGACTGGATGGTCATGTTGTAGATATTAATGTAAGGCGAGTTATTGATACGTAAGGTATGGCTTGCATTTGCATTACTTGCCATGTAGCTTAATATAGTACCCGATTGAGAAGTACCGATAAAGGTTACACGTGCCGTATCATGGATACCCGGTATGTTACCGATGTTCACCTGTTCGTTGTAGGTAGCATCCGAAACCGTAAAGGTTACAGGGCCTGTTATACCGCCACACATCAATGCATTAACCGCGCTGTTAAATGTGGTATAGTTGGTAACTCCGCTTCCGGCAGGATTAATGGTATATGCACCATTTAAGCCGACACAAACCGGGCCAACCGTAACCGTATCATCAATGTGGTTGTTGTCGTTAACACCATTCGGTAAAGAAGTATATGCCTTAATGGTATACGAATTCCCTATGGCAAAATTATACTGGTTCGATCCCGTAAATTCAACCAATGCAGTATCGCAAGGATGTATCGAATCGGTGTAGATCACGGTCACAGGTGTTCCGCCATTAACTGAATAACTTATGGTTGCTGATGTTACCTCGTTGTTTCCAAGGTTGGCAATGATCATTTTGATAGCCTGTGAACCTGCAGTAAGCGGAGTCACCGGTGATATTACACTAACAACACCAATGTTGTCATTAACACCTGTTGTAACTTCATCTGCTCCAACATCGGGAGGGCTAACGCGTGTATCACCGTCCATGTCTTTTGTTACTGCTGCGATAACAACACCGTTGTTACAGCCATTGCCCACATGAAGGTTTCTGCCTGAAGTGAATAAAGGATCGCGGCTGAACGAGTTGCTGTTGAACCCGCCTGCCCCTATAAAGTTAGATGCACCATATGTGGTGGTACCAATAGTTACCAGGCTGTTCGTGTTCCCTACTTTGTAATAGTTATTGTAGTCGAGTGTGGTTGTACTAACAGCGCTTGGTGAGCTCAATGCCAGCATAGATGAACTGGCTGCGGTTACCGCAAAAATGTTATTCCTTACGTCATTCTGGTTACCATTGGTGAATGATAACGCACCCGATACACCCGAAGTAGCAATGTCTGAATTAACCGTGTTAAAGTAAATACCCCAATAGTTCGAGTTGTCTATTTGTAAACCGGCATGTGAAGAATTATTCCTGAAACCCGTGATCACGTTATTGAACATCAGTGAGCGGGCGGCAAATGTTCCGCTCGATGAGGCCGTATAGATACCATATTGACCCATGTCGAAGATCTTGTTACCCGACACTTCATTATACAATGCCCCGCTGGAGTTTGAGTTAACCAGGTAAATACCCTGGCTGGTAATATCTCCGCCCGGCAACATGTTTATCGTATTGTTTTGGATGATTGACGCATAAGCCTGCTGGAAATACATACCATAATAATATGGATTGTTCAACACGTTGTTTCTCACTTTTACTGAAACACCCGTTGCGTTGTAAGCCCAGATAGAAGCATATCCGTTAATGATCGTGTTAGAATCAATTTCCACGCTGTCTTGTTTCGCCTGTGCATATGGTGTGTTAAATGCCCCGTTCATCACCACCGGTATAAAGCTGGTGTTCGATGCAGGTGGCGTAGTGATCTCTATTGTGCTGTTCCTTACTTTAACACTGTTGGTTATACCCATAATGTGTACCGGCCAGGCATAACTAACACCTGTTCCGCGTATCGTCATATTATGGAACTCAATAAACGAGGTGTTGTTGAACCTTACGGTGTGTGCATCATTTTGAGTGCTTGCAGCAAATGTCAGGATCCGGCTCGCCTTGTTGCCCGCACCACCATTAAATATAATGCGGTTTGCGGCTGATACGCCCGGTATATAAGGAATGTTAACCTGCTCGTTGTAAGTAGCCGCAGCCACATCAAATGTTACCGTTCCGGCTACGCCACCACACTGAAGCGCTGTTATAGCTGCGCCAAAGCTGGTGTAGTTACCCGTTCCGCTACCGGCCGGGTTAATGGTGTAGTTACCCGCCATACCCAGGCAGATGTTACCGGTCGAGAAGGTGTCGTTCGCTGTATAAAGATCCGGCTGGCCATTTGGCTGGCTGGTGAATATTTTCAATTCATAGCTTGAACCAAGAACGAAGTTGTATTGCTGTGCACCTGTAAAAGTGATCAGGGCTGTATCGCAAGGTGCGATCGTATCTGTAAAGTTAATGGTTACCGGAGTGCCATTATTTACCGAGTAGCTTACCGTGCCCCCTATTACTTCTTTTGCCCCGAAGTTTTTAATGATCACCTGTACATCCTGCGTACCCGATGCGATAGGAACTCCCGGTTTTAACATAAACTGAACCCCGATGTCATTTGAATCTGAAGGAACTTCATCAGCCCCGATATCAGCAAAAGATGCACGCGTGTTTCCGTCTATATCAATGATCACACCAAGGCTGTCGCCATTAAAGCAACCATCTTTTACATGAAGGTTCCTTGCCCCTAGGAAATTAGGGTTTTGTACAAATGAATTAAGGTTACTGCCAAAAGCACCAATTGTGCTGGTATTGGATTGGGTTCCCTGGAAATAGATCAGGGCCGATGCTGGCGTATTTCCCAGTTTATAGAACATGTTGTAGTTGAATGCAGCTGTATTGATAAAGCTGGCAGTGCTGTTTGCGTAAAATGCAAGTCCCGAGCTGCCGTTACCTGTAGCTGCGAAGATGTTATTTTTCACCGCATTGCCATTTCCACCTGTAACATACACGGCAGAGTATAGCTGATTGGTGGTTGTGGCATCATGATTAATGCTGTTATGGAAAATATCCCAGTTGCTGCTCGAAGATAAACTCAATCCGAAGCCATACTGGTATGTAAAACCACCGCTGATCATGTTGTTCCAGAATTTCGACCTGATCGCTACCGAGGCCGTTGATGTATTTTGCAGCTGGATACCCACATTGGTTGCATCAACTACTGTGTTACCTAAGAATTCATGGAAGGCGCTTCCAGTAGCGATACAATCAGATACATACATACCTGTTGAATTCTGGCTGGCGTTTACGCCTGTGCGCATGCTCACTTTATTCCTGTTTAATTTAAATGCATTCTGGAAATACAGGTAAGTACCATAATAATACGAGTTGGTGATCTTGTTATTTCTAACCACTGTTCCCTGGCTTTGGTTGGCCGATGAAGCACCATAAAGCACGATACCATAATAACCGCCATTGATCGTATTCGAATCAATTCTCAGGCTGTCGATACGTAAACCTGTGGTAGGAGAAGTTGTAGAGCCACTGGCCACAATTCCCGAGAAGTTTTGCGAGGTGTTCGACATTCCTCCGCCTGCTACATCAATAATACAGTTCGATATGGTGTTATTATAAGAAGAGTCGAACAGGTGCACTGCCCAACCATAACTGCCGCCTGTGGTTTGGATCGTAATATTTTTCACGGTTACATACCTGGCTTTATTAAACTTCAACGTATGACGTGCTGTATTTGTAGCACCACCGAAAGTTAACACCCTGCTGGCCGCGTTTCCTGCACCACCGTCAAATGTTAAGGTATTAACTGCCGAAACACCTGTAATGGCAGAAAGATCAACCTGCTCGGTATATGTTCCCGCAGCTACGTTAAACGTAACAGGGCCGGTAATACCACCACAACCATTCAATGCATTAATTGCAGATGTAAAGCTGGGAAAGTTGGTTGCCGATAATGGCTGAGCTCCGTTGATACTGAATGATCCTGCAAAAGGTGTGCATAGAATAACTGAAGTTGTATCGTTCGTATTATTAAGATCGGCACGTGTATTAGGAAGTGACGTAAACGCTTTAATGTCGTTTAAACCACCCGATGCCACATAACGCTGGTCTGAAGAACCCGGGCCGCTTGTTGCATCAAATACAACTTTCATGGTATCACAAGGGTTCAATGTTAAACCGGTGAATGAGCGCGTTACCGGGGTTCCGCCATTAACGCGGTATGAAACGTTTAAAGAAGTGATCACGTTCGCACCTGCATTTCTAACGCGAACAGCAACATCATATGAGTTACCGATATTAACCGCGCCTGATGGTGAATGGATCACCTCGGCCGAAGCATCAAGGGAATCCGATGTAAATTCTAATGCACCAACATCAGGAGTGATCGTTCTTGCAACGCCTGCCAGATCGTCCGGAACTTTGGCAAGAACATTTGCTCCGCCATTGTTTAAACAAGGCAGGTTGTTAAATGCCAGGTTCGTTGCACTCACGAATTGCGGACGTAAATTATATGAGTTCAGGTCCTGGTTCGAACTTGCCGTTCTCCATCCTGCCAGGGTTGGGTAACCTGTAGTGCCCCATTGCCCCAGGTTTGTTCCTGAAGAATAATAGTTATTGTTATTCCAGGTAGCCGCGTTGTTCGGTTGATCATGGCTTACTGCAAAAGCATTTGCTCCGCCCGGTGTGTTGTTTACAAAAACATTGTTCTGGATAATACTTAAAGTATTAAAGAAATAAGTGTTCCTGTATGCATAGCTCTGGCCTGAAGGGATGCTCACAATATTTACTGTATTATGAAGGATATCAATTGAGTTACAATACGTAGTTTGGATACCGTATAAAATACTGTTGGTTGAATTGCTCAGGTTAACCATATTATTGGATACCAGGAAGCGGCTTGAAGTGGTCTGGGAATTATACATATATAATCCTGCACCACCACCGCATACACCGAACACCCTGTTCTTACTCACGTCAGGCATTCCCGAATTGGAATAAATAACGCCTGCATTGATCCCGTAATAATTGGTGTAGCTCGTGTTTGAATTGATCACGTTCTCTTTGATTTTCACAAAATCCAGGTAGTAAGCATAGATCGCTCCGGCATACTGGTTATTGAAAGTATTCTTATTGAACTGGTTGCCTACTGCATACTGGGAAGTATTACTATACCAGTAAATTCCGTATGCAGCATTGTTAAACGTATTGTTGGTAAACACGTTGTAATTATCCTTTGATCCGTTTACAAAAACCAGCGACAGGTTCTGCGAACCGTTTGTTGTTGATATACCATTAAAAGCACACGAATCAAACGTGTTGTAATCGGAAGATCCGCCCAATGCAACGGCAACACCATAGTTAACGTTGGTAGCAGTAAAGGTGATCTTCGCGAATTTCACATAATCGGCCCCGGCTATGTTGGCAATGTAGTTGGTAGCAGGCGCTGCAGCGTTGAAAGTTAAGATCACATCGCTGGCATTATTTGATGCCGGACGGAATTCAACCCTGTTGGTGGCAGAAGCGCCAATGATGCTTCCGATGGTAAACTGCTCGGTATACGTACCCGGTGAAACGGTGAACGTTACAGGGCCGCTGATGCCTCCGCATGATAATGAATTGGCAGCAGCTGTAAACGTGGTGAAGTTCGTTGAACCTGAACCTGCAGGGTTAATGGTATAAGCACCATTTAACGAAGGGCATGAAGTTGAATTTAAGGTGTCATTAGAAGGGTTCGCATCTGTTACCCCATTAGGAAGGCTTGTGAATGCTTTTACAGCATATGAACCGCCTAACGCAAAATTAAACTGGTTTGCTCCTGTAAATACAACCGAAGTGGTATCGCATGGGGCAAGGTTTCCTGTCCAGGCTACGGTTCTTACTGTTCCGCCATTCACACTGTAGTTCACATTAACAGCTGTTATTGCGTTTACACCATAGTTATTAATTCTCAGCACCACATCCTGCAAACCAGGAGAGAACGGGCTTCTTGGCGAATTGATGAATGCAACACCTATATCATTGCTTAATGAACCTATAAATTCATCCGCACCTATATCTGGCGGGTTGTTTCTCACGTTACCTTCAAAATCGGTGGTAATACCGGCTATCGTGGTACCGTTAATACATCCTGATCCCAAATGAAGATCGGTAGCTGAAGCAAAACCAGGGTTCTGGTTCTTGCTGTTCTGGTTAAAGCCTCCGCCATTGATAAAATCGCTGGCTGTAAATAATGGTCCGCCTACAGTTAATAATCCCGATCCGGCATTGTTAAAGTAGTTATTATAGTTAAGGGCGCTTATTACGGTTGACGATCCTCCATAAAAAGGAATACCGCTTCCGCTTGTGGCCGAATTAACCAGCATGTTGTTTCTTATATCCTGTACGCTACCGTCAGAAAGGTACATAGCCGCATACTGGCTTTGTGTGGTTGGAAAATCAAGGTTGGCCGTGTTGTTCCATATATCCCAATAATTGAGGTACCTGCAGTAAATAGCTGTAGCCTGGTTAAACCTGAAGCCTCCGCCACTCATGTTGTTAATGAACTTGCTGCGGTAAGTAGAGTTGCCGTTATAGTTCTGGTATATATAGAACCCGTACTGGCCGGCATTGATCACCCTGTTGTTGGTAATGGTAAACACATTGGTTCCCGTTGCGAAATACCCGTTTTGGATGGCAACACCATAAGAGTTCACACTACCGCTTACACGCATATTAACCACATTGTAGTTAAAGTTTATGCCATCAAGGTAGTTGATGTTAACCCCATAATAGTATGAGCTGTCTATCCTGTTGTTGCGTATAGAAACACCATTTGCATAAGGTGAATTATAACTGCCATACACCATCATTCCATAATAGCCGTTAAGTACAATGTTGCTGTCAATTTCAAGACCGCTCAGCTGGCTGCCGATCCCTGAAGTAGGGTTCGTTACATTATCAAAATTGTTAACCAGCACCGGCATGAAATAATTCGATGTTGATGTAACTCCCGAACCTGCTACTTTAAGGATACAGCTTTTTATCCTGGTGCTGTTAGAGTTGCCCATAACATGCACAGCCACACCATAGCTTGAGCCTGTTGTTTCTATGGTAAGGTTCCTTAATGTAACGAATGGTGCATTGTTCAGTCTGAATGTATGCGCCTGTGTGTTTATCGATGCCGCATAAGTGATAATGGTGCGGTGTGCGCTATCGGCCGTGAAGGTAATGCGGTTGGTGGCACTTGCTCCTAAAACAGCATTAACACTAACCTGTTCGTTGTAAGTTCCCGGGGCCAGTTTAAATGAAACCGGTCCGTTTATTCCTCCGCAATTCAATGCGTTAACGGCATCGCTTAATGTGGTAAAGTTGGTTATTCCCGATCCGCTTGCATTAATGGTATAATTAC
>JAZKGM010000019.1:22659-24358 GCA_040385895.1 Bacteroidota bacterium
TGATAAGAATACACAGGTCGGGCCTAAAACAACCGTATCGTTTGACGTTTTAGGATCTGCTGTAAAGTTTGGCAATGAGGTATAAGCTTCGACCGTGTAAGAAACACCCGATTGGAAGGTGTACTGGTTAACACCTGTAAACAATACCGTTACGGTATCACACGGATTTAAAGTGCCTGTCCATTGCGTTACTTTAGCAATGCTTCCGTTAACCGAATAAGCTACATTAACTGAAGTCAAGGTATTACCCCCAAAGTTCCTGATCACAACTTTTACGTCTTGTGTACCGGCTATAAATGGTTTTATTTCCTGGATACCTACATCATTTGTAAGGCCGGTAGCCTCATCAGCACCCATGTTAGGGATCGGGTTCCTGTTATCACCATCAATATCTTTTGTAATGCCGGCCAGGTTTACTCCTTTTCCGGAGCATGCATTTGATAAATGCAGGTTGGTCAGGCTTACAAAACCAGGGTTCACACTCACCGAGTTCTGATTTAATCCACCGCCACCGGCAAGATTAGCTGAAGTGTATGTAGCACCAAGGCTACCATTAAAGAACAACCCTGTACTTGCAGTTCCGCTATATTTATAGAGGTTGTTGTAGTTCATGGTGAAATAACCTCCCGGAAGACTTGGTGAATAAACAGGTAAACCCGAACCTGCCTGGTGGGCTACAAAAATGTTGTTCTTCACATCAATATTACTTCCGTAAGCAACATATAAAGCCGCATACTGGTTACTTGACGTACTTACATCAACAAAAGCAGTATTGTGGTAAATATCATAATTGCTGGTATTGTAGATGTACAGGCCATACGAGCTGGCGCTGTTAAAGCCTGTCACCATGTTGTTGTTTATCTGGTTCCGGGCTGTTGATCCTCCGCCATTGATGTAGATACCATTGGTATTAACCCGGGTAAAGTTGTTGCCCGAAATGGTATGGATGTTCGTACCTGTGTTTTGGCAATTGTCAAGGAATACACCGTAGCTATTGGCCGTTGTGGTTCTTAACGTAATGGTATTGTTGCTGAAAGTAACCGCTTCATTATAGTAATAGTATGCACCATGTGAATACACATTTAAAATGGTGTTGCCGCGGTATTTGTTTAAGCCTGAATATGGGGTTGACGTATTGCTATAAGAATAGATCCCGTAATATCCGCCATTGATCGTATTGCTGTCGATTTCCAGGTTGTTCAGCAATGTGCCTGAAGCCGGGCTGGTAACGGTAGCCGTGTTACTGATCAATATACCGGTATAGTTATTCGCGGTAGATGTTGCACCCGGGCCTGTAATTTCAAGGGTACATTTTTTGATCCTGGCAAAATGACTGGTTCCCGAGATCTGAACAGGAACACCATTGGCTGCGCCTGTTGCCCTTATTGTTAAGTTCCTGAAACCTACATATGGCGAATTGGTCAGCTTAACAGTCCAGTAGTTACTGGTTGATGTGCCCGCAAATGTAAGAATAGCATTTGCTGCGGTTAATCCGTCAAACGTGATCGTGTTAGCAGCACTCACACCGGCTATCGTTCCTATGTTAACCTGTTCTGTGTATGTTCCTGCCGCTACCTGGAAGGTAACCGGTCCGGAAACACCTGCTACGTTTAATGCTGTAACTGCTGTAGCAAAGCTTACATAATTTGTAACACCGCTGCCTGCAGGGTTAATTGTATACAAACCATTTAAGGTTGGT
>JAZKGM010000020.1:0-4146 GCA_040385895.1 Bacteroidota bacterium
TGCTTTCTACGGTAAAATCGATCTCGTAAAAATTACCCCCGGCCGTGTTTCCGCTTGCGTCCTTACTCATTACCTTAAGCGTGTACGAACCATCTTCGGTAAAACCCGGCCTGAACTCCAGCTCGGCCTTATTTGCCGAATTGGCTGCAGGTTTAAACAGCACCCTTGCATCATCTATGTTCACCTGTTCAAAAACTGTTGCATCCGGCTTTTTCAGGTATAACAGGAACGAAGAGGTATCATTCTGAAGCTTGAATTTACTGTCGTCTTTCGAGGTGATGCGGATAACTGTTTTAGGCGAAACAAAATCTCCGTTCACTATGCGGTATCCGTCAAACGTTACGTCAAGCACAGGATTTATCTTATCTGCCTTCACCTCGAAGTTCTTGTACAAATAGTTGTTTACTTTGGTTAGTTCCGCCTGCGGCCCTTCATTAAAATAAACTTCCAGCCCGTGTTGCCCGCTCAGGTCATAGGTTGGTATTTTTTTGTTCAGTTTCACCACCTGGCTTCCGGGCAAAGTTCCCAGGTTTTCACGCCACTGGTATTTCACTTCCCGGTTGGCATCAATAATGCGCAATAAGGTGGGAATGCTATCGAAGTTTTGACTTGAAATGTTGCGGAAAGCCATGCTGATTACCAGGCTATCACCCTGGTCGAGCTTTGCTCCGTGAAAGGTAAACCCGTCATCAACCGAGATCGTTCCTTCGGGCAATGGCTGGTAATTCACCATCCAGTACCTCAACTGGTCGGGTGTACGGTAAGTGGTATCAAACAGGGTAACGGATAGCTTCAGGTACGGATAAATAGAGGCGTCAACCGCAGCAAGGCTTTGTCCGTCCACGGCATTTTCGAACAACAGCGTATCGCGGCTGTTTTTATCCACGCCAATGATGCTGATCTTATTATGATCCTGCCCATCGTTTTCTGTAGGGTCATACCTATACGCAACATCTTTCCAGCTTTTGGCCGGGCCAATAAGTTTACTGGTGGCTGATGCCGTGTACCACTTTCCGTAAAGCACCACTTTTTCCAGCTTGGCAAACGTATCTTGCCTAATGGAATATAGCGTATCTTCCGGTATAGTACCTATCGGGGCACCTTTCTGACCCACCATTACAAAAGCAGCACTGTCTCTGTTGAGTGCGGCTACCTTAGATGAACCTATTTTTTGAAATGCCTGCCTTGTGGCATTGCTCCATGTGGTATTGGCATTATCGTAAATACTAAATACGGTTACATACGCACCTTGTTCGGTAGAGTCGATAAACCTCCTGAACTCAGCCTGGCCGTTGGCATCGTTCGCAAACCCGTAATAATATAACTTACGGTTAGAGGGATTTTGGTTATTAAGGATCACGTTCGGGCAGTTTAACGGGAACCTGGAATTGAGTATCGGCTGCAAGGTGCGCTGGTCGAAAAGGATCACGATAAGACCATTGAGGATGCAATCCCGCACCCTTGGATTCAGGTTTTCGCCATACCATACACCCTTGCCTGCATGCACATAAAAGCTGGAATACATGTCTATAATTGCTGTATTCTCACTAAAATCAAGTTTCTGGTTAAGGGTATCAACCACTAATAGATTTGATGCCGATACATCAATAAATCGTGGAAATGTGCGTTGCATCCACGCATTGTTATGAGCAGGAATGTATGTAAAGGCGCTGTTCGACCAACGCCCTCCCTCCTGCTCGCTCACATTAAGCCTGGCACGCCAGTAGTATGTTGTGGTATCTGTTGCTGTAATACGGAAAGGCCACCTCAGCAATGCCGAACTTTTAATGATGCCTGATGACACTTTCTGGGGTGAGTTGAACTTATCCGAAACGTCCACTTCAATAATAAAGTCATTGGATGTGCTTTGGATGTTATTGTTCTGGATGGTTATCCAGGCGGTATCGGCTCCAAGCACTGCATCTTTTTCCGGAAAGATCGCAGAGAGTCCATTGCCCGGTACAAATACGTTAACGTTTATGGTATTGTTGTTTTCAAAGATCTCGGGAACATCATTATTGGCATCCACTTTTATTTCCAGGTTGTTATTTCCCAATGCCAGGTCGCCCTGCATTTCCATGCGCACAAAAAAGGTGTCTTTGTTATAAATGCTGTTGTAATATTTTACGGGGTATGAAACCGACTGGCTATTGGGAAGCTTCCTGGTAATGCTTATGGCAATGGTATCTTCACTTGTTTTTCCATTGTTGCTCACAATAATGCCAATGTCCATAAACTCGCTCTGGGTAGATACTTCAGCCGTAAGGTACACATCGCTTGAACTGAGCGTGTAATCGGGTGCCGATGGACTATACAGGACCATCGAAGGATCGCCCTGCAAAACCCATTGCAGGTTCGATGTTCGTGTTGATAATGAACCATTGGACAAACCTTTGGTTATTTCGTAGATGATATTTCCTACAGACGAACCATAATTAACCTTTGAATACCGGCTGTAAAAACCACTCATCAAAGGTGGCAGCTGGTCGGTGAATGTAAAGTTTGAATGTGCCAGCCAGCCTATTGCCCCCTTATTGGCCGCACAGATGTAATCTTTTGAATAAATAACCCCCCCGTTTTGCGGATCATCTTCGGTAGCATTGCCCACATTACATCCGCTGAAATAATAAAACGGGTACCGGTTATTATTTTTCAGGTCGTTAATACCCCCTATATCCACATCAAGTATGGTTAACGAAGCATGGCCGAGAAAGGACATAAGTCCCACACCTTTGTTCTGCACCTCAACGATCTGGTCGCGCAGGTCGACCTGCGAAGGGTCGCTTGACGACTTGGAAAATGAAGTAACTTTAGCCCCAAGCTCAGGTCCCTGGATCTCATTTGCATACCCTTTAAGCTGGTTGCGGAAATCACCCTGCTGGTCTTGCCCGCCCTGCACATTCGTACCTCCGCTTACATGCAACACATGCTTTCGCCATGGCAAAATACTATCGGGTGATTCCTCATAAGTGATCAACTTATCAAGATAGTTCTGCAACGAATCACTATTGGTTGCTGAAACACGTCCTGTGGGGATCTCCGCATAAAAACCATCGCCTTTAATTCCGTTCGAAAATAACGCATCGGCACCCGGAACGCCTATTGCAGGAACCAGGTTCTTGTTGTAATTCTTAATGGGATCAGGTGACGCATTGCTTAAAAAACGGGCTTTGTCGTTCTGATAACCACGCCCGGCCAGTAAAAGATATTTGGGAGCAACAGGCTGCATATTGATTAGGTGCCTTACAAATTGCTGAACAGCATACGGGTGCTTATTGCCATAATAGTAATAATCATACAACTGCTCGCTGTATACTTTCAGTACTTTATATTTTTTAGAACGATAGGTAGTGTAATTGGACGCTGCGGGTTCAAGCACCGGGTGCGTAATGATGATAAATTCGTGGTTCTCTGCCGGGCTGATCACGGGAAAAGAAACCTTCGTAACCTTTGTGATATTCACCGCCTGCAAACTGTCGTACATCCAGATATTGTGGGGTTTTCCATCATTGTTGATCACAAAGCGGGCAATCCCGTTACTGAATTGTGTGGCTATTCTTTTTAAACCGGTCACATCAAGCACATAACAGTTTGCCTGGCCAATGTAGCCCACATTCTGCATTTGGATAAACGAACGCGAAGCGCCCTGTTGATGGGTAACCTGTAACCATTTCTGCGTTTGGTTGTTCAGGTCGAATTGCCTGGGATATGTGATCTGTGCATATGATAAACAAACGTTATCTGCCCGAAGGTTGAGGTCCTTTTCTACGAACAGTTTTAAATAAGTGGTATTGCCTACCTGGGCATTGTTAAGCGTTAAATTATACTGCCGCGTTTCATATCCCCTGAAGGTTTCATTGCTCAGTTCGGTATATGCTGAATTATTGGGGCTGATGCTCACAATGGGATGATGATTGATGCCCAGGCCTCCTGTGGTGAAAGCAGCATTAGAGCCCCCGATCAGTTTATACTGGATCCGGGCAGCAGGACCTGCATTGTATAATCCCGGTGTCTGCACTTCAAATACCCTTCCAGGTCCCCACGACACACGTTCCGATGCCCATCCTTCGCCATCATCATATTCAGAACCTACATATTTTTCTTCTGCAATCCGACGAGAGCGCTGCCCCATGCAGGCAATCAATT
>JAZKGM010000021.1:0-1758 GCA_040385895.1 Bacteroidota bacterium
AAGGTGATGATCTTAAAATCCTCGAGGCCCGCAAACAACCAATCGATGGATAAAAATCCCATCAGCACCTGTAAACCTGCGATGTAAAACAATGTTGAATTGGCATGCAGTTTTTCGCTGAGTGCGATTACGGTTACATAGATCAAAGAGCTGATCACGGATGTGATCATGTTCAGGATCAACAGTTCGCTTACGAGCTTATTGAGCTTAAGCCTTTGGTGTTTAACCTTGGCCACTTCCCTCATTCCATAAATGGGAATTCCGAGCGAAGCGACCATAACAAAGTACTTGCTGAATTGCAATGCAAACTGGGAATCACCTATCCCGTCAGGGCCGAGTATGCGGGATATGTAGGGAAACACCAGCACCGGAAAAAAGATGTTGCTGATTACAAGGAGTACATTAAATAAAAAATTCTTTTTTACTGAAGCCATCCGTATGTGCTAGCTTATGCAAAAATCAATGATTGGTTTTGCATGATACGAAATTTGGCTGAGATCATACCGCTTTAAAAACTCCGCATTGATCTCCTTTTTGCGGTTCCGGGTAATCACATCGTATGCCTCATTGCTATCCGCTACCAGGAACTGGCCCGATTGGTTGAGCAGGTCGGCCAGGCCTCCTGATGCATTCCCTATAACGCTGGTATTACACAACAAGCTTTCGTGCGCCACCCGGTTCCAGCCTTCATTAAATGCCCCTAAACAAACGGTGTAAGAACTTGATGCCATCTTCTCCAGGTATTCATCAAATTTAAGGTGCATTACGTTGACATTTTTCTCTGTCCCGGTTTCATTTCCATAAGGCGTTGTAAAAAAGCATTCATACCCTTGTGCACTTAACCTGGTGATCAGTTCAAATACAGAAGCATGCTGCTTGGCGCTGTACTGCCCGAAATAAACCTGCTTGTCGTTTTTGAGGATGCTTTTATCGGCCTGGTATTTACCGGTATCGAACAGGTTGGGAACATGAATGATGACAGATGCAGGCACTCCTTTGGCAAGCAGGAAACTGATCCAGAAATCGGCCACCACAACTACCCTTACAGTTGAAGGCGCTGCTGATAGGAGCTTAAACAATACCCATGCATTGAGGTGATAAAACAAGCTGAGCTTTTCCCTGCTGTCGTAATGATGGAACACCACAAGCACTTTATTGCGGGTAAATACCGATCTTAAAATGGCAGGAATGGCCATGCGCTGAACCGTGATAATAAGAGAGGCATTGGCATGTGCAAACACATATTTCCATAAAGTGAGCATTCCGGAAAGCCCTTTGAACTTACCCCCCAGCCGGTTAATGGCTAACGGTACCTTAAAAAATGACGAAAGATATACAGCCAGTGTCTTTTCGTGAAAGTACCCTCCTGTTCTTCCCTCACCGTGCGATATGTAGGCTATTGATTTGATGGTATGATCTATTTCATCAGGTAAATCTTACCTACATTTTGCAGGAAATAATTATCGGCCTGGGTCTTCCTTTTTTCAATCGTGCTTCCGTTTATGCGCGTTAATACCTGGTATAGATAAACACCGTTTGCCAGCCTGTCGCCAAAATTATCCGTTCCATCCCAGCTATAATCGCTCAGGTTCTGTCCTATTTTTATCGGACCGAAGTCGTCTTTGGTAATTTCCTTTACAATGCGCCCGCTCACCGTCATAATACGGATCAGCAACTGATCGGGTGGTGAAGCACCGGTTAAGGTAAATACAAATTTCACATTTGTAGTAGCGGGATTCGGATACGGAAAGAAGTTGG
>JAZKGM010000022.1:0-1562 GCA_040385895.1 Bacteroidota bacterium
GAAAAACAACCTGATGAGTGATGCAGAAGAAACCATCAAAAAAACCGGACAGAACGTTAAAAGCGCTGTGAACGAACATTTGAACAAAGCCGAAAGCACCGTTAAAAACAACGTGAACAATGGCCTTGACAAAGCAGAGGAAAAATTGAAACAATCGCATATTTAAATCCCATTAACCGCAACTTATGACACCGGAAACAGCACAGGCGGAAGACCTGCATCCCCAATCGAAAATGGAACAACTCACAGATGATGTAAAATCATATGTTACCACGTTGTTTGAACTTTCCAAACTAAAGCTCGTTGATAAAATTTCAGCAGCTGGCGCAAGCATAACAGCTTATGTTGCCCTTGCTTTGCTTGGTTTGCTGGTTCTCATCCTTTTCAGCATAGGGGCTGCAACCCTCATCAATGCCGAACTTAACAGTGCGTTCCTGGGGTATTTTATCGTTGCCGGGGCATATCTACTTATCGGCTTACTAATCGTGCTGACACAAAACAATGCGATTAAGAAGCCGGTAAGTTCTGCTATCATTAAAAGTATTTTAAGCGAATAATTTCATATCATCATGAACGTAAGACCAAATATTATTATACCCGTAATAACAAATTCTACTGAGCTTAAACATGAGATCATGAAGTTGTCTTCTTTAAAAGCCGACCAGGAGCTCATACTTAAAAGAGATCTGAAAGAAATTTATTATTCCATGCAGATATCTACTGTAATTAAACGTACGGTAAGGGACCTGACAGAAGATGATCACATTAAGTCAACAGCTGTTGAAGCCGGGATCAGCCTTGGTTCAGGATTTATACTGGATAAGCTTTTATTAAGAAAAGGGTATGGCATAAAAAGCTACCTGATGAACGTGGGGATGAAAAAGCTTGTATCTTATTTTACCCATAACGGCAAAGGGTTAAAATTACTGGCCAAAATTTAACAGTTCTATATAGATCCGTAGTGTCGCTAAATTCATTCGATTAGTAATCGATACAAAACAAGAGTTACCTTATCATTCTTTAATCATCCGCTTTGGGGGGGTAAGTTGCTGTTGATTCAATACGCAACAGTGTTTTCACATCCCGCTTATTATCTCGCATACGGAGCAATTTCCTGACCAACAAAATCACCTGCCAGGTATTTGTAATGCGCTGCAATAGCGATCATGCCGGCATTATCGGTGCAGTATTCAAAAGCGGGGATAAATGTTTTCCAGCCGCGTTTTTTTCCTTCCTCTTCAAGTGCCAGGCGCAACGCGCTGTTCGCTGAAACACCACCGGCAAGTGCCACCTGCCTGATCCCGGTTTGTTTCGCGGCAAGTACCACCTTTTTCATGAGTTGTTTAATAATGGCGTACTGGATAGACGCACAAAGATCGTTCAGGTTATCCTCTATAAACCGGGGGTTCTGTGCCACCTGTTTTTGGATGAAATATAGAATAGCTGTCTTAATTCCGCTAAAACTGTAATTTAAACCGGGCATGTTCGAAACCGGGAACTCAAATGTTAACGGATCTCCTTCTTTTGCATAACGATCGATTAAAGGTCCGCCCGGGTATGGA
>JAZKGM010000022.1:1591-4294 GCA_040385895.1 Bacteroidota bacterium
TAATATTTTAGCCGCTTTGTCAAATGCTTCCCCGGCTGCATCATCTATGGTATGGCCGATCACTTCGTGCGTAAAATAACCGCTCACCTTTACCAGCTGTGTATGTCCGCCACTCACTGTTAAGCACAAAAACGGGAAAACAGGCTTTGGCTCATCAATAAAATGAGCGAGGATATGCGCCTGCATGTGGTTAACGGCAATAAGCGGCACATCGAGCGAAAGCGCCATGGCCTTGGCAAACGAACACCCGACCATGAGCGAACCTATTAAGCCCGGACCGGCCGTGAAAGCAATGGCAGTAAGCGCTTGCGGGCTTATCCCTGCCTGTTTAAAAGCGGCATCTATTAAAGGCACAATGTTTTGCTGGTGTGCCCTCGAGGCCAGTTCGGGCACCACTCCCCCGTATTGTTCATGTATTTTTTGCCCGGCCACCACATTACACAACATTTTTTCGTTCTGTATAATGGCTGCCGAAGTATCATCGCACGATGACTCAATGGCCAGTATAGTAATATTTGTTTGGTTCAAATCTTGTAAAGCGTATTTTTGCCCGTTTGCGTTCAGTCAAATACATATCCTTTATCCTCGTAACGATGTTCCTGCTGTTACTGGGGATGTTATACGCTGTTTTTTACAGCAGCCCTTTTCAGAACTGGCTTACCGGCAAACTGGGTGATTATTTAAGTGCGCAATTTAAAACTAAAATCAGTATAGGCCACATTAACTATAAGCCCCTGCAAACTTTTGAGCTTGAAAACGTTCTTTTTGGCGACAGCAAGAACGATACGCTCTTTTTTGCAGGCAGCCTGAGCTTTAACCTGGCCGGACTTAATTTAGACTCTACAACATTTAAACTGAGTGATGTGAAGCTGGACCGCGGCTACTGCAGGCTGGTGTACTATAAAGACGGAAGCTATAACCTCAGCGTGCTCGACAATATGTCAAACCCCAACGACACCAGCGTCTCGACCCTTCCATTTCAGCTCATCTTTAATAAAGTAACCTGCACCAATACGCGTTTCAGGTTCATGGATCAAACAGATACTTCCACATGGGAAGACTTTGCGCCCAATAACCAGTATTTTTACGATGTGAATGTAAATGCACACGATTTCAGGGTAATTAATGATTCCCTGCATTTTGTGGTGGATCACCTCGACCTGAAAGAAAAAAGCGGTTTTGCAGCCGATCACCTGGAGGCCACTGTAACCATATCGCCAAGCTGCATGTTGTATGAACAGCTTCAGCTAAAAACACAATCAACCCTGATTAACGGGAGTTATGCGATGCGGTATGAGGGTTGGGCTGCTTTTGACGATTATTTTAACAACATACACCAGGAGGCCAAAGTAAACACATCAGTGATCGACCTGAAGGATGTTTCCTTTTTTGCATCCCAGTTCAAAGCATTTAAATACAAATTTACGTTTAAAGGCGAAGGCAAAGGCACTGTGGCCAACATGAAGCTGCGCAAGCTGGATGTGCGCTTTGGCAAAACAGGTGTTTTTAAAGGCCGGGCCGATCTGAAAGGATTGCCTGATATTGACAATACATTTATTGACGCTGAAGCCACACAGGTGATCGTGAATAAGGGGGATATTGACTACCTGGTTCAGCAACCCGTTGATGAAGAAGTAAAAAAGCTGGGAACCATTGTTTTTAAAGGGAACTATACGGGATTCTACAAAGATTTTGTTGCCTACGGGCATTTTACAACCGCACTGGGAACCGCAGAAAGCGACCTCAACATGAAGCTTGCCGATGACATTGACGACTACCAGTACTCGGGTAATTTAAAATTGCATGATTTTGACCTGGGGCGTTTAACCGGCAACAAGCTGTTCGGTTTGTTCACCACCAACGCCATCATAAAGGGCAAAGGGCTCTCGTTCGATAACATGCAGGCCAGCATCAATGCAACCGTTCCCGGGTTCACCTTTAATAAATACCATTATAAAAACATTACAGTGGATGGAGCGGTCGATAAAAAGATCCTTAAAGGAAAACTGCTTATAAAAGACGAACATGCCGACCTTGATTTTGACGGGTCGATCAACCTGGCCAAAGCGATCCCTCAATATAACTTTAAAGCCAAACTTGCCCACGCCCATTTAAAACAACTGAATATAGATACGGCCGAGATGACCCTGAGTGCTGAAGCTGATATTAATTTTAACTGGAAAGATATTGACCATAACAACGGGGTGATTGACGTGAACGACATTGAAGTGGTGAAGGGAGATGAGCTATACAGCATTAAACAGTTCCATTTAACATCTTATCATAACAACGACAAGCGGCATATCGAGATCAGCAGCGATAATATAGATGGCTCCATAAACGGTAACTTCACCTTTACCGATATCCCCAAGGCCATCATGGGAACCCTTTCGGGACTTGCCCCGCAGTACATTGACAAAAAGCAATACATCACTTCCTCCACACAGGATTTTGAATTTGACCTGAACATCCGTACCCTCTACCCTTTTAACGAATTATTTTTCAGGAACATTGAAGTAAAGAATGCGGTAGCCAGGGGACAGTTTGACAAGCAACAGCACAAGCTTATCCTGAACGGGTTTATGGAAGAACTTAATTACCATGAACTGCGTTTTGAGGCCATTACCATTAAACAGAACCAGAGCGCCATGCAAAATGCAGAGCTGCTTGCAGGCTTGGACCAGCTTTATGTGAACGATACCG
>JAZKGM010000023.1:0-3902 GCA_040385895.1 Bacteroidota bacterium
CGTGATCACCAAAGATGCGGCCCTCAAGATCAGCCTGAATAATAATGTGGCCACTACACAGCTGATCGTAAAAGACACGCAAAGCCTGTTTACAGCAAACATTAAAAGCGAAGTTTTTTTTATTGCCGATACCATAAAAGCCGTGTTCGAAAACAGCCGGCTGAGTTATATGAAAAGCCGGTTCCGCATTAAAGAGAACAGCGAGGTGATCTATCACTCCTCCTCTATCCGGTTTAAAGACCTGCTGGTAACACGCAACAAAGAAGAAAGCATCCTGCTTAACGGAACCTATGGGTTTAACTCCACACCGCATAACCTGAAAGCAGAAGTAGATAACTTTAAGCTCAACCTCATTAACGAGTTCCTGCCTTACCTCACCATTGCCATAAACGGGGTGGTGAACGGTGCACTTCAGCTTACCGGCACCAATGAACTGATCCTGTCATCAGATGCTAATATAAACAACCTTTCGCTTGATAACGATACCATTGGCGATTTCAGGATAGCCACCAATTACCTGGCCCAGCAGCGCAGGTTAATGGCTTATTTAAAATCAAGCAGCGGCAAGCTGCGCAATGTTGAATTCTCGGGGTTTTACGATTTTGCCCACCCGTCTGATGCACTAAACTTCAACATCCATTTTGATGAATCGGACATCACTTCATTCCAGGCTTTTGTAAAAGGATACATTTCGCTTTATTCGGGGAGTGTTCGTGCAAAAGGCCAGCTTACGGGAAGCCTCAAGTCGCCCGAGCTCAATTGTGAGCTTGACCTGATGGGGGTTACTTTGGTGGTTGATTACCTGAAAACCATGTACTCGTTCAGCACGCGGGTTAACATGAATGAACAGCAGATCAGCATTGAGCCGACAGAAATACGCGATATCAACGATCATAAAGCCACGCTCAGCGGTTATATCACCCATAAAAATTTCAGCAATCCCAAACTGAATGTAAAAATAAATAACCTGAATGATTTCCAGGTGTTAAACACCAAAGCCAAAGACAATGACCTGTTTTACGGAACGGCTTATGTAGATGGCGGTATCTCACTGGTGGGGCCGTTTAACGACCTGATCATGGACGCCACATTCACCGGCCAGCGGGGAACGGTGATCAATATTCCCATCAGCGAGGGAATGGATGATGGTGCCGATGGCCTGCTTCACTTCATCAACCGCGATACCCTGATCCGTTCAACAGATGTTTCACGCTCTGGAAGCATCAGCGGGTTTACCATTAACTGCATGCTTCACGTGACCTAAGAAGCGGAAATAAACATTGTGTTTGACGAGCAACAGGGTGATAAGATCCGTGGGAGCGGAAATGGCGATTTAAAACTGGAGCTTACCAGGAGCGGCCAGTTTAATATGTATGGTGAAGTGGATATTGAAGAAGGGGATTACCGCTTTACGGCCTTAAACCTGTTCACCAAAAAATTCACCCTGCGAAGGGGAGGAACCATTACCTGGACAGGCGATCCGCTTGCAGGGCAAATGAACATTACCGGTGTTTACAGCCTGCGCACATCGGTTGGCGATATTGTATCCGTGGCAGAAAAGGATGCCGTTAACGATCAAAGGATCCCGGTGGAATGCCTGCTCTATCTTCGCGGTAATTTATTGAACCCCGATATCAAATTTGATATGAACATGTACGACCTGAACGGCTCATTATCCAACAACGCGGTATCGGAAGTTCAGAACCTGTTAAGGGTGTGGAGGAACGACAATGAACTGATGACCCAGCAGGTAGTGAGCCTCATGCTGTTCGGTCGTTTTACACCCACCAATATTCAGAACCAGGCAGGTGCCAGCAGTTTAACGGCAGGTGTCAACAATACCCTGAGCGGTTTTGTTTCTGCACAGGCCACCAGTTTTATCCAGCAGATCATACCCGGGCTTGATGTAAATGTAGATTACCATACCGGCAATGAAAGCGTGCGCGGAAGAACCATCTTATCTGCGTCTAAACGTATCTTTGATAACAGGCTCGAGCTCCAGGCCAATGTCGACCCGATCAATACCTACCAGAACTTTTCCACCCAATACAATTTAACACGCGATGGCAATTTAAAAGCCAAAGCCTTTTCGAGGGCGCAGGCCGACCCGATCTTTAACCGCAATATCAATACCCAGGGCATAGGCTTGTATTACAGAAAAGAGTTTGATAAATTTAGCGACTTATTTACGCGTAAGAATACGAAAAACAACCTCAATCCATAACTTAGCACATAATAACAAACACACATATGAGTAACATCGGAATTCCATCTGTTGACCTGAATGATTTTATCAATGGCACTGCAGAACAAAAGGCGGCTTTTGTGCAGCAATTAGGCAAAGCTTACGAAGACATCGGATTCGTTGCGGTGAAAGGTCATTTTCTAAGCGATGCATTGAGCACTAACCTGTACGACCAGGTGCAGCAATTCTATGGCCTGAACAATGATGTGAAAGAAAGTTACGAAGTGCCCGGCCTTGCAGGACAACGCGGTTACACCAGCTTTGGTAAAGAACATGCCAAAGGCCGTACCGAAGGCGACCTGAAAGAATTCTGGCAATTCGGACAATACGTTGATGATGGCGACCCCATTAAAGCAGAATACCCGGATAATGTGAAGGTGAACGAATTGTCGGATTTTAATACACTTGGTAAAGAAGCTTACAAAAAGCTGGAAGAAACCGGTAAGTATATGCTTCGGGCGATCGCTTTGTATTTAGGTTTGGATGAGTTTTATTTTGACGATAAGATCCATAATGGCAACAGCATTTTACGCGCCATTCATTACCCGCCCATCACAAATGAACCTAAAAGTGCCGTGCGCGCTGCCGAACACGAAGACATTAACCTGATCACTTTATTAATGGGCGCTTCGGCTGAAGGCCTTGAAGTACTGAACAAACAGAACAACTGGGTGGGTATTACAGCCTTGCCTGATCAGCTGGTGGTGAACGTGGGTGATATGCTGCAACGTTTAACCAACAATAAATTGAAATCGACCACACACCGCGTGGTGAATCCGCCCAAAGAAAAGTGGGGCACATCGCGTTACAGCATTCCTTTCTTTCTGCACCCTAAAAGCAGCATGAAACTGGATTGCCTGCCTTCAACAATTGACGGCACACATCCGCTGGCATACGAACCCATCACCGCGGGCGAATACCTGGACGAACGGCTTAGAGAGATCGGCTTGAAAAAATAATCCAGCTAAAAGAGCATAAACAAAAGCCACTTTGCATTCCTGCAGAGTGGCTTTGTTGTTTCACGTGGTGTGGTTTAATCGGTAACAGGCTGATTCACTTCGATCTTATTTCCAAGTTTCATGGTATTGAGATCAAGCTTCACATAATAATACGAGGCATCTCCGTCATCAAAGTTTTTATTCCCGTCAGAGTCCCGTTGAATTTTCAACAAGGCAAAATTTAACTTTTCGTACAGTTCATACGAAACCACATTTTCATCTGCCCTCGTAATGGCTTTCAGGTTCATTCCGTTGATATCGGAAACATACAGCACAGCAGGGTCTTTCTCATCAATGCGACCGTTTGTATTATGATCGTTGTTTTTAACCCGGTATAACAGATGGTGGCTGGTAAAGTATTTATGTGGTGTGTTCGCATATAAGTACTTGTTAAAGCTATTGAAGCCCATGATATAGGTATCCCTTTTGAAAAGCCTGTTGCTGCTATCTTTTTTATAATCGTAGAAAACAATGTTCGCATACACATCTCCCCACAACGCAAATTTATTTGAAGTGAACAGGCTAGTGCTGTATCTCGTTGGAATAATAAGCGTTGAGGTAGAATCAACCATAACCGGCAGGTCAAAGGAAAGCGTGCCTTGCGAAGATTTTTGTGCCTGCAACTGAAATACCCATAGTATTGTTATGCTTAGCATTGC
>JAZKGM010000024.1:0-5562 GCA_040385895.1 Bacteroidota bacterium
GGGAGCCGGCACTGGCCGCGCGCGTCGCCTCGCTCATTACGAGCGAACTCGTCGGGCTGGATCCGGCCCGTGGGCTCGACCACGGAGCCTGGAGCGTGCTCATCGCGATGTATCCGGCGGCCGACGTCCCGGTCGTCCAGCTCAGCATCAACGAGACGGAGCCCGCGGCATTTCACTATTCGCTCGCGCAAAAACTTTCACCGCTTCGGGATGAAGGCGTGCTTGTTATGGGAAGTGGAAATAATTCTATTTTCTACAAGAACTTTGTTAAAACAGAAAAAGCCTTACAGGCAAGTACGTTCCATGGTATAGGTTACGGAAATGAACTGGCAGGTGAATTCAATATTATCGTTGTTTCATTCCCTGATGGTGAAACGGATATTGACGCGCTGATTAAAAAGACCCTTGATGAATTTGATGTGGCAGGCGTGGATGATGAAGCAATGGCACGTGCCAAAGGAAGCATTGAAACAGGCTTAATGCAACAGATGCAAAGTGTGGCAGGCAGGGCTAGTCTTATCAGCAGTACATTTTATACGCTTGGTGATAAAAAATGGAACATCAATGATGAGCTGACACGCTACCAAAAAGTAACCAAAGAAGATGTAATGCGCGTTTTCCGTCAATATGTTAAAGGCAAATACGCTGCCATCGTAAATATATTTCCTAAAAACACGAATGCTGCCAGCAATAAAGAAGAAGTTAAGCTTGTTGAAAGTTCAGGTAAGGCCAGCAGTGAATTGGAATACAAAGGCTTAACCTATAAAAAACCTACAGATAACTTTGACCGCAGCAAAAAACCTGATGTGGGTGTTGCTCCGTCACCTGTAGTTCCTGCTATTTATGAAGAAAAGTTCGCCAACGGAATTAAGTTCTTCGGAACAGAAACAAAGGAGTTACCTATTGTATCCGTATACATGACCATTAAAGGTGGTAACATGGCGATGAATGACCAGTCGAAAGCAGGTCTTGCATCACTTACCGCTAATATGATGAATGAAGGTACACAAACCTATACGGCAGAACAGTTTGATGGTGAAATGAATAAAATAGGTAGTTCAATAAGTGTGTCTGCTGATGATGAGAATACTTATATCTCGATGACCTCACAAAAGAAAAACCTGGATAGGACAATTGCTTATTTAGAGGAAAAGTTATTGAGACCGAAATTTACACCCGAAGATTTTAAACGCATTCAAAAACAGGTTTACCAGGGCATCAGCTCAAGCAAATATGATGCGGCCGACCTGGCAAGTAAAGCATACGCTAAATTAATTTACGGGTCTAAATCCATCATGGCCGAGCCAAGCGAAGGAACTTTAAAAACGGTTAAATCTTTCGGTATTAAAGATGTACAAGGCTTTTATGATAAATATTACGCTCCTGAATTAACAAACATTGTAATAGTAGGAGACATCACGCAGGCTGAGATCATGCCTAAGATGCAATTCCTGAACAAATGGAATAAAAAGAATGTGACACTGCCTAATGTTACGGTTGATGCACCTGTGATCGAAAAAACGCAGATCTACTTGGTTGATAAATATAAATCAACACAAAGCGAATTGCGTGTAGGTTACCTGGCAATGCCATATGATTATAATGGTAAGTATTTCAAAGCGCGTGTAATGAATTTTCCTTTAAGCGGAAACTTTAACAGCCGTGTTAATATGAACCTGCGCGAAGACAAAGGGTTTACATATGGTGTTCGTGGCGGCTTTACGGGAACTGATGTAGCAGGACCTTTCACCATTGGATGTGGTGTGCGCGGTACGGCCACAGATAGTGCATTAAAAGAAATGTTCTTTGAAATGAATAAATACCGCCAAAGCGGAATGACTGCTGAAGAACTTGATTTTGCTAAAAAATCACTGCGTTCGGGAGATGCTTTGCGTTATGAAACACCTTTTCAGAAAGCAAGCTTCTTAAGTAATATTGCAGACCGTAACCTTCCTAAAGATTACATAGAACAGCAAAATAAATTATTATCTACCTTAACCAGGGAAGAGCTTAATAAAATGGCCAATGAATTATTACCGACAGATAAAATGGTGATCGTGGTTGTTGGAGATAAAGAAAAAATAGGCGCTCAGCTAAGTAAACTTGGATATAAAGTGGTTGATTATAAGCTGGACTAACCAAATTTTAAATACAGAGAAACCGCCTCAAAAGTGATTTTGAGGCGGTTTTTTATTTTATGCCCCCGTTTAACCGAAGGCTTCATTCCCTTTTACCCTCTAATTAATCTTTCATGCAACGAATTAGATTAATCAGGTAACTATAATATATTTGATACACAATGAAGCACAAACTATTTTTAATGGCGTTCAGCCTTTTAGCAATTATTGCTCATGCGCAAACTGATTTTTTACCAGTTATCAGGCAACAGCTTTTATTAAAAGGGTTTTCAGCAAGCGATATTGAACAGGTAGTGGTTACGAATCAATACACATCGAAGCAAAATGGCATAACGCACATCTATTTCCGGCAAAAATATAATGGCATCGAATTGTATAATGCGGTTGGTGCCCTCCATATCCGTAAAAATGAGATCATCAGCACCAACCAGAGCTTTGTGAATAATATTGCTGCAAAAGTAACCACGCAAAAGGCCGGGATCAATGCCAATAATGCAATAGCTGTTACAGCACAGCATTTAAACTTAAAAGAACCAGCGGCCCTTGCAAAAGCAGCATACCAGTTGAAAGAAAATAAGCTCTCTGTTACTGATGTTTCGGTTTCTCCTGAGCCTATACAGGTTCAACTTTACTACTATGTGGTGAATAACGAGGTGAAGCTTGTTTATAATACCAACTGGCTGGATGCTTCAACAAATAACTGGTGGAATGTGCGTGTTGATGCATCGAACGGTGAAGTGATCGACAAGAACAACTGGGCGTTAAGCTGTACTAACCATGAACATAAAAGCTGGAATGAACAAGCAGCACCCGCTTCTTATTCAGCCCGGCATGTATATGCCGCTAATCAACTGGCAAAAAAAGCCGGTGAAAAAAACAGGTATCATGCTTTTCCTTTGGGGATTGAAAGTCCCCTGCACGGCAACAGGCAACTGCTTGCCGATCCTTCCGACTCACTGGCTTCGCCTTTTAAATGGCATGACATTGATGGTGTGGAAGGGGCAGAAGAAACAATAACATCGGGTAACAATGTGTTTGCCGGAGAAGACATCAACAACATGGATCAGCCCGGATATAGCCCGGATGGTGGCGATTCTTTAATATTTGATTATAGCTACGACACGGCAGCAACGCCTGAATACAACCTTGATGCTGTTATTACCAACCTGTTTGTGTGGAATAACTTTATGCATGATGTGATGTATCATTATGGCTTTGATGAAGAATCGGGTAATTTCCAGGCCAACAACTATACGCGTGGGGGCGAAGAGGGTGATGAAGTGAGGGCAGATGCACAGGATGGAAGCGGAACGAATAATGCAAATTTTACTACACCGCCTGATGGTCAGAATCCCCGCATGCAGATGTACCTGTGGAATACAGAGACGCCTTATTTCGTTTTTACAAACGATACATTGGCAGATTCAACTACCTATTATGTTTCTGCATTTGGCCAGCGTAAGTTCGACAAAATAACGGGCCAGCTGGCACTTGCAAAGGAGCTGTCTTCATCGTCAAGCCTGGCTTGTAATCCGATTGAGGACGTAACAGGAAAAATTGTGGTGATTGATCGTGGGACCTGTAATTACATCGCAAAAGTAAAAACGGCTCAAAATGCAGGTGCCATTGCAGCCATCGTAATAAACAGCAATAATGCAACTGCTTTTTCAATGACAGGAAATGATGCCAGCATTACCATTCCATCTATTATGATCTCAAAAGCAAAAGGAGATAAATTGAAACAATGGCTGGCTTCAGGTTCATTTAATGGTATACTCAGGGCGAATAAAGTGGAAAAAGCACTGGACAGTGATATGGACAATGGCGTGATTTCGCACGAATACGGGCACGGGGTTTCATCCAGATTAACGGGTGGGCCTGCGAACTCAAATTGTTTAAACAACCAGGAGCAGGCAGGCGAGGGTTGGAGCGATTTCTTTTGCCTATTCATGACACACAAAGAAACAGGACTTGCCGGGCACGCGCGTGGAATAGGTACCTGGCTGGATAATGAACCCATTACAGGAGTGGGGATCCGCAACTTCCGTTACAGTACAGACATGACCGTGAATCCAATGACGTATAACAGCATTAAAACGGCAGCCATCCCGCATGGTGTGGGTTCTGTATGGTGTACCATGCTGTATGACCTGTACTGGAACATGATCGATAAGTATGGTTACAGCACTGATCTTTACAATGGCAAAGGAGGAAATAACCGTACCCTGCAGCTGGTAATTGACGGATTAAAACTGCAGCCTTGTTCGCCTGGCTTTGTTGATGCGCGCGATGCCATATTGCTGGCCGATAAAATGAATAACAATGGTGCAGACAGTGCTTTGATCTGGAGTACTTTTGCCAGGCGCGGCCTGGGGTATTCGGCTAAACAAGGTGCTTCAACTTCCAGAACAGACGGCACGGAGGCATTTGATATGCCGGCCCCTTCAACAGGCCTGTTCCAGATAAATAAATTAAGCAACATCAGCTTCTGGCCTAATCCAAATAATGGAAATTTTGAACTAAGCTTACCAGAAAATGTATCACAGGTCAATGTATACATTTATGATATTTCCGGTAAACAGGTTTATAGCCGGCAATTAACAGGATCCGGAAAGGTAAGCGTTGAGTCTAATACGCTTCAAAACGGATTGTATATTCTGAAAGCCGAATCGAATGGAGCTGTTTACAGCAATAAGCTGATCATTGCACATTAAGCGGAATAATGATTTTAAGTAAATTTTGTACATTTGCAGCCTTCTAAATACAAAAGCAAGTGCCGTTCAGAGATACAAAATCACAAATCATACTAAAAACACCCGAGCAGATAGCCGGTATCCGTAAAAGCTCCCAGCTTGCAGGCCTAACCCTTAAAGCGATTGCACCTTATGTTAAAGCAGGTGTTACCACCGGCTATCTAAACGAGGTTATTGAGCAGTTTATGCGCGATAATGGCGCCATTCCTGCTACAATAGGATACAATGGATATACGAAGGCGAGCTGTATCTCTGTGAATGATGTGATATGCCACGGCATTCCCGGAAAACTGGAATTGCGTGACGGAGATATTTTAAACGTGGATGTAACAACGATCCTTAACGGGTACTTTGGAGACACCAGCACCATGTTTACGGTAGGCGAAGTAACCAGCCATGCCCAAAAACTGATCGATGTGACGAGAGAATGCCTGAAAATAGGGATTCAGCAGGCAATTCCAGGAAAAAGGATTGGCGATATCGGGTACCACATCAACAAACACGCTGTAAAAAACGGGTATACCACGGTTTATGAGTTTTGTGGTCATGGCATCGGGCTTAAGTTTCATGAAGAACCCGAAGTTTGCCATATTGCCGATGCTAATTCCGGCCCGGTTATTCAACCCGGAATGACTTTTACCATTGAGCCGATGATCAATGCCGGCAAGGCC
>JAZKGM010000025.1:0-6750 GCA_040385895.1 Bacteroidota bacterium
GGCTCCTAAGCTGCCTTCCTTTGCCGATGCAATCATGTGTACATGGCTTGGCATAATGCAGTAGGCGTAAATCTCGAGGCCTTTGTTCTTTTGGCAATGTGTGATGCTGGCTATTAATATGTTCGCGTATTCTTCCCGAAGAAATATGTCAAGCCAATCTATAACAGTAAAGGTTATGAAATAGCATTTGCCTGCTTCTATTTTTAAAAACTCCGACATAGGCAGTAAGTAGGAGCAGCTAATTTAAGGAAAGAGGCATGAATAAACCACCTTAAAATGTGTTTAAGTAGTCCTTGTTAACACGCATTACAAATGCGCGTTAACAGGGTCGTTGTCTCATTTTTTATATTGCGCATAACATTTTTACATGGGCCATAAGGGGATTTTAATGGCTATTTCAAATGATAATCCAGCCACTCAAAGAACACGCGTTGCCACAACACCGAGTTCTGTGGCTTGGTTACCCAATGGTTCTCGTCCGGGAAATACAGGAAGCGGCTCTGTATGCCTTTCAACTGTGCGGCATTAAAGGCTTCCATGCCTTGCCCCAGCGGCACACGGAAATCTTTTTCGTTATGGATCACCAGCATGGGGCTGTCCCAGTTCTGCACAAATTTGTGTGGCGAGTTATCGTAATTGCGGCTGCGCGGTGCCTGCCAGTACGGGCCTTTGTTGTCGTTGTTGGCAAAGAACATTTCTTCGGTGGTGCCATACCAGCTCTCGATGTTAAACATGCCGCAATGCGCAATAAAGGTTTTAAAACGCTGCTGGTGGTTACCGGCTAACCAGTACACACTGTAACCGCCAAAGCTGGCGCCTACGGCTGCACGTTTGTCTTTGGCCACATAAGTGGCTTTGCTCACTTCATCCACTGCGCTTAAATAATCTTTCATGCACTGGCCCCCGTAGTCGCCCATAATGGCATCGTTCCATTCTGTGCCAAAGCCCGGAAGGCCCCTGCGGTTCGGTGCGATCACAATGTAGTTATTATTGGCCATCAGCTGGAAGTTCCAGCGGTAGCTGAAAAACTGGCTCACGGCACTTTGCGGTCCGCCCTGGCAATACAACAGGGTAGGGTAGCGCTTGCGGATATCAAAATCGGGAGGATAGATCACCCAGGTCAACATCTGCTTGCCATCGGTGGTTTCGATCATGCGTTTTTCTACTTTACCGATTTTAACATTGTCCCAGATGGGCTTGGTCACAAAAGTAAGCTGGCGCTCTTCCCCGTTTTTATTCACTGCAAATAATTCGGTAGGGGAACTGATGTTCTGGCGCGCGCCCACAATGCTGAAGTTCTTTTCGGTACCCGAAACGGTGATGCCCTGGTAATCGTTCTCTCCTTTGGTGAGTTGTTTCACTTCGGTGTATTCGGCCCCCGATTTTTTGGCCTTTTCGTTGCTCAGGAAAATATTCTGCGTGGCCTGGAAAGAGGCGATAAAGAACAGCTGTGTGCCGTTGCCGTTCCAGCTGTAGCCTTCCACGGGGTAATCAAAATCTTTGGTTATTTCGATCTCTTTTTTATCGCTGAAGTAATACACCATCAGGCGGTTCTTGTCGGCTTCGTACCCCGCACGTTTCATGCTGAGCCAGGCTACTTTTTTTCCATCGGGACTGAATTGCGGAGAGCGGTCGTAGCCGCTGTTCAGTTCTGTAATATTGGTGGATGACCTGGTGTCGGTGTTATAAATAAAAATGTCGGTATTGGTACTCACTGCGCTTGGCGTTCCTGTTAAACGCTTGCAGCTGAAGGCCAGCTTTTTTCCATCGGGGCTGAAACTGAATTCGTTCTCATCGCCAAAGGGAGGCTCGGGCGAATGGAACTTTTCTTCTCCTAAGATATCTGTTGCTTCGCCCACGGCTTGTCCTGCCTGGTACTTCGCCACAAAAGGGTGAATGTAGGTGTAATCGCTCCATGCATCCCAGTGGCGGTAATACAAGCCATCAATGATGCGGGCTTTTACTTCGGGAAGATCGGGGTACATTTCGGCCACCGTTTGTTCCAGCTTTACTTTGGCTGCATACACAATGCAGTTCATGGCCGGTGAATATTTATAACATTCAATGCCTCCTTTTACGTTCGTGATCTGAACCGGGCTTGTTCCGTCCAGGTTCATTTCATACAGCTGCACATCGCCACTTTTGGCAGAAAGAAAAGTAATGCGTTGTCCATCGGGGCGGAAACGTGCCGAGAAGGCATTGGTGGCATCATCGGTAAGCGCTTTGCCATTGCCACCGGCAGGTGTGGTGCTGTAAATAATGTTGATGCCTTTATTGGCCTGCAGGTTATAGGTTTTTACCTCGTATAACAATGTTTTACCATCGGCAGAAAGAACAGGATTGCCCACACGGCCCAGTTGCCATAATGTTTCGGGGGTTAGTTTTTGCTGTTGCGCAAAAGCGGTTTGGATCATAACTAAAAAGAAGAAATAAGAACAGAACTTTTTCATACGTAAGGAAGTTTATCGAAAGCAATTTATGGAAATAACGCATAAAAAAAACCTGTAAACAAGGTATTGCTTGTTTACAGGTTCTCTATGAAATCATTTTAAAAGTTTAAAACGAATAAGTCCCGGGATTCATCGTAATGATGTACCCGTCTTCGTTGGCTGTTCCGTTTGATGTGCGTTCCACTTTTCCATTAATGTAGATCTTTGCTTCAGCTGTCTGGCCTTTTACACCTGGTTTCTCTGTTACGGCTCCTACTCCAAACCCGGCAGCAACCATACCTGATTCTCCTGTAAGGCTCAGTGTCCACGGTAAAGAGGTAACCTCAATGGTTTCATATGAACCATCTTTATCGGCATAAGCAACGGTAAATGCACCGCCATAATTCCCCGTAATTTCATACTTAACTTCTTTTCCAACAGGGGTGGGTGAAGCGCTTGAAGATTTGTCTTTTTTACAGGATGTAACGGTGAATGTTGCCAGCAGCAATACAACAAAAGAGGATAGCAATAGGCTTGTCTTTTTCATAAGAATTTAAATTAAATAGTGATTTGATATTATTTAGCAGCAAAACGTTGCTTGCTTTTTACCAGCAAACAATAATAATTCCACCCAAAACACATGATGTTTCGGCTACGGTACGTTAACAATAACCTGATATAGGAATACATTGGAGAACCTGATAACAGATGGCCTTGATTTCCAATTGATTTTACGAGAATAAGCAAGATGCGGTGAAATGTTAAACTGAGCGCACCTGCATCATACTGTGGTTAAATTCCCCTTTGTATGGCTTATAATGAAAAGGGAATTAGCATTGATTTAGGAAATACCTGCCCCTTTGGATAGGGCTTGAAATGGGGAAAGCTGTGGATTGATCCTGCTATTTTGATGAATGTTTTCCTCCGACCGTGGAGTTATGAAACCACATTATAAGAAAGCCACAGATGACACAGATCTCGAAGTTTCGTCATTTACCTGTGCGATCTGTGGCCGTTATAACATCCTTTAATTTTCTAAATATTCTTTCAGGCTCCTGCCTATAATATCCGTCCAGCCCTGTGCAAAGCTTTCGCGTACAAAGAACGGGCTGTTTTGAGGGAAGCTTTCGAGGCCGGTATGAGTGAGCTTTAAACGTGTTTTTCCGCCTTCATCGAACAGTTCGAAAGTTACTTCTGAGCTCCCTTCGTAATCCCTGTATTTCCAGGTGTACGACAATTTTTTATTCGGTATGGCTTCGGTCACCCGGCATTGATGAACGAAACTCACGTTTTTGGTTTCATCGCCTGCATCAAAAGTAAATTCAAAGCCAACTTCGGGTTTAAATTCTTCCAGGTCGAAGTACCATTTTTTCATTTCGTTCTTATCGGTAATGGCTTTCCATACTTTTTCAACAGGTGCATTATATGTGCGTTCAATTTCAAACGGTGTGCTCATGGTGTTATGCATTATGCGGTGACCGCTTTTTCTTTCGCCAGTTTATGGTAGCAGATGTACGAACCGATGATCGGTACCAGGAACATGCCCATAAAGATATGCTGTGCAAAAGGAGTTCCCATAGCGATTGCCGAATACCATGCGCCAAGTACATCGAACGTAAGGCCGGCATAAGCCCATTCTTTTACACGCGGGTAACCCGGAATAAGGATGGCAATGGTGCCGAGAATTTTAGCGATCCCTAAAAAGGGCATGATGTAAAGCGGGTAATGCAGGTCGTTGAAGATCTTTACCGAATCTTCCGTGCCGATCACGTTAAAGATCGAGAAAACGCCCATTGTAAGGATCACTACACCGGTAAAGATCCAGTAGAGAATTTTTGTTTTTTTCATAATTGATATTGTTGTGTTGTTTTAGTGTGTTGTTTCGGCAAGTGTTCAGGCCAGGTCTGTTCATTACCTATTTGATTTTTCCGGGCGTTTTTCCGCGTTTCTTTTTTGGCGTAGCCTCGAGCTCATGCAGGTATTCATCCAAAGCATCCAGTTTTTTCATCCAGAACTTTTTGTATTGTTCAACCCAGGTATTCACTTCTCCCAATGTTTCGAGCCGGGCCGTGCAATACCGTTCGCGGCCCTGCTGGTTAATGGTGATGAGCCCGCATTCTGTCAGTATCTTTATGTGTTTTGAAATGGCCGGGCGGCTCACATCAAACTGATCGGCCACTGCATTTAAATTAAGCGGCTGATCGGCCAGCATGCTGATAATGGCCCTGCGTGTGGGATCGGCTATGGCCTGGAAAACATCTCTTCTCATTTAACGGTATGTTCTTTTTTTATGTAACTGATCGGTTACAAATATAATGTAACCGTTCAGTTACGCAAGTGGTTTTTAAAAAAGAGCTTTTGTTGAAATAAAAGCTCTTTTTATTCACCGCCATCCTGGTGAAGGTTACTTCAGCACTTCGCAAACGAACCCGTTGGCCTGCAGGATAAAAACAACCGATTCGATACAAACCGATGTGTTCTCTATCCTGAGTATGCTGTCGCAATCTTCCAGGTCGAAGTTTATTTTGCTGTGCGGAAAAATACCAAGCAGCACTTTGGCCAGGTTGGCTGCATCTATATTATCCTGAACGTTGGTCTTAAAAACTTCAACCATACTGTTGTTGTTATTTTTCAAGGTTCGCTTTAAGCATACCCAGGCTTGCGTCCATGTCTTTACCCAACATGCCATCCATAAAAAGGTTCATAAAGTTCATTGGATAACCGGAAACACCATTCATGTTCCAGGTTACTTTGGTTTGGTTTTCATTTACTGCTTCGGTGGTAAAAGGGGCATGTCCTGTTGATTCAAATGGTCGTTTAAAGCGCAATTCAACATCCATACGTTCCCCGTCTACAATACTTTTTATTTCCTGTTCCCCGGCACCCGCCTTGTCATTTCCATCCCAGGCATACACAAATCCTGCTGTTCCGTCTGTACCGCGGAAATCTTTTTTCATGTTCGGGTCCATCTGTACCCAAATGTTATAATCATCCTGGTTCTTTAATAATTTAATGTAGTTAAATACATCCTGTTTGGGTTTGTTGATCACGACCTCCCGTGTAATGGAATAATCCTTACTGATGAATAATGCCATGACTAAAGGAATGGCCATCAGCACAGCCACTGCGATCAGGATTTTTGTAATTGTTTTCATGTTAGTTGTTTTATAGTGTGTTGTTTTACCGGGGCAAAACTAAACATACAGGTCTTAGGTTAATGATCGGCCTGCATGCTTTTTCCCCGAGTGAAGATAGAATTTATGAAATAAATGCTCACCCTTTTTCTTCTGCAAGCCGTTTAATAATAACCAAGGCTTTGTCCCAGGCCGCATTCATCACTTCATAATACTCCTCGTCCATGTCGCATGATACGTGAAGTGTGGTGATGCCGTTCTGTTCATCCAGGCGATAGATCTCGTGCGATCCTTTTAGTGCCAGTGCCATCTCGCTGGTGTAATCCTCCTCACCTTTTGTATAGTTACCTGTAAACTCAATGTCGAGCACTTTTCCGGGTTTGTTTTCGGCAATGATCCCTACCATTCCGCCCTGCGATGCATCGGTGCAGATGATCTTGCTGCCTTCTTTCCAATCGGTGATGGCATAACAACCGGGGCTGAATTCATTATACCACTGGCGCAGCAAAGCATCTTCGGTAAGCACTGTTGAAACGGTGGTTGCGGGCGCATGGATCTCCAATGTTTTTTCAATTTTTTTCATGGTTGTATTGTTAAGCTTGTTTAAAATGTTTTTTAACTGAAGGGTGTGCCTTTGGGTGTGATAGGTAAAAAAACGCAGCCATTCATACCTTGTTAAGCTTCCCATACCCGGAAAATCAAATACCGTGCAGGTTTCCGCCAGGTCGAGCGTGGTGCTGGCCGCATGCATTTTGCTGAACAGGTGTTGTACATTACTCACCAGCTGGTCTTTTTGCAATACCGAAGCGGTGGGAAGGATTTCCAGGGGCGATTTCATTTTTATGCTGAAATCAAGAAAGATGTTTTTTAAGGGTTCATCTTTTTCATCGAATGCACGTGTTGTTTTTTCGCAGGGTGCATGGATCACTTCAAATGCCCCGGTTCCTGATTTTAACACATGGTCGATAACCTGCCCGGCCGTCCAGCTGTTCTGATACGGAACGGTGTTGATCTGCTCAGCTGTAAAGCTGTTTAATGCGGTCAGCAGTTCTTCCTTAGTGGCCCCGATCGCTTTTATTAATTCGTCTTTCATTTCTTCTTTGCTCATTAACGATACAAACATACGGCCTGCTGTAAAAAACAGGATGGTGCAAAAACGGCAAATTATGGGGTTGATTACGACACAA
>JAZKGM010000026.1:0-2757 GCA_040385895.1 Bacteroidota bacterium
TAATGCCTTCATCGTTATTAATAGATGCAAAAATATCAATTTCCGCATCTTCCGCACAGCGTTCACAGATCGTTTCCCCGCTTCAAAAATAAATTGCTATTATTACCGCAGTAAAAACAGCCGTACCGGAATTTATATATCATGAAGATTGACGTCCACGCACATATCCTGCCCGAATTCATACCTAACCTGAAAGAGCGTTATGGCTATGGCGATGAATTTATTTACCTGGATCATTACCAGCCCGGGCGTGCCAATATGCTGAAAGCAGACGGAACCTTTTTCCGGGCTATTGATGACCTGTGCTGGGACCCTCAAGCCATTATCCGACATATGGATAAGCATGGCGTTGAGCTAATGGCCCTCTCAACAGTTCCGGTACTGTTCTATTACTGGGCCAAACCCGAACACACACACGACTGGAGCCAGTATATCAACAACCACCTGGCACAGATCCAGCGCGATTACCCGACCCGCTTTGTGGGATTGGGCACTTTGCCGATGCAGGATACTGCACTTGCCGTTGAAGAATTGCTGCGCTGCAAACATGAGCTGAATTTACCGGGAGTTGAAATTGCCACAAATATCCTGGACATGAACCTGGACGATGAACGTTTTTTCCCCTTCTATGAAACGGCCGAACGCGAAAGCATGTGCATTTTTGTTCACCCCTGGGACATGATGGGCCAGGATAAAATGCAAAAATACTGGCTGCCCTGGCTGGTGGGAATGCCGGCAGAAACTTCAAGGGCCATATGCAGCATGATCTTTGGAGGTGTGTTTGATCGGTTCCCTAAGCTTCGCGTTATGTTTGCGCATGGTGGGGGATGCTTTCCGCACACCATAGGCCGTATATCGCACGGTTATCATGCCAGGCCCGACCTCTGTAACATCAACCATGTGGCCGACCCGTATGAATATGTGAAAAAATTTTACATCGACAGCCTGGTGCATGACGAAGAGGCGCTGCGTTATAACATTAAACTGTTTGGAGCTGAACGCATTGCGCTGGGCAGCGATTTTCCTTTTCCGCTGGGCGACCTGGAGCATGGCAAATTCATTGAGCTGATGAAAGACCTGAGCACCGAACAAAAAGCACAGATATTAAGTAAAACCGCAAAAGAGTGGCTGGGAATCAGCTGATCATCAAAACGCAAAATCAATCATCCAACCTTTTTACGTTAATTAAGCACTATAGATTTAGTTTGGTTCAATTAATTGATAAAGCTTAAAGTTTACCTATTTTCGCATTTAAATGAGTATTAGAATAATCGCCTTGTTTGCAATTGTGTTGTCGCTGGCTTCGTGCGACAATGAAATAGATATAAATGGCCCCTGGAAAGAAACGCCCGTGATATTTGCCTTAATTGACAACGGGCAGGACAGCCAGGTGTTCCGCATCCAGAAAACATACCAGAACGATGTGAACAAAACCACATCTCAAGTGGCACAGATAGCTGATTCGCTGGTGATGAAAAACATTGACGTGAGCATTATTAATAACTCAACCAAGGAAGAGCGTTTTCTTAAAAAGCTGGCACCACGCAAACAGGCGGGCTTCTTTTCCAATAAAGACTCCAGCTATTGGGGTGAATCACTTCCCGGCTTTTTTAATGCAAACCAGAGCTATACCTTAAAGATAAAAAGCCATGAAACGGGAAATACGTATATCGCAGTATCGAATGCCGTGGAGCCTGCTGTAATTACACAGATCCCTGTCGACCTGGTTACCCTCACACAACCTAAAGTGGTGTTCAGGATAAACGGTGGCGGCCACAACACCGCTATTTACGACCTGATCGTAAGAACAAATTATTATGAGCTTCCGGCTGCAAACCCAACCGACACCGTGTTTAAGCACCTCGACTTTTTTGTACTGAACGGAAATGACAACTCGCAAACCATTTTATCATTCAGCACTACTTTTGATAAATCTACTTTTTCTTCTTTTGTAAAAACCCAGATCCCTGTTAACGAGTCGGTAACAAGAAGGTTTGCCAGTATGGAATATGTGTCGGTGTGTTCCAATAAGATCTACTCCGATATGCTTGCTATAAACAGCTCAAGCAACAGCGTGGTGGCCAAATCAAAAGATTTTTCAAACATTTCCAACGGCATAGGCATCTTTGCTTCACAAACCACTTCCAGCCGTATCCAGGCTGTTAATGCAAACAGCGTAAACCTGCTGAACACACTTTTAAACCCGGCCCCTTAAGTCAGGTTTTCTGACATTTTTATCGTTTTTTCTGAAATAAGTCCTTTGTAACTGTCATTTTTTAAGTTGAATGCTGCCAAATTCCGGGTGGCATTTTAATTGTATAAGCAGCGCAAATTAACTTAGAATATGAGTAAAGTAATAGGTATAGATCTAGGAACCACAAATTCGTGTGTTGCCGTAATGGAAGGTAACGAACCTGTGGTGATCGCCAACAGCGAAGGACGCAGAACAACCCCTTCGATTGTTGCATTTTTAAAAGATGGTGAACGTAAGATTGGTGATCCTGCAAAACGCCAGGCCGTAACCAACCCTAAAAACACCATTTATTCCATTAAACGTTTTATGGGCAATAGTTTCGATGAATCAAAAAGAGAAACTGACCGTGTTCCTTATAGCGTAGAAAAAGGCGATAACAATACGCCACGTGTGAACATTGATGGAAGGATGTACACACCCCAGGAAATTTCTGCCATGATTTTGCAGAAAATGAAAAAAACGGCCGAAGATTATCTGGGAACAGAAGTAAAAGAAGCGGTAAT
>JAZKGM010000027.1:0-11405 GCA_040385895.1 Bacteroidota bacterium
CACCGTTAAACTTAAAACCAAATCCTATTTTAACTTTGGCAGGAAGCACGATACCGTCCTGGAGAACATGATCGATGGCCGTGGAATCGGCCGGGTTGATATAAAACACCTGGCCTCCTTCCCTGATAAAGGTATAAGAACTGGTTTGTGAAAAGCTATATAAGGCATATAGCAATGAAAGGGTCGTGATAATTATTTTTCTCATGCTGTTAAAATTTATTTAGTTAAAAAATAGGCGCCTGTTAGTAAACCGATCGTGTAGAGCAATACAATACCCCTGATAATTATTTTTCTTTTCATAAACTGGTAAATTATTTACTACGAGACATAGACAGGCTTTAACACCCCTATGTTGCTTTGAGAATATTGTTATGATAAAAAATTACAGGAATAACCTAAGAGACAACCGTCTTTAAAAAAACTTCAGGCTCAGTTTTCCGCCAATCCACATTTTCACATTGGTTCCATCGGTGTAGGTTCTATTGTAAAACGAATAAGGCGTAATAATATCGGCAACTTCCGTATCGCCACCGGTGGAATAATTAACCATTACATGATATGTTGGCCCTAAAGAAACAGAAAACTTATTCCCGATCATGCGCTCTACTCCAATAAACAAATGGTTAACCTGCGGGGCTTTGGAGATGGCGCCCCCTTTAAGATATACCTGTGCGGTGATGTCACCACCCAGTTTCCATTTATCGTTCAGGTTAAAGAACGAACCGAAGCCATACCCGAAATTCCATAAGCCACTTACACGGCTGGTCATGTCAACACCTGCAATAAATATGTTATGAAATTTTTGTGTACCTGTTCTTAATGCCAGGTTGGTGTACATCACATCATCGCCAAACAGTTCTATTTTCCGGTATCCGTTTTTGGTAAAGCTGAATAACCCGAATGAAATGCCATTGTTTACCTGTGCAAAATTAAGCAGCCCGAACTGCACACCATTTACTTCCCTGGCCCTGTTTATAAAACCGGAAATCTGCAATCCGTTCACGGCTGAATCGGTACTATTAAGGAGGCCGGCCAGCTGCAACCCGTTCACATTTTTACCTGCACTGTTTGCAACACCTGCAAGCTGTACCCCGCGAACCTCTCCATCGCTTATGTTGCACACACCTGCTATCTGCAATTCTCCTTTTCCTCCATTCGTAATATTGGTAACGCCCGCGATCTGTACCCCGTTTGCATGGCCTCCCGTAATATTAAACAGGCCGGCTACCTGAACCCCTTCACAATTTCCGTTTATTATATTTCCAAGTCCTGCAGCATGCCCGCCATAAAGATCTCCGTTAATAATGTTCATCAAACCTGCGGCCTGCCCGCCAGCTACATTGCTGTCCACTATATTCATTAAGCCTGCAGCCTGGCCGCCTTTTACTTTTCCATCCACTACGTTCATTAAGCCTGCAGCCTGTCCTCCGGTAACCGTTCCTTCCACCACATTCAGCCAGCCTGCGGCCTGCCCTCCTTTTATATTTCCTCCTGTGTTATTGATCAACCCGGCTGCCTGCGCATACTTCACATCTCCTGATGTATAATTCATAATACCCGAAAAACCGGCCACATTTATTCCTTTTGAATACCCCAGGAATAAACTCAATGAAACATCGTTCACTGTATTACCAACCAGCAGTTTATTGGTGCTGAGCTGCGGAATGATTGAGAACTGAACACTGGAGAACAGCGTGTCTTTCAGGTTCCGGATATTGGCCTTGTCTTCATTGCTTAAAGCAAACCTGCTCACCATCTTTTTCAACCCGCTAAAGTTGGCGGTAACAGAGGTATCTGCATGTGGCGGTATAACAATGGGTGCTACAGAATCCTGCTGAGGTACAGCAACACTATCCGGTTTAATTGCAACAGGCTCAGCCGGTTTTATTTCATGGCTCAATACCACATCCACCTGTTTTTGCTTTGCATTTACTTTAAAAGCGGTGTCGTTATAATTCTCTTTTACTACCTTCAGGTCGAGCGGTAACTGGTTGATGCTTACTTTTAAACTATATAACCCATACCGGTTTGTTACGGCTGCTGTTTGTTCCTTTTTGTTAAAAATACTGGCATAGGCCAGTTTTTCTCCATGCTCGTCATACACATAACCGGCTATGGTTATTTCTTTTACAATGGCCTGTGGGGGAGCCTGTGGTTTTGCCGTAAGAATAATAAAGCTGCCTTTTTCCTTAACCGCCACCGCATCGGCAAACATCATCAGTAATACCGTCCGTAAAGGCTTTTTTATTACCCGGAAGCTTACTTTTTTATCAGCAGGAATAAGGGACGGGCTGTATGAAAATTTGATCCCTGTTTGTGCGGCAATTTGCGTGAGGATTGACGAGGCGCTTTCGTTCGAGGCGCTTATCGTGACCTCACGTTCCAGCAAAGGCTCTTTTTTTTGCGCCTTACCGGCAAAAAATAAAAGAGAGAAAAACAGCACAAAAACACATCGCTGCATTATTGAATACATGAAGAACCTGCTATTAAATAAATGCCTTCGTTTGTTTTATGAAAGGTAAGACCCAATGTTTCCGTTATAATGGCAACAATGGTTTCGGGCGATTCATTGTTAAAATCAACCGTGATGCGGCAGTTGGAAAGGTCATTGTTTTCAAGTTTGATCAGTTCACCATAAACACCGTTAATGGCTTCAATAACCTCGCTTAATGTTTTTGCCTTAAAGCTGAACATCTTGGTATGGTATGAATTGATATTCGACTCAACCAGGTTCAATGCAATGAGTTGTTTTGTTGACCTCACAAAAACGGCCGATTCATTTTGCGCCAGCCTCAACGTGTTTGTTTCACTGCTCATATCTACAATGCCTTCGGTAACAGATACAAAAACAGAATCGCTTCCGGGATTTGCCTTCACGTTAAATGCAGTTCCGATATCTCTGATCAGTACACCGTCTGCATCGATCACAAAGGGTTTATTATCATTATGAATGACTTCAAAAAAAGCTTCCCCCTGCAACTTCACCTTGCGTTCTTTTCCATTGAATCCGCCAACCAGCGTCAACTTCGTGTTTTTATTCAATGCCACTTTTGTTCCATCGGCAAGCCGGGTTTCTTTCACTTCACCGGCCGAAGCGATCTGCTGGTCGGGTAAGTTCTTATTGCCTTTAAGATAAATTGCAGCCATGATCCCTATTAAGGAGATCAAGACTAAAGATGCTGCTATGCGCAGTGGGGTGAAAAACGGTTTTAACGGAATTGTTTTAACGGCTTTGCCTGCTCCCGGTTCTATCTGTGCAAGAACAGCACTGAACATTTTTGCAGTATCAACTTTTGTATCTTTTATACCGAACGCTTTTTTGCTTTCATTAATATAAGCAAGGTTTCCGGCCGAAGCATTGCTCCACTCATCAAGCATAATGGCCTCATCGGGCGTAGCTTCGCCTGCAAGGTATTTTGCGATCAGTTCATTGATATGTTCGTTGTTCAGCTCCAATCTTTACTTTTTTAATTCTGGTTCATCAGGTACATCATCAAAAGCAACATGTAATCTTTCAATCGCAGCCGCATGTGCTTAAGCGCTTTGCCCATCTGGTTCTCTACCGTTTTCACAGATATACCAAGCTCATCTGCGATCTGCTGGTATTTCATCTGCTCAAAGCGGCTCAGGCGGAATACCTTCCGGCATTGCTCAGGTAATTCTTCAATCGCTGTTTCAATAGCGGTGTTCACTTCCTTCGCTTCTACCCGTTGCGCTGCCGAACCTGTTTCGGCATTGCCCACGTAGGTGTAGTATTCTGCATAACTATCACGCACACCATGTTGCTTTATTTTATTCAGGCTGCTGTTATGCGCAGCCCTGTATAAATAACTTTTAAGCGAAGTGGTTATTACTAACGTGCTCCGTTTATCCCATAACTGCACAAACAACTGCTGCACAATATCCTCTGCCTCATACGTGTTCTTCAGGATCGTTTCGGCATAACGCACCAGGTTTTCTGCATAGGCATTAAACACCTGCTCGAACGATTTCAAATCGCCCTGCCTGATGTTCTCTACCAATTGTATGTCCGTATATTGCTGCAACCCTTCCTAAAAATTGTGGCCGCAATATAATAGCTCCGGCTTAAAACTCCTTTCCCTATAAAGACAACTTGCCGGGAATTTACCCCCACGACCCTTTTATTTCATGCCTGTTGACATCAAAAAAGGCTGCCCTCACTCGTTGAGAACAGCCTCTTTATTCATCAGCCGGATCCGTATTCCCCGGCTAAGTTTAGGGGGTATGCTGCAGTTATTTTATGTTAAATGCACCTTCGGTAAAGTTTTTAGCATCGCTTCCGTTTGCCCCGGTGAAGTAAAATGTGCCATTCCCGGTTTTCGCAGTTGCGTCAAAAGCTGTTATTGCAACTTCTCCTGCGGTGTTTACAAAGTAAGCGCTGCTGGTAACGTATGTAGCCGCTTCGTTGCTTCCCGCAGCCAGTGAATGTTTACCCACTGCAGGCTCTTTCAGATTGATCTCGAATGCTGTTGAGCCTCCTTTAAAAGCCATGATGCTGAATCCCCCGCTATATGTATTTATGCGCGCTGAATCAGCCGTAAATGCCGTTCCGTCAATCTTGCAGCTGAAGCCTGCTACACTTGTTCCCCCGCCATTAGGCGAGGAATTATCCTTACTTTCTTCTTTTTTACACGCATTGCCCGTTATTATTATAAGGCCCAGCATGAATGTGGTCATTTTATTTTTCATCTGATCTATATGATTTAATTATTTGCTGATGATGAGCTTTTTTATTACCACACCCTGAGTGGTCTTTATCGAATAGAAATAATGCCCTTGTTCGAGATGTGTAATGGTATGCGAGATGTTGTTACTGCCCATAACAAGCTCTTCCACCTGTTTTCCGGTAATATCAAAGAGGCTTGCGCTTAGTACCTGTATGCTGGCATTTACAGCAATGTTAACCACGTTATGTGCAGGGTTCGGGTAAATTAATACCGAATGATCGTCTGCTTTTGATTCGAATAAACCAGTGGTGCCGCCTCCACTTGTGGTATCGGTACCGAATTTCCAAAGCTCTTTTCCAATCTGTCCCGGCTGATCATCTTCACTGGTAAAGAACAATACTTTATCAACCGAAGTCAGGTTCTCTATTTCCTCTACACCAACTGTGCTCAACTTTACAGTACCTGATGAAGTTCCATCTGTTTTGTTTAAAAAGTAGTCGCTATTCAACTTTGTTTTAAAATAAACTTCGCCATTGTGTTTCACAAACTGCTGGTTTGAAAGGTTACCATCCGCCTGTGTATATGTTTTAATAAGTGTTGTTCCGGTAATGGTACCATCCGTTTGCCAAAGCTCCGATGAAGGGCCTACAACACTCATATTAAAATACAACTTATCTTCAACAACGTTCATCGGGTAATAATACGTGCTGCTGATTGAAAGGGTAATTACACCAGGATCCACATCTTTTAAAACAGTATATCCCCGCGCTTCATTTGAAGTAATGCAGATATGCGACATGGCTGGATTTGTAGTGGTTGTTTGAAACAGCATCTCCCCTTTAAACGATGTTAAGTGATAAGGCTCACAATCGGCAAGAAATAAGCTTGTGCCTGCTGTGGTTCCGTCCGATTTATAAATTGATCTATTCACTGTATAATAAACATGGGCTGAAGCGGCTGTTAAACTGTTTACGGTTTCACTGTTACCGGTCTTATACGACACGATACGATGTGTTCCCGCTGTTGTGCCGTCCGTTTTCCAAAGTTGTAAAGAATCTTCATCGCTGGTTTCGTTTCCAAAAAAATAAAGATTGCTTCCCATAACCGTTAGCTGACTTATTTCTGATTTGGAGTCGAACATACCTTTTGCAGGGTTGATCTCTTTAACCATTACCGTTCCTGCTGCAGTTCCATCTGTTTTCCAAAGCTCGATCCCGTTAACGAAATCATCAGCCATAAAATAAAGTGCGTTGTTAAATTCAGTGAACACTTCGGTTCTTCTGCCATAAGGAACCATAACCGACAGGCCCGAAGTGGTGACCTGTTTGGTGCCGGCTTCCGATCCGTCTGTTTCATACAGGTTTTGCTTGCCATCCGTTCCTATGGCAAAAAAGTACAATTTATCTTTCCAGGCTTTTAAGCCCACAGGATATGAACCGGAATTGTCATTTGCCGTTTTATTCAGATCAACCACCATTTTTGTGCCTTCGGCCGATCCATTGCTGCTCCACAGCTCGCGGTTTGCAACCATCCCAAAACCGTTCCAGCGTTTGCCGTCTGCTACAAAATAAAGCCTGTTATTAAACGAAACAAGGTTGTTGGGTGATGATGATGAATTCCTGGTGGTATCAATGTCTTTAACCAGTACCGGGTTCTGGGCATTGGCCCCAGCGCATAATCCTGCAAGGATCGAAGCGCATAAAATTGTTTTTTTCATGTAGTGTTGTAGTGCAGCAAACATACCTGCCGTTACAAACTTTAATCCTACGTTAATTAACGTATTTATGCCCTTGCAGCGTTCAGTTTACTATGACTTTTACCATATAAAAAGTAGATCACCAGGCCGAACAGCAACCACAACATAAATGCTGCCCAGTTCGTGAAATTAAGCTGGGTCATTAAATAAAAGTTGGTGATCATTCCCAGAACGGGGATCAGGCTGAAGCGTTTTAAAAAGGTGAGTATGCTTAAGCCAACAAATAAAGCCCAGAAAGCAAGCGTTGGCCAGTTTTCGCGGAGGTGCAGGTTTGCAAACGTCCTGGTATCGTCATACACAATAAACAGGAACAAACTAACCAGGCACAATAACGGAACAAGTAAACGCCCGTTAAAGTAAGGCACTTTAAAGCCGCTGTGCTGTTCATTTTTATGAGACTCCATGCGGATGACCCCTGCGTTTACCATTACAAAAGCAAACAGGGTACCTATGCTTGAAAGGTCGGTTACTTCTTTAAGGTTAAGGAACAATGCAGGCACCGCAACAAACAGCCCGGTAACAATGGTGCTGAATGCCGGGGTTTTAAATTTCGGGTGAATGGTGCTGAACCTTTTTGGCAGCAAGCCGTCACGGCTCATGCTCATCCAGATCCTGGGCTGCCCGTTCTGGAACACCAGCAATACACTGGCCATGGCAATTACAGCACTTACAGCAACGATCCCACTCATCCAGTTTACATGGATCAGGTCGAACGCATGCGCCAGCGGATCTCCTACCGCAAGCTGCTTATAACTCACCATACCCGTTAAGGTGAGTGAAATAAGAATATATAAAATGGTGCAGATCGTTAACGATGCCATCATGGCCTTGGGCAGATCACGCTTCGGGTCTTTGCATTCTTCAGCAGTTGTAGCCAGTGCATCAAACCCGATGTATGCAAAAAATACGGAAGCCACTCCCTGCAAAACCCCTTTAAATCCATTAGGAGCAAACGGGCTCCAGTTATCGGGGTTCACATAAAATGCACCAACGATGATAACCAGTACGATCACGATCAGCTTCAAACCCACAAAATAATTTCCCACTGTTTTTGTTTCGTGCACCCCGCGATAGATCAATGCTGTAATGGCAAATACAATAGCCAGCGCAGGCAGATCGCATATCAGCTTCATGCCGAAAATATCGGGGGCATTTTGCCAGGCCAGTTGCTGTTGGGTAAGGATGTGGGTTATTGGCTGATTAGCAGAGGTCAGCTGAACAGCTTCTGTAAACCCGTTTTTTGCACTTAAATAATCCATGGTGAAATATTCGGGAATGTGCCACCCGATGCCATCCATTAAACCGGTAAAATAATCACTCCAGCTAATGGCAACCACTATATTTCCTATTGCATATTCAACGATCAATGCCCAACCGATGATCCAGGCAATGATCTCGCCAAACGAAGCATACGCATACGTGTATGCACTACCTGAAATAGGAATGCTGCTGGCAAATTCGGCATAGCTCATGGCCGAGAATGAACAGGCAAAAGCGATAAAGATGAACAGCATAATTACAGCAGGCCCACCGCTTGCACTGGCATTGCCTATGGTGCTGAAAATACCGGCTCCTATAATGGCCGCAATGCCCAATGAAGTAAGATCGCGAAGGGATAATGTTTTTTTGAGCTTATGCTCGCTTAACTGGTTCTGTTCTGCTTCGGCAGTGATCTGTTCAATTGTTTTTTTCCGGAATAGGGGATTGCTCACAACGGTATTATTTAGAGCAATATATATTTTTTGAGCAGAGTTTACAGCGAATTATTTCCGGCAGCGGGTTTATTACAACCACATTTCACGCTTTCGCACGAATGGCCTTTTGCACTTTTAAATACAGTTTTTGCCACATAAAACAATGCGGCCGATACAATAATGCCTGTTATGATGTATTGAATATTCATTTATTATAAACAAACAGGACATCATGCATGGTCTGCTTCATGACGTGGTTCTGTTTTCATTGTATTTATTATGTTTTAAAATAAGGTTGATAAGAAAAGCCACAGAGATACAGCGTCCTGAAAAGCGTTTACCTGGTCATTAATTGGATGCAAGGAAATTGTCTTGCAATTCTTTAGTGTAATCTGGGTAATCTGTGGCACTTCCTCAATTCTTGCATGAAAGCGTCAACACTATTTTACAACGTCCCGTATTTTAATTAATAGCTGGTCGCACCGATCTTTCTTGGCTGGTACTTCGCAGCCATGTCGGCAATGGCTTTAATATGATCGGGTGTGGTGCCGCAGCATCCGCCTAATATATTCACCAACCCTTCTTTGCAGAATTCTTCTACCTGTGCTGCCATGGCGGCCGGGCTTTCGTCATACTGGCCCATTTCGTTCGGCAGGCCGGCATTAGGGTATGCACTTACATAAAAAGGTGCATTATTAGCCAGCACTTGTAAATAAGGACGAAGCGCGCTTGCGCCCAATGCACAATTTAACCCTACGCTTAATAAAGGCGCATGCTGCATCGAGATCAGGAAAGCTTCGGTTGTTTGCCCCGATAATGTCCTTCCCGATGCATCGGTAATTGTGCCGCTAACCATTATGGGTAATGCAGAACCATGCTCATCAAAAAATTCATCAATGGCATACAAAGCCGCTTTTGCATTTAAGGTATCAAAAATGGTTTCAACCAATAATATATCCGCTCCGCCAGCAACCAACCCTTTCACCTGTTCTTTATAGGCAGCAACCAATTCGTCAAAACTTACAGCCCTATAACCCGGATCGTTCACATCGGGGCTTAATGAAGCCGTTCTGTTAGTAGGACCCATTGCCCCGGCCACAAAACGCGGTTTACCCGGATTTTTTGCCGTGTATTCATCAGCAACTTCTTTTGCTATTTTAGCCGATTCGTAATTGATCTTCCAGACATATTCCGCACCAAGCTCATAATCGGCCTGCGCGATGGTGGTCCCGCTGAATGTATTTGTTTCTATGATATCAGCACCCGCATCAAAATACTGGGCATGAATGGCCTTTATTACATCGGGGCGTGTAAATGAAAGCAGGTCATTGTTGCCTTTTAAAGGCTTTTCGTGACCCGCCAATGAAGCATCCCTGAAATCATTTTCATCTAATGTATACCGCTGGATCATTGTGCCCATTGCACCGTCCAGTATTAATATCCGTTGGTTTAAAAGTGATCGTATATCCATAGTACAAATGTAACGCATTTGCCCGTTTCAAGGTATAGGCGATAAAAGATGATATTTGTTGGTGAATACCAAAAGTGTACAAGCTGTTGATAATTTACCTACATTTGCATTTCATTTAAAAACACAAATCGTACATTGACAACATTTAACGATCTGGGCTTACACGCGTCCGTGTTAAGCGCCATCTCGGAATTAGGTTTCGAAAATCCTACACCAATTCAGGAAAAGTCCATTCCTGTTTTCTTACAAAATGACAAAGACATTTTAGGATTAGCACAAACCGGTACCGGAAAAACAGCCGCATTCGGCTTACCTTTATTGCAATTAATTGATTTTAGCGCCAAGCACACACAGGCCTTGATTATTTGCCCGACACGCGAACTTTGCATGCAAATTACCCGCGATTTAACAACTTACAGCAAGCACATGCAAGGCGTCCGCATTGTGTCTGTTTACGGAGGAGCCAGCATTAATGGACAAATTGATGATTTACGCAGAGGTGCGCAGATTGTTGTGGCCACTCCCGGACGTTTAATTGATTTAATGAGCCGCAGGGCCGTTAACATCAAAAGCATCAACTTTGTGGTACTTGATGAAGCAGATGAAATGCTTAACATGGGTTTCCGCGAAGATATTGAAGGCATTCTTTCGGTAACACCGGATGAAAAACGCGTTTGTTTATTCAGCGCTACCATGCCAAAAGAGATCCGCAGCATTGCCAACCAGTACATGAAAGACCCGGTTGAGATCAGTGTTGGAAAAGCAAACTCGAGCAATGTGAATATTTCTCATGAGTATGCATTGGTGAACGGTAAAGACAAATACGCTGCATTTAAGCGCATTCTTGACTTTAACAGCGAAAGCTTTTACGGAATTATTTTTTGTACCACCAAACACGAAACACAGGATATCAGCGATAAACTGATTCGTGACGGGTACAATGCAGATTGTTTACATGGTGATTTAAGCCAGGGACAACGCGAAAAAGTAATGAGCCGTTTCCGTCATCATGCCATTAAAATATTATTGGCAACCGATGTGGCTGCACGTGGTATTGATGTAACCGGGTTAACTCACGTTATCCATTACCAGTTACCTGATGATATCGAAAACTACACACACCGCAGCGGACGTACAGCACGTGCAGGTAAATTAGGTACTTCTATTGCTTTAATGACACCGCGCGATTCTTATCGCCTGCGTGAAATTGAAAAATTGACCAATATGAAGTTCAGCCGTGTAATGATCCCTTCGGCAACTGATGTGCGCGACAAGAAATTACTGGCATTTATCGATACCATTAACTCAACAGAGATCGAAGAAACATTTTTTGATGATGTGGTTGAAAAACATTTAGGTCCTTTACTGGAACTGGATAGAGAAGTGGTGCTTAAAAAAATGTTATCACTTGAACTTCGCAGGTTCAGTGCCGAATACATGAACGCTCCTGACCTGAACATGCAGGACCGTGGTGCACCAGGCAGTGGCGGAGGAAGAGACGACCGCGGAGGCAATGAAACGTACGGTTCTTCACAAGGTACCCGCTTATTTGTAAGCGTTGGACAGAAAGACGGATTGAACGTTGGCTCTCTGAAAGACTTTGTTTCGCAAACAACAAGCATTCCTAACCAGAACATTTACCGTGTTGATGTAAAAGGCGTTTATTCATTTATTAACGTAGATGCAGAACAGGTAGAAAATGTGATGAAAACGCTTCATGGCAGTGATTACAGGGGCCGCCAGGTTCGTGTAGAGATCAGCGGTAACGAAAGTGCCGGTGGACGTTCACGCGGTGG
>JAZKGM010000028.1:0-4002 GCA_040385895.1 Bacteroidota bacterium
TGACCAATGATTAACTTTCAACGCCTTGAAACAAACAAAGAGCAGCTCAGGCTCGATTACCTTTTAGCTAAACCTTTTCCGCACCTGGTTATTGACGATTTTTGCGATAAAGAAAAAATAACGCAACTGCATAATGAGATGCCTGAAATTGAAACCAAGAGCAGGGATTATGTGTTTGCCGCCAACAAATACGAAAAATCGAAGATCAAAGACATATCGCCACTTTTTGAAGAACTTTATAATGACCTGACCTCTGAACGGTTTAACAAGCTGCTCGGGTTTATCACCAACGAAGCTGTTTTTGTCGACACGGCTTTGCATGGAGGAGGCATTCACCAGGGCAAGAAAAACAGCTTCCTGGATATGCATGTTGATTTTAATTACCATCCCCTGCATAAGAACTGGTTCCGCAACCTTAACCTGTTGCTGTACCTGAACAAGGATTGGAAAGAGGAATACGGAGGACACCTTAAGCTGGAAGACCTGCGCAGCGGAGAGAAAAAAGCAATTGGTGTTCCCTTTAACCGCATGGTGATCCAGCAAACCAGGAAATATACTTTGCATGGGTACGACCTCACGCATTTTCCCGATGGCGTATACCGTACATCCGTTGCTTCTTATGCCTATTCCATCCATAAAACCGCGGTTGAAAAACCACGTACCACCGACTGGCACCCGGGCGATGACCAGCCTGTTAAACGTTTTCTTGCGTGGATCTATGATCCTGCCGTTAAGATCAAGAATAAGCTATTCGGTAGTTCAACAGCCAAAAACTAATGCGCATTGCAATACTTGGCACACGGGGAATACCTAATAATTATGGAGGCTTCGAGCAGCTTGCCGAATACCTGTCTGTAGGCCTCATTGAAAAAGGCCACGAGGTTTTTGTGTACAATTCATCACTGCATCCTTACACACAGCCTGTTTTTAAGGGAGTGAAATTAATCCGGTGTTTTGATGCCGAAGATAAACTGGGAACAGCAGGGCAATTTGTGTACGACCTTAATTGCATCATCGACTCCAGGAAGCGGAACTTTGATGTGATCCTCCAGCTTGGTTACACCAGCAGCTCGGTATGGCATTTTTTGCTGCCGAAAAAGCCACGCATTATTACCAATATGGATGGCCTGGAGTGGCTGAGAAGCAAATATTCAAAGGCCGTTCAGCGATTTCTTAAACGGGCCGAAAAATGGGCCGTTCGCTCAAGCGATGCATTGATAGCCGATTCGCTGGGCATTAAAAAATACCTGGATGATAAGTATGATCAGCCCGCTACTTTTATTGCTTATGGTGCACCGGTTTTTACTGCTGCTGCTGAACAGGTGATTGAGAAGTATGGCGTTGAAAAAGAAAATTACAGCCTGCTGATCGCACGCTTTGAACCGGAAAACAACATAGAGACCGTTATAAAAGGTTACCTCAAAAGCGGCAACCCGCACCCTTTATTGCTGGTTGGATCAACAGCCAATGCATATGGAACTTACCTGGTAAAAAAATACCGGGACAAACTAATCCGTTTTTTAGGACCGGTTTACGAACGCAACGAACTGGATAACCTGCGTTATTTTTCTGATCTCTACTTTCATGGTCATTCCGTGGGAGGAACCAACCCTTCCCTGCTCGAGGCCATGGCTTGCTCGTCAAGGATCTGTGCACATAAAAACCCGTTTAACGAGGCCATACTGGGCAACGATGCTTTTTACTTTAGTGATGATGATTCACTGGCTGCTGTGATCCGCAATAAAAATGCGGAACAGGACCGGTCATGGGTTTCTGCTAATCTTGGCAAGATCAGGCAGCACTACAACTGGCCTTATATTATCGATGAATACGAGCGCCTCATGATAAAAGTGGTTAAACATGGATCGTGAAACCATACATCATAAGATTCATACCGGGTTGCTGCAGGCCATTGCCTTTACCCTCCCTTTCAGTATAAAGCTGAATAATGCACTCATCATTCTTTGTTTGCTCAACTGGCTTATCGGGGGAAAGGTGATCAGTAAAACCAGGCAGGCGTTTTCAAACCCGGTAAACCTGCTGATGCTCGCTTTTTTCCTGGTTCATATCACCTCCGTTCTGTTTTCATCCAACACCGCAGAAGCATGGGCCATTGCAGAAAGACGCCTTCCATTGATCGTTTTTCCTTTGCTTGTTTTTAATCAGCATATCTTAAGCTGTTTTAAAAAGGTATTGCTGTCTTTTTGTGCCGGGGTTACCCTCGCAGGATTGATCTGCATAAGCAGGGCCTCCTGGCTTTTTTTCGACCAGGGTTTGTATACCGGGTTCTTTTACCATAAGCTGAGTTCAGCCATCGGCATCAATGCTGTATACTTATCTGCATATTCAGTGCTCAGCATCATCATATTATTGAACACAGCCGAAATCCGGACTAAGGGCATAAAAGAGCTGCTCATTTGTTTTCTGTTGTTGTTGTCTGTGCTGTTAAGCTCTAAAATGATGTTATTTATCCTGGTGCTTTACCTGCTGTTGCACATCAGCAGGAGGGTGAAAAGCACGGGGTATAAAAAGTTAGGTGCAGCAGGCCTCGTTGTTATCTGTGCGCTCGTCTTTCTTATTCCCGGTGTGAGAAAAAGATTCAATAAAGAGTTTTCATCAAAATTCAATGTGGTGACCCAATCGCACTATACTTACGACACACCCTTTAGCGGAACTTCTTTACGCCTGGTATTATGGAAGCAGAGCCTGGCTATCGTAAGATCGGAAAATGCATGGCTTACCGGGGTTGGCAGTGGCGATTTCCAGGATAAGCTGAATGAAAAGTATAAAGAAACCGGCATGTATGTTGGCGATCCGGCTAACAACAATACAGGTTATACCGGTTATGGCCCGCATAATCAATATATAGAAACCTTGCTATACTCCGGGATACCCGGCTTGTTTATATTTATACTATTACTTGCCCTGCAGCTGCGTTCTGCCATCCGGTGGGGCAATTGGATGTGGGGAGCTTTTGCCATACTCTGTATGCTTTTCTTTTTAAGCGAATCGGCCCTGAGCACCAATAAGGGCATCGTTTTTTATGCGCTTTTTTCTACCTTGTTTTATGCCCGCAGTTATTTTAATAGTAGCCATACAGGATATAAGGATGATTTTTCAATCTCAATTTAAATGCTAAGTTTGAATCGGTATGAGTGAGGCAAAACTTAACGAAACATTTCCGCAGCTGCTTGGCAGATCGGTTGTTTATACAACCCATGAGAAAACTGTTGAGAATAATGCCCGCCTTTATCCTCTTGATAAACTCGGGAACAAGTTGCTGAAAAGGGCATTCGACATCGTGTTGTCTGCTGTTGTACTTTTAGCTGTTTTAAGCTGGCTCATTCCTGTCCTGGCTATTTTTATCAAGCTTACGTCAAAAGGGCCTTTGTTCTTTGTTCAACCGCGCACAGGTTATAACAACAAAACATTTTTATGCTGGAAGCTGAGGTCGATGCATGTGAACGCAAATGCAGACCTGCAACAGGCCATCCGCAGCGACTCGCGTATAACAGGAATTGGAAAATTTATCCGCAAGTTCAGCCTGGATGAGCTGCCACAGTTCTATAATGTATTAATGGGCGACATGTCGCTGATCGGACCGCGTCCCCACATGCTTAAACACACCGAAGAATATTCGAAAGAAGTGGGCACTTACCTGCAACGCCATGCCGTTAAGCCAGGCATTACCGGCCTTTCGCAGGTGATGGGTTATCGCGGAGAAATAGCCAACAAACACGCTTTAAATAACCGGGTGAGGATCGACATTTTTTACCTTAAAAAATGGAACTTCGGGCTCGATCTGATGATCATATTCCGTACGGCAAAACTTTTAGTGCTTGGCGATAAGAACGCATATTAAGCACAGCTGGCTTATTCCGCTGCTGTTCCTGCTTGTTTGCGTTGCCGGTCATCCATGACCAGTGATGCCGCTCTCAGGGTGTCGCGGCGGTGGTCCTGCTATCCAGTACCACCGGCTTGCCTTCAGTGACCCGTGCCCAC
>JAZKGM010000029.1:0-3351 GCA_040385895.1 Bacteroidota bacterium
CATGCTATTTTGCTCAGCTTCCAGCCGGCAGCAATAGCCGCAGAAACAAGCAACAATACATAGGCGATAAACAATGCGCCATGTGCCCAGCCAACATATTTAACAAGCAGGGGATACGCTAAAATATACTTTACAGGCATGGCAATAAACAATAAGATGAGAAAGCTCCACCCTTCGAGCACAGCTACTTTGCGGAAATTGTTAACTGATTTAAATGTTTCAGCAGTCATATAATGAGCATTGTTACGAACACGAATGTATACTGATGACGGGTTTGTAGCACAAAAAAAACAGTGATATTTATTAGCTGGCTGTTATCCCAGGATCTGCCCGGTATGATTCTTTGATTCCACTTTGTCGATCACCTGTTCTATCTTCCCTTTTTCATCAATAACAAAAGTGGTGCGCAAAATACCCATGTAATGCCGCCCGAATAATACCTTTTCGCCCCATACACCATAGGCTTCGGCTATGGCATGGTCTTCATCGGCAATTAAGCTGAACGGCAGCTTTTGTTTTGCAATGAATTTAGTATGTGATTTTGCTGAATCGGGGCTTACCCCCAGGACCTCATATCCCTGTTTTTGGAAGCGTTTATAATTATCACGCAGGTTGCAGGCTTCGGTCGTGCATGTTGGCGTATTGTCTTTGGGATAAAAGTACAGCACCAGCTTTTTGCCTTTGTAATCAGCCAATGAAACAGGTTCATTGTTTTCGTTTATACTTTTAAATGCGGGGGCTTTTTGCCCGGGTTTTAAGGATGTCATTTTCGTTCGTTAATCAGTGTGATCTGCTTTTGCAAAGTTGCAGTATTCTTTTTATTATCTGTTATGGTAACCACCAGTTGAAGCTTTTGGTTAAACAGGGTCTTGTCGTCAAACTCGTAAGTTAACAGGTCGTTTTTTGCATCAAACTCAGCTAAGGTCCATTTGCCGTTAACCGTTACCCTGTATTCATCGATCCCCGAAAAGTTATCGCTTATTCTAATCAGTAATTTTGAGGTGTCTTTGCATTCATCATTCCTGTTGATATTCAGGATCTTTATTTCGGGAGGAACGGAATCGGCCACCACTGCATAGCTTCCAAACTGGGCAACACGTGAGCTTACCCAGCCATTTTTATATTCACCACCGGCACTTCTCAATGAACCGTCTTTGTTTATAAACGCCAACAAAAGGCTGCTCTTTTTAATGCTGTCTGACCTGATAGACACCGCAATGTTTTTTTGCAAAGGCGTGTATGGGTTATGGATGTGAAACACATCACTGAACAGAGCTTTATTATTCTTACCCGGTGAAACAGCATAACATATGAGAGTTGTATCATAAAGTGCTTTTGCAGGAATGCTGACCTGGAGGTTGTACTCTTTTATGCTATTGTCTTTCTCCGGATAGAAGATAAAGCTGTTGCATAGATTTTCGCGTTTAATGATGCTGTTGCCTGCCCTGGTGTGCACATAAAAAGTATACACCTTTCCGCTAAAATCACCGATGCAAAGCTTTACCTGGTGAGTTAAGGTATCGTTAATAATTAACTTGCCCTTATTGCGCAGGTATGGATAAAGCTGTATCCGGTTTCCGTCAGCAAGGAAACATTTTTGGATGCGGTACCCGTCTTTTTTGTAGATCTCGTAATCAATATACGCATTTATATTTTTCGTATCATTAAAATTGATGCGGTTAAGCCGGAATGAAAAACGTTTGGCACGATCAAAGTAAAGGTCTGTGCAATAAATGCTGTATTCTTTGGTGTTGGTAACCAGGTAATCCACGGCTTCCATCCCTATGCCGACCAGACCCTTGCTTACCGGTACCGTATCGGTAAATACAAAACCACTGTCTGTGGCAATTGTATTTTTGGAGGTAATGGACTGGTTAAAGATCAACACATTTTCGTTGGCGTTCAGGTCGTAAACCGCAATCCTTTTTAAGGCAGGGGGCAACAGGTCAACCACGGGAATATTGAATAACTGGGGGTTTAAAGGTTCTTCGCTTTTTGTTTCCCGGATCTCAAAGTGCAGGTGAGGACCCGTGCTTGCACCTGAGTTTCCACTCCATCCTATAATTTGTCCCTTACTTACTTTTAACCGGTCGCGTCCCGGGAAATGATCAAACTCGGCAGTCTCGTTTTCGTATTGATAAGCTTTGATGTAAATGGCAAGTTCTCCGTTGTAATTTTGTAAATGTGCATACACACTGGTATACCCGTTCGGATGATCAATGTACACCGCTTTGCCATAACCAACAGCCGATACCTTTATGCGTGAAATATACCCGTCTGCCACAGCGTACACCGGCAAACCTTCTTTTTCATAAGTGCGTATATCCATACCGCTATGAAAATGGTTTTCGCGCAATGAGCCAAAAGGAGCACTTAAATAGAGCGGGGTATCCATTGGCGAAATAAAATAATGCTGCGGAAAAGGTTGTGCATTACACCAGGCAGCCATTGAAATGAGCAATAGACAGATCCAGGAACGCTCCGTGTTATAACGCATGGTATTGATCTCCATTATACTATTCAAATATGCGAAAAACTTAATGGTATCGGCACAAAAGTTATCATACAACATTACATTACTTTTATATATTTGAAGCCCAATGCGGCTGAGTTCTCAAATATCTGTTATCAGGAAAAGTTTTCAAATCTTGTTTTTTCTGCTGTTTGCGTGTAATGCATTTGCACAAAGGCAGGAAATAGATAGTTTGTTAAATGTGATCAAAACACAGAAGGATGATACCGTTAAAGCATTTCTTTTATCAGAGGTCGCTTATGTATATCACCTGGTGTACCCCGACAGTACACGGATTATGGCCACTAAAGCTTACGATCTGGCGGTGAAGCTGAATTATGAGCGCGGCCAGGCACATGCCATGAAACACCTTGCGATAGGATCTTATATAGGCGGAGCTTTTACGGATGCGGTGGAATACAACAAAAAAGCATTAGCGATCTATGAGAAGTTAGGCGATAAAAAGGGCAAAGGTGCCGTGTTAAATAACATCGCAATTATTTTACAGGACCAGGGGAAATACGAACCTGCTCTTACTTACTACCGCCAGAGTGTTGCGATCCGCGAAGAGATCAGGGATTCAATAGGTGTGTCGGGCGGTTATAATAACATGGGCAATACCTATTCCGATATGGGCAATTATTCGGAGTCTTTACATTACCTGTTTAAGGGATTGCAGATCAGGGAAAAAATAGGTGATATGCAAGGCGCAACCCAAAGCTACGGAAATATTGCCCGCATTTATCTGTTACTGGGGAAGCTTGATGAAACGTTCCGCTTTGCCAGCAAAAGCTATAAAATGGCCCAGGATATGAACAACCCGGATGGGGTTGCACATG
>JAZKGM010000029.1:3361-8531 GCA_040385895.1 Bacteroidota bacterium
ATTATCGGGGGCGTTTATCACGAAAAGAAGCAGTACCAGGAAGCGTTAAAGTATTTCAATATTGCCAGCAAATTTTATGAGCAGGTGCAAAATTTTTCCGGATTTGTGGTGGCACAGGTTAACGCAGCAGAAGAATTAACGTCAATGGGTAATTATGCAGAAGCATTGAATATTTACCAGAAGGCGCTCGCATTAACTACAGAAGGCGGTGATATGGAAGGCATAGCTATCTGTAATATTGGTATGGGACTTATCGAGATGAAAACCGGTAAGGTTGAAAAAAGTATTATGTCCCTGAATGAAGGCTTGCGTATAGCCATGAGCATCGGTAACAAACTTCGCATTTCGGAGGCCAGCAAACACCTTGCAGAAGCATACAAAACCAATGGTGATTTTAAAAATGCGAATAAAGCTTTAGAAACATTTATTATCTATAAAGACAGCTTATTTATAGAGCAATCTGCTAAAAAAGCAGAGGAGATCCAATTCAATTTTTTATTGGATAAAAAGCAAAAGGAAATTGCCTTGCTCGAAAAAGACAATAAGCTCCGCGAAAATGAAACGGAAAAACAAAGGCTTATTTCCTGGGGCTTGCTTATTGTGTTAGCGTTTGTACTCATCGGTTTATACCTTCTTTTCCGGTCGCAACAAAAAGAAAAGCAAGCCAAGCAGCTGATCATTGAACAAAAGGGAGAGATCGAAAAGCAGGCGCAAAAATTAGAAGAATTAAACCTGTTAAAGGATAAAACGTTCTCGGTTTTATCACACGACCTGCGAAGCCCTGTATCATCATTGATCGGGGTAATGAACCTGCTTGATGAAAAGATGCTCTCGCATGATGAATTTAAAGCATTGCAGGAAAGCTTTGGAAACCAGCTAAGGTCGCTGGGATATGTTTTAGATAATTTGCTGTATTGGTCGAAAAGTCATATGACCGGAGAACATGTATTGAATAAAGTTAAGCTCGACCTGCCTGAACTTGCTAAACAAAACCTTAATTTATTGCGCGAGCCCGCTTCCCAGAAAAACATTGTAATAAATAGTTCACAGGTAAAACACCTGCCGGTTTATGGAGATAAGGATGATCTAGATATCGTGCTCCGGAACCTGTTGTCGAATGCCATAAAATTTACACGGGTTGGAGGAGAAATAAACCTGAGTACAGTACAAGCCGGTAATACCGTGCAGGTAAATGTGGAGGACAATGGTGTTGGTATTGATGAAGACACGCTTTTGCAATTGTTAAGTAACAATCCTAACAAAGCAAGTTTCGGTACCCAGGGTGAAAAAGGAACAGGGATCGGCCTTTTGATCTGTAAAGAACTTATAGAAAAAAACGGGGGCACCTTGACGGTAAAAAGTGAAAAAGGCAAAGGTTCCGTGTTTACATTTACTTTACCCTCTGCTTAATTATTTTACCTCGCAGGTAAGCATTTGCTGGTCTTCAATAAAACCTTCCAGCCTGTCGCCAATGTTAACTTTGCCAACGCCCGCAGGCGTTCCTGTATAAATCAGGTCGCCAACCTTTAACGTAAAATATTGGGAAACAAAGCTTACGATCTGTTCAAATGAGAAGATCATTTGTGCCGTATTGCCTTGTTGAACGCGCTCCCCGTTTTTGGTTAATGAGAAGTTGATGTTGCCCAGGTCGATCTCCCCGGCAGAAATAAACCCGCCTAATGGTGCCGACCCGTCAAACCCTTTTGCCAGTTCCCAGGGCAATCCTTTTTCTTTCAGCCTGGTTTGAAGATCACGTGCCGTAAAATCAATGCCCAGGCCAATTTCATTAAAGTAGCTTCCTTCAAATTTTTCCTGGATCTTTTTACCCATTTTACTGATGCGGATCACGAGCTCTACTTCATGGTGAATATCAGTACTGAAGTCGGGCAGGTAAAATGCTTCTCCGTTTTTAAGCAAAGCGGTATCGGGCTTGCTGAAGATCACGGGATTTTCGGGAATAGCATTGCCAAGTTCTTTAGCGTGTTCGCTGTAGTTTCTTCCTACACAAAATATTTTCATGAATTTGTTGTTTATATAATTCGTTGACCTAAAAACCTTTTTTTGAACCAAAGCTCAAATGCCGGATCAATTAAAAAATATTGTCCGTCACGTTTGTCTATTATTTCATCCAGGTCTAAGGCTTTAAGTGTTTTGGTAACATTTGCTGAAGAGCCCAGCCTGAATTCATTAATAACATCAGCGGTGCTTAATCCGCTATGGTTTCCACTTGCAATGGCCCTGATGATGGCTATTTTTGAATTGCTCATCGCTTCCACCTCGCGCTCATATAAATTAGCATTCTGGTTCACCAGGTCTTCAACCGATGCAAGTATATCTTCTTCCTTTACGGTGCGGCTGCTGCGTATCCAAAGTAAATAGCAAAGCTGCTGTATATAGTACGGATGACATTGCATCGCGTTAATTAGGGCGTCAACCTGTTCCGGTTTTATTTTCTTTTTCGTTTTTTCAAATGCTTTGGTAATAAAGGGATGCCAGTGCTTTGCTGCAATTTTTTCCAGGTACATTACATCGCCAAATTTATAAAACGGCATGTTTCGTTTTTCAAATAGCTCGATCAGCAAACTGCGCTTGCTCCCATACAGGCAATAGGTAACATCCTGGTGGTGCTGCCAGTAGCTGCGCAACCTTTTTTGAAAGGCAGCATGATCGGCAAAGCTTGTTATATTTTGAAACTCATCAATGCAAATAACAATTTTAAGGTTCTTTTCTTTGGCAATTTTAGCGGGAAGGTTCAGGATAGAATCATAGCTCTTTCTGATGTCTTTAATATCAAAAGTTAAATCCATTTCATGCTGCCTGTCGGCACTAATGCTGATCTTGGGCGTAATGTTCTTTAAAAAAAAGCTTGCATTAGCGGCCCATTCATTCCATTTGGTGCTGGTGCACTTGATCACTTCACGCGCATAGGCTTCATAAAATTCGTTTTCGGTACGTATGCTGAACAGGTCGATGTAAGCAAACCGGTATTGCTTATGTGCTTTACTCATGGCCCGGCCTACTTCTTTAACCAGGCTCGACTTGCCCCACCGCCTGGGTGAAATGAGCGTAGTGTTTACACGGTTAGCAAAATTTAATGCCAGCCTTTTTTTTTCGTCTGTTCTGTTAACGAAAGTTTCACCAATGGCAACTTTGCCAAATGCAAAAGGAGAATCGTCTTCTAAAAATGATAGGTCCATCCGGAATGATTACAGCCTCAAATCTATGCAAATGTTTTTTAGTAACCAAATGGTTAGTAACTACTCAGTTACTAACTACATAGTTACTAATTCTTAATTGGTTGTTTCTTCCAGCTGCGATTTTACAAAGCTCATCAGTTCTTTAATATATCCCGCACTGAAATTAAACTCGATACCGGCTGTTTTATAGATGTCGCCAATGGTTTTGGTATAACCTAATGTTAATGCTTCCTTATACTGCTGAACAGCTTTTTGCTTATTGCCGATGTAGTTTTTCCATACGGCCAAAGCGCCTAACTGCGCCATTCCATATTCAATGTAATAAAAAGGGACTTCAAATAAATGCAGTTGTTTCTGCCACGTATAAGCCTGGATGTTTTCAAATCCGCTCCAATCGACCATGCCGGTGCCGAAAGTTTTGCTTAGTTCAAGCCAGTATGCTTTACGTTCTTCCGAGGTTTGTGCCGGGTGCGTATAGATCCAATGTTGGAATTTGTCTATTGTGGCGATCCACGGAAGGATTTTAATGATGCCCTCCAGGTGTTCTTCTTTTGCACGGTTAAAGTCTTCGGGTGTTTTATAAAACTCGTCCTGCCCGTCATAGCTGATCAGCTCCATGCTCATACTGGCCAGTTCTGCTACTTCGCTGGGGCAGTTTTTAAATGCAGAAAGCGCAAGGTCTTTGCTCAGGAAAGAATGTACCGCGTGCCCGCCTTCATGCACCATTGTTTCCACATCGCGTGTGGAACTTGCTGCATTCATAAAAATAAACGGAACGCTGGTTTCAGCCATCGGGTAGTTATATCCGCCAGGGGCTTTTCCTTTCCTGCTTTCCAGGTCGAGGCGATCCATGTTATCCATGGTTTCAATGCACCATGCAAAATAATCATCTACCTTACGGAAACATTTAACCGTTTTGTCCAGTAGATCTGCCCCGCTTGTAAAAGGTTCGAGTGCAGGCCTGTTCTTTGTATCAACTTCAGTGTCCCAGGGGCGGATCTTATACCCCAATTCCTGCTCGCGTTTTATATTGAACTGCTTCACCAAGGGCAATACTTCTTTTTGGATGGCTTCATGAAAGTTAAAACAATCCTGCGGGGTGTAATCAAAACGGCCTAAAGCAGCAAACATATAATCGCGGAAATTTTCAAAACCTGCGTTAACAGCAACTTTATGCCTGAGTGCAATAAGCCGGTTGAATAATTCATCCAGCTCATCCGCATGTGCCATCCGTTTTTCATTGATCTTTAAAAAGGCCTCTTCACGTTTTGCACGATCGGGGTTTTTAAGGTAGTTCGATGCCTGCTGAAGTGTTAACTCCTTGCCGTCAATTTCTACGGTCATGCTCCCTACTATAGAACCATACTTCTGGCTTTCGGTAGCTATTTCGGCCATTAACGGAATGTTCTCCTCCCTGAAGATCTCGATCTCTTTTTTCACCCCGCGCAGGTAAATGAAATACCTGTCATGATCCAGTTCATTGATGAATTTGTTATCCATCATTTTTTTATTCAGCTGGTCGTTAAGCGGTGAAACGTTAGGCTCTATTTCCGTTACAAAAAACAAATAGGCCTGTTCAAGCTCTTTGTTTTCAGTATCACATGTCATGCGTACGTAACGCCAGGCCATGTCTTCGCTTACAAAGGCTTCCAGCTCGCTGCGGTCTTTCAGCCATTCTTCAAGCTCTCGTGCACTGTTAATTTCGCGGCTTAACAGCTGGGCAAAAAAAGGTTCAAGCAATTGCCATGAAGTTACTTTGAATTTATCGGGTAAAAATCTGCGTTGTGTGATGGTGATCATAATTTATCTGTATTAATCTGTTAAATGAACCGGTGAACATGCAAGCTGTTCAAATGATTTAAGAACTGCTATGGTGTTCCCTTCAACACTGCTAAATACGGACTTTTGCGGTAATTTTCTAACCTGTAAAATAAAATATAAGAAATCGTAATAACAGGAGCAGGAAGCGGGCA
>JAZKGM010000030.1:0-11162 GCA_040385895.1 Bacteroidota bacterium
GAGTAGTACTCCATTTGGAACTCCGTGTAAATCAACAAAATATGCTTTGTCAACTCCCGTGTTTTTGTGCCAACGGAAAACAACGCTGTATACTCAAATGCGCTAAGCGAGCTTCCTGCTTTACCTGATACATTAATAGTAAGTGAAGAAAGCATAGCGGTACCGGCATCTCCTGATGAGGAAAACATGGTGTCTGTAACCAGTAACCGTGCATGGACCTTATCTGCAGACCAGGCGTGGATCACGCTGAGTGAAAATTCCGGTTTAAGGAACGGTGAGTTCCTGGTTGCTGTGTCTCCCAATACAGGATCAGCACCACGCACAGGGACCATTACTGTAACAGCAGGGGCTAAAATCAGGATCATTGGCATTACACAGGACGGAGTAACGGGTATGAATGAAACTGCCGGATCACTGCCAGGCCTGAGCATCTTTCCCAATCCCTCAAACGGTTCTTTTACAGTAGATCTTACCGGGTCAGATGCCATCATAAAAACAATATCCATCTACGATATTGCCGGAAAACTGTTAAAAAATATCCCTGTTGAAACAGGCAACAAATTTCTAAAGTTAGCCCTTGATTACTCAGCCGGAATTTACTTTATGCATCTAAATACCGATAAAGGGGCCGCGGCTCAGAAGATCATTATTCAATAATTTGCTATTCATTACCCGGCCACATCAAAAGGTTGTCCGGGTAATTCATTTCTTTAAGTAAACAGGTTATGCAAAACAAAATACTTGGTCTTTTATTTATGGGTGCGTTAGTGATCGTTACCTTATCCAATACACTTAAGGTCGCATCAACAGGAGCGCCAATAGCAAGCACGGGAGCTCCCGGTGAAACAACGTGCGCAAGATCCGGGTGCCATACCGGGAATAATAATCTCAATACGGGAACCGGGTCAATGTCTGTTGACATTGATGATTTTAACGGCATGTATATCCCCGGGAGAACATACCAGGTTACGGTTACTTTGCAGCAGAAAAATATAAACAGGTTCGGGTTTTCCCTTTCAGCCATTAACAGCAATAAAGTGAGTTCAGGAAAAATCCGTGTTACAGATGCAAGCCGTACTCAGTTACTGGCAGGAAGCAACCAGTTTTCGGAGCGGGAATACATTACCTACAAAGCTTTAGGTACAAACCCTTATGCCGAAAACACGGGGAAATGGACATTTGAATGGGAAGCTCCCGAGCAGCATGAAGGCCCGGTAGTTTTCTATTTGGCAGGGGTTTCGGCTGATAATGACGGCACAGACATGGGTGATGAGGTCTACACCGACTCATTGATCTTAAATGGCTTTTCAACAGGGCTAAAGGATATTGATGGAAGTTTTAACTGCCTCGTTTACCCAAACCCGGTTAAAGAAAACTTTACAGCTTCCTTTATCTGCAAAGAGCGCATACACACTAAAGTTTCTGTTGCAGACCTTAAAGGCAGCAGGTCTTATGTGTTGTTTGAAGATATCCTTAACAAGGGCATTCAGAAGCTTGAACTTGTAAAGCCGGTGAATTTAGCCAAAGGCGTATACCTGATCCATATTGAACAAGGCACAAAAGTATTCACACAAAAAATTGTTACAGAGTAATGAAAAGACTAAGTGTAATAATAACGCTGGTAACATTGATGATCATATTTACCTCGGCAGTTGAAAAGGTTCAGAAAAGTGCAGGCCCCCCTTCGTGCAGTGCGGGAGAACCACCTAACAATACGAACTGCACAAACTGTCATAATGATGGTGTTGTAAATACAGGCACGGCCAATGTAACCTTCGACCTGGGAGGTGCCGACACGGCTTATATGCCTGGAAGAACATATACGATCACTGTTGCTGTTTCGAAAGCAGGGATGCGCAGAGCAGGATTTCAATGCATAGCCCTCCGGGATAACGATGATAAAACCAGTCCGGGAACTGTTACCTTAACAGATGTTGCCAGAACCCAGGTGCTGGACAAAAACGCCCCTCATTCAGGTGGTTGCCTTGATGAGGAGCGTGTTTGGATAGAACACACTTATGCAGGGAACAGCAGTAATGATTCGGGGATAAGCAGGTGGTCTTATCAATGGCAGGCTCCATCAACAGCTGCAGGTTCCATCACATTTTACCTTGCAGCGCTTGAGTCTAATAATGACCTGGCTGAGACCGGAGATCAGGTGTATACGATGAAGAAAACCATTGCAGGATTACCGGTGGGATTAAACGAAACCAACATCGCTCATTCATTTGTTCTTTATCCGTTGCCTGCAAGCACAGAGTTGATCATAAAAACAGGTAAACAGATCCTTGACCAGATCAAACTATATAACTCAACAGGCAAACAGGTAAAAGCATGGGACAAGAATAGCATGCATGCGCAGCACGAAACGGTGAAACTCTCCACACGGGATATCCCTTCCGGGATCTACTTTTTAAATATCGAAGGCAATTTCGGGTCTGTTGTACAGAAAGTATTTATTCACCAACCATAAACATTGTACCATTATGGGTGCTGCATACCCCAAATACCATTGAGCTGGCTAAATATCTGTTTGGCAAAGTCCCGCGTATGGTATCCTTTCACCTGCCGCAATTGCCCCGCTAAATTGCCGCATTTACGTCACACATTGTAATCATATTGATGTAGCTTTGATAAACATCAACTACCTTAAGCATTAAAGATCATGGAAACAAAAACAGCAAGCAGGAGAACAGAAGGGCTATTGACATTGTTCGACATGCAGACCACTTTTTTTACCCGGGCCATCGAAGGCATTTCTGAGAAGGACACTTATAACCGTTTAAATACTGAAGCAAACCACATTGCATGGCTCACCGGTTCGCTGGTTCATCAACGTTACCTGATGGCAACCGAAGCCAACCCTCAACTGAAGCAGCACGGAGAAGAGCTGTTCAAAGACAATAAAGGCATCCAGGCCGACACCACATATCCAACAAGTGCCGAATTCTTAAAAGACTGGGAAACGATCAGCCCGGTAGCCAGGCAGGTGCTAATGGATGTAACCGATGAAAAGCTGGATAGCGAAATTGATATGGGGTTCATGAAAATGACCTATTACGAGATGCTCTCTTTCACGATCTATCGCGAGGCCAGCATTATTGGCCAGCTTGCTTTGTGGCGCAGGTTATTGGGGTACCCGGCTTTAAGGTATGATTAATTCATACCGTTAACAGATCACCAAAAAGGAACATTACTCATTTTACACTGCTTAAGGCTTTCATACATTTGCATTCACCTAACGCTTTGTTTTGCATGAGCTCAACGACCAAATTATTTATTAAGAACATGGTGTGCAACCGCTGTAAAATGGTTGTCAGCTCCCAGTTGAACGAACTCGGCATTCATCCTTTAGCTGTTGAACTGGGAGAGGTTACACTTGAACATGAACTTACCCCAGGGCAAAAAGTATCAGTAGAAGCGGTATTATCAGAGGTAGGGTTTGAACTGATCGATGATAAAAAAAGCAAACTGATCGAAAAGATCAAAACACTGATCATTGAACTTGTGCAACATCAAAACAATGAACTTAAAATTAACCTTTCAGGCTATTTAGGTCAAAAGCTCGGCCAGGATTATAACTATATCTCCGGCTTATTCTCTGAAGTGGAAGGCACCACCATTGAAAAATATTTCATCGCACAGAAAATAGAAAAAGTAAAGGAGCTGCTTGTTTATGGAGAACTCACCACCAGCGAAATTGCTCATAAACTGAATTATTCAAGCGTTGCGTACCTGAGCAACCAGTTTAAAAAAGTCACCGGCCTGTCCCCGAGTCATTTCAAAGAGATCGGGGAGCAAAAAAGAAAATCGCTCGACCAGGTATAAATCATACAATGGCTATATCATTAGCTTATCCAGCTTTAGGTAGCCAAGGTGGATTTCGTCTTCAGGCAGCCTGCTTCCCGGCAAGATGCTGATCGCGTATTTTTCTTTTTGATCCGCGTTTAACAAGTCATCTATCCTGTAAACATCGTCTACATCAATGCCATACTTATCGTCAATATGAGACAAGCCGCCTTTAATAGAATTTGTTTTATAAAAGGCGGTTCTTTTTGCTTGCTGTATGGCAGAAACCCGATCGTTCTGAACAGTTAAATGAATATGGTGTTGCTCTTCAAAATGGCCATGCAGGTAACCACCCAGGTTGATAAAGAATAATTTTGGGGAGTTGGCAAGGGAAGCCGGCCTGTCGCGTGCTGTGATCAGAATGGTGTACCCGTCAACTGCACTCACTTCGCGCCATGCATCAATGTGCAGGCTGGCTTTTGCTTCCGGCCAGAATGCCTGCATTTCAGGCAGCAGCGCTTTGAGGCTTGCCCCGATCCCGAAAAAATAATCGTGTTGTTCTACGTTACGCCCGGGAGCTTTGGATCCAAGCAATACCATATAAAGTTTGGCTGCTTTTATTTCAAAATTATCAGGCATTTTTAAGTCCGATATTACTGTTGTTGGTGTTGTGAATATTCAATAATAAAGAATAAAACTGTTGCATGTATTCCCCATTAATTCATATCATTTCCACAGCCCTGATGAGCTGTTTCCTTGTAGATGCCTGTAAAATAACGACATTACAGTTTATGGTATTTGATTTGTTTAATGCATATCACTTAAATATAAATATATGAAAATAAACTTTACAAAAATAATCTCATCGTTGGCGGTATGCGCGATGACGGTTTTCGCAGCAGATGCTGCCACATTTACGGCAATTGCATCAGGCGCATGGAGCAGTTCAGCAACCTGGAGCGGGGGTACAGCTCCCGGAATCAACATCACTGGCGATGATATTATCATCGGATCTGGTTTTATTGTTGATCTTGACCAGGATGTAACCATTTCAAGCATAGTACTGGTTTCGGGATCATTAAACGTTGACGGAACTTTATCATCAACCACAACAGGCAGAACTTTAACTTTTACAGGAGGCAGCTTAACCGGTGCAGGAAATATCCAGGTTGACCGCATCCGTTTTCAATTGTCGTCAACACTTGGCTTTACAGGAAAAATAACTGCCAATGAAATGGAAAACACATTAAGCCTTGTTACCAGCTCACAACTTAAAGTGAACAAAACAGGCCGCCTGCTTGGTAGCTTAACTATAGGTGCCGGAGGTAAACTGGAATTAGGTGATGACGCCACGCTTACTATTGAAGGTGGATCTGTTGCAACATCCGGTAACGGTTCATTAAGCCTTAGTACAACATATAATGTTATTTACCAGGGCGGTTCTTCTACCAGCGGATCGGAATTATCGGGTTCAGGCCTGAAAAACCTTACTGTTGATGTAGGACAAGGCAATTCAACAAGTTTAGGTTCTGATGTTAATGTTAAAGGTACACTTTCATTAACAAGCGGTACTTTAAACATGAACGAACATGTTCTTAACCTTAATGGTGACGTGGCCGCTACAGGTACAGGTGTAATCGGTTCTTCAAACCAGTCTGACCTGATCATTGCCGGTGCAGCTTCTTTAACAGGTTCTTTGCGTTTTGCAAGCACTGCTAATACAGTAAGAAATGTAACAATTAACCTTACCGGAAACGGATCGTATGTTGCATTAGGTTCTGATCTAAAAATATCGGGCATCCTGAATTTAGCAGGTGGAAGCGTGAGAACAGGCAATTATACACTTGATATCATGACTACCGGAAGCATTACAGGTGCATCGAAAGATAATTATATCGTAACTGGCGCATCAGGCAAACTTGGATTCATGCTGACCGGAAGTGGTAATTTCACCAACTACCCTATTGGCACACAGGATCGTTATGCTCCTGCAGCAGCCCGCATCGTAACCGGAACAAACGGAATGGTAAGGATCAATGCGATTAACGAGGTTTACTCTGAAGGTACAACAGGAAGCGACATGAGCACAACTGAAAAAATGGTAAAAGGAAGCTGGAACATTGCTTCAGATATTACATCTGGCTTAAATCTGGATGTTAAATTAATGTGGGCTGCTTCAAGCGAAGTTAACTCTTTTAACCGCTCAAGCTCATACATCAGCCATTACACAGCAAGCGACTGGGATGTGATGGCGGGTGCTGCTGCAACTGCAGAAGCCAATGGAATGTTTAGTGTAACACGTACCGGTTTAACTTCTCTAAGCCCTTTTTCAGTTCGCCAGGGAACAAACTCGGGAGTTGCTGATATTGCACGTTTAAACAGTATTTCTGTTTATCCTAACCCGGCTAATGATTACATTATCATTAACAATACAGAGAACGTAAACGTAGAGATCATGAACCAACTTGGCCAGGTGGTAAAAACGGAAGCGCTTAATGGCTCTGCCCCCCTTAACTTATCAGACCTTGATCGTGGAAATTACTTCATCAAAATATCAAGCGATAATGCTTCAGTGGTAAAAAAGTTCGTTAAACTGTAATTTACCTTTTAACGTGAACAAAAAGAGCGATGCTTAACAGCATCGCTCTTTTTGTTATTTATGACAACCACTCTTTAAATGCGGAGGCCCGGTCAACACTTACCACCATTTCTTCGCGTGATAATGGCGAGGTTTCGATCTTAACCCTCCCCCTTGTTTCAGTTGTCATTTTAGCAATGGCATTTCTATGAATAATAAACTGCCGGTTGATCCTGAAAAAATCGTCAGGCGATAGCCGTTGCTCAACAGCATCCATGGTGGCATTAAACACCAGCTGCAGCCCATCGCGCAGGATAATAAACACATGCCTGTTCTGCACCATAAAATAAGCGATCTCTTCATCTGTAAAAGAATGAATGGTGTTGCCCGACTCAACCAGGAATTTTTTCTGATATTTATTTACTGCCCGGGCTAAGGCCTGCATAGAACCGGGTGAATTAAGCCTGCTGTATTTTTCAAGTGCTCCCACCAGTTCCTGCTCATCAATCGGTTTTAACAAGTACGAGATGCTGTTCAGCTTAAACGCTTCTATCGCATACTCATGATAAGAGGTCGTAAAGATCACCGGTGTCTGTATCTCCATCTGGTCGAATATGGTGAAGCTGATTCCATCCCCGAGCTGTACATCTAAAAAAATAAGGTCGGTTTGATTTTGCGACAACCATTTTACGGATTCTTTTATGGAATCAAGCTTGGCAAGCACTTCAATCCCGGAATTGATCCGTTTTAGCATATACTCAAGGTGATCGGCTGCATTATGTTCATCTTCTACGATAATGCAGTTCATATCACCTCCTCCTTTTTTATAATAGGCAATGATACCACATACCGGGTTTCTTCTTCCGTAAATGCCGGGCTCTTTGCCCCTATCAGTTTGTACCGTTCGAATATGTTCTTTTGTCCCACTTTCATTGATTCTTCCGGATTTTCCTTCCGCTGAATGTTATTGGAAACAATTATACAATCGTTTTCCGAAAAAATCTTTATCACCAGCTTTTGCTCTTTTGAGATCGTATTGTGCTTAACGGCATTTTCAACCAGCAGCTGGATGGAGAATGGAGGAACCATGTTTTTTAAATGCGTTTTATGAATATTGAAACTATACACCAGGTTGCTGTTGAACCTGATCTTCTGAATATACAGAAACTCCGAAACCAGCTCAATTTCCTGTTCAATGGTTACCAGCTGGGAGCTGTTCACATCAAGGATCTTCCGGTACAGTTTCGAAAATTTCATTACAAATTCAAGTGCCCCTTCCCTGTTCGTTATGATCAGGTTTGATAAAGTGGTGAGCGAATTGAATAAAAAATGCGGGTTAATCTTCGATTTTAAGATCTCGTACCTGGCCGATACATTTTCTTTCATCAGCTCGAGGTTATAGTTAGTGAGCTGCTCATTCTGCCGCCCTATTTCGATCTGCTGCTCCTCGATCTGTTCATTTTTAACGGTAAGCACCCGGTTAACCTGCTGTTTAAGAAAAATATTCCGCACAAGGATGATCACAATAACCACAAACAACAAAAAGGCAGCGATCAAAAATCTTTTTACGAGCTTATCCCGGCTGATGGTTGCCTCTGCAATGGTCTTGTCCTTGTTGAGGAGTTCGATCTGCCGGTCTTTGGTCTCCAGGTCGTAGCGCGATTGCATTTCAGATAAGGTCTTTACCGTTTCGTTGCTGTAAATAGAATCATTGAGTTGAATGTATTTTTTATAATAGATCACCGCCTCTGCCGGCTTGTTCCATTTTTCATACAGCTTGGATGAGTATTTATAAATGTTAAGCTCCAGGTTCTTTGACCCCGCCTGCTTGCTGATGGTTAAGGCCTTTGTGAATTTTCTTTCTGCTGTTTCATATTCGCCCAGGTCGGTCAGGATCTTTCCGGCCGCAAAGTTTGCGTGTGCCTCATGATTAATGTTGCCCGATTCTTTAATGTAAGGTTCTGCCTTTTTATAATACGAAAGCGCAAACTTGTATTGTTTGTTATCATAATAGGCCTCCCCAAGGTTCATATAGCCAATGGTAATATTTTGTTTGTCGTTATATTTAATGGCATTGCTAAGACCCAGCTTATAATAGTTAATACAATCTTCTATTTTATGCTCATGCATCTTTATGTTACCCAGGTTAACATACGAACTGCTCACCTCCCTGTTAAGGCCTGCTTGTTTCTTCAGCTCAAGCGATTTGAGGTAGTAAAACTCGGCCCGGTCATAATTTTTTAAATGAGAGTATACTGCACCGATGTTATTGTATGTAAATGCAATCCCACGTTTGTTATCGATCTGCTCAAACAGGTTCAGGGCGATCAGGTGGCTGTAAAGGGCTTTTCGTGAATCACCCAGGTTAAGATAGATCACCCCGCTGATATCGGATGCGGTGGCAACACCTTTTGTATAGTGGTTCTTTACAGCAAGTGCATACGCCTCTTTAGCAAGCTGCAAGGCTGCCGTAGCTTGTGTATTGCGCAAATGGCGGGCCAATACATTCATGGTATTTACCCTGGAGGTGTCGGGCAGTGTTGTTGTGAGCACCTTATTGAGGCTGTCTATTTCGTGCGACTGGGCCACCGCAAGAAACGGAACAATAAAAAAAACAGCGAAAAAGTGTCTGGCAAAAACAGGCATATCGTTCAAAAAAACAGCACCACTAAGTTATCTATTATTTTTGATTTAAGATCCAACCTGAAATAAACAAAGGAACATATTCGGGGATATTGGCAGGTGCACTGTATTCGGAAGGATTTGGCGCACCTTCTCCTTCCATCATCACGTGGTTAAGCTTATCAAATGTTTTAAACTCAGCACAGCAAGCGTCTTTTAGCAGGGTTTTCCAGCTGTCCAGCTCCGTTGGCGGAACCTGGTAATCCCGCCCGCCCTGTATAGCAAGAAATGGTTTATTATTGAGGTAACTGATCAGGTTCGCGGGCTGGTGCTTTTCCATATCCTTTAAATAATACAAGGTCATTCCCAATACCATGGAATCTTTTTCAACGGTGCTGCTTTTCACATGCCGTTGCATGTATTCTGCTTTGGCTATGTAGTCATCAAATATTTTTCCGGCAGTACTGTCGGGGTTCAGCGATTTTAAGAACCGGAACTGGTAAGGAAGCATGTCTGCTATGGTCGAAACATTTCCGGCCAGGCTGATGTATCCCTTTACTTTGTTTGCGTTTTCCTTTGCAAAATAGGGCAGCATAAATCCGCCTTCGCTATGGCCCAATATGTAAATGCGTTTTGTATCTATTTTATCCGATCTGCTAAAGTAGTTCACCAGCGCTTTAATGTCGTCCCCGTATTCTTCTTTCAATCCAAATTCAGCAGCATGTTTCATATTGATATTGGCCTTATTGAATGTACGTTTATTATACCGGTAAGTGGCTACTCCTTCAGAGGCCAAAGCCCACGCCAGGTCTTTATAAGGTTTGTTAGGTCCTGAGTTTGCATCCATGCCGGTAGGACCGCTGCCCCCAACAATGATCACTAAAGGTGGTTTCACGTTGTTTTTGGGGAGGCTTAATATCCCTTCATTGCTTATTCCTTTAGCCGCTATATTTAACTTTAGCTCATAAAAAGTAAGCATATTAATATAAGCCGGTGGGGCATAAGGCACATTAATGTTCCTGAAAAAGATACCGCATACCACCCCATCGCTGGAAAGACTAAGCTGAAGAATGAATGATTTTTTAACAAAGTCGAGCTTTGTTTCACTCATCCACAGCGAGTCTTTTTTACGGATGCTGGTTTCATGTACATCTGTGAGCGAATCGTATTTCTCCGTAAAGCTTTCCCACATGATCTCTATGTCGCTCACCGAAAGCTGCCTTTGCATATCAGCATTAAACAGGGCATACATGCTGTCGAACTGCTTTTGCTGCAGGTGGGTTATTACCGTTTTTGTTTGTTGCAAAAGATCCGCCTTTTGTGCATAGGCAGAACAGGTGGCTAGAAACAGGATGAAAGCTGCTAAATATTTTATCATAAAAAAGCTGCCTGTAATGTTACAGGCAGCTTTTTCAAATATGAATGATTTTTATAAAATTAGTTCAATACTTCTTTTACATCTACATAATTAAGGTTGAACGCCTCGGCCACTCCTTTGTAAACCACTTTGCCATCCACCACATTCAAACCAAGTTCAAGCTCTTTATTCTCGGCACATGCTTTTTTCCAGCCTTTATTGGCCAGTTGCAGGGCATAAGGTAAAGTGGCATTGGTTAATGCAAGGGTTGAGGTGTAAGGAACAGCACCAGGCATGTTGGCCACACAATAATGGATCACCCCATCAACGGTATAGATAGGATCTTCGTGGGTTGTTGCCTTGCTGGTTTCAAAGCACCCGCCCTGGTCGATGGCCACATCAACCATAACCGTACCGGGACGCATGGTCTTAAGCATGTCTTTGGTGATCAGTGAAGGGGCTTTTGCACCCGGGATCAATACCGCACCAACGATCAAATCAGAATGTGTAATGGCCGCACGGATATTGTATTCGTTTGAATAAACGGTTTTTACGTTTGCCGGTAAAATATTATCCAATTCACGTAAACGTGGCAGTGAAATATCCATAATGGTAACGTCGGCACCTAAACCTGCCGCCATAATAGCAGCCTGTGTTCCCACTATACCACCACCCAATACCAAAACCTCAGCCGGTTTAACACCCGGTACACCACCCAATAAAATACCTCTTCCACCCATTGGCTTCTCGAGGAATTTAGCCCCTTCCTGAACACTCATTCTTCCTGCTACTTCACTCATTGGAACAAGCAAAGGC
>JAZKGM010000031.1:0-27568 GCA_040385895.1 Bacteroidota bacterium
GTTTGGGTCGCAACCCTAAAACTGGTAGTAAAGTGCAAGTGCCTGCCAAGCATGTGCCGCACTTTAAAGCGGGTAAAGAATTACGCGATCGTGTGGATTCTGCGGTTTAGTATTAGTAATGGTTGATTTTAAAAAGGCGGTAGAAGTGGCTTTGGTTAATGCGCCGCAGATTTCGGTTGAGGAATATTTGAAGCACTGGAAGGAAGTTGAGTATGAAGTAGTCCGGGATAAAAATGGTTTTAACCATTTTGCCCGTCTGGTCCAGCACATTTAACCCACGATCGTCCACCACGTACACCATTTCATCATAACCCACATACACGTCAACGGGGTGAAGAAGATTGGTGAAATAAGGATATAACGGCACATAACCCACCTTGTTCGGAATAAGATTAGGGTCGATGCGGCCTTGTTCAAAAATATCTTTTGTCTGGTCATCTTCTTTGTTGCCGCACGAAGCCAGCACCAGCAAAAAAGAACAGAAAAAAAAGAATTTATATGCGTTGTTCATGTAAGATACTCGTTGTAATTAGCGGATGTTTATGGCCAGTGAAATGCGGTGAAGGCTGCCCAGGTTCGATTTGGCCAGGAAACCATAGTCGATCGTAAGGCCGCCATAGTTCCGTTTCAGCTTAAGCCCGAGACCGGCAGATGGTGCAATGTATTTTTCATCGCTTCCGAACTCATAACCCAGTCTTCCGTATGCAAAACGTTTAAATGAATATTCGGCACCCAGTCCATAGGTTTCATTGTTGTCGGTAGGGTGGTTCAGCTGGGCCGAAACCGTGATGTTGTGTTTGTATCCCATTAAAGGATCAAATGCAGCACCTATGCGAAAAATCCCCGGTACGGTTACCGTTGTAAAGTTGGTGATGTCGGTGGGTCCGTTAAATTTCAGGATCTTTGCGTCTCCTTCCGGGTTCACATTAAAGCCAAAATTACTGAAGCTCACACCAAAGCGCGTATTCTTAACGCCCACATCATATTTCAACCCCAGGTCAAACAGGATATTATGCACGCTCACTCCCGGAAACCCTTCATTGGCATAACGCCCGTTCAAGCCAAAGCTAAAGCTGTTGGTCAATACCTGTGCGTAGGTTAACCCGATATAATAATTGCTTAGCGCAAATGTGCGTCCTGTGCCCTGCGATTCAAACTCCGTGGTTTCTTTCATGCTGCCGTAATCCATGCTGAAAACCTGGAAGCCTAAGTATGAATATTTACCTACTTTACCCACAACACCTGCATAGTTAGAAGAAATATCGCCAAAATAACGGGCATGCGATATTTGTACATTTACTTTTCCTGTATCGGTTTGTGTAATGCCTGCAGGGTTCCAGAACATAGATGAAACATCATTGGCCGTGGCAACAAATGCACCGCCCAGGCTCATGGAACGCGCATCGGGTCCTATTTTAAGAAACTGCATGCCGGTGCTTCCGCTGCGGGAATCACCAAACGATGGCAGTATCTGCGCATAAACGTTGCTGCAAACAAATGATGCAGCGATGAAAAAGTACTTAGTAATTTGCATTCAATCAGGCAAATTAAAAGCTTTTTTCGCGTTTTGCATTGTTAAAAAATCATTATTCAATGGCGCTTCTTTAATATTTGGAATTACTTTTTAAATGCATGAAGTTGCACCTTGTTTCGATCCATCCATGAAGAACTTAAATATTCATATAAAGCTTACGGGCCTTTCGGTTTGCATGGCATTGCTGCTCACGCTGGCCTGGCATCCCATCGGCTTATTCCCCCTGGCCTTTTTCGGTTTTGTGCCGTTGTTCTATATCCATTATCTTATTCAGCAAAAGCAATTGGGTGCAGGCTGGGCTTTTTTATATGGTTACCTTTCCTTTCTGCTCTTTAATGTAGGCACAACCTGGTGGGTGTGGAATGCATCGGCAGGAGGAGGGCTGATGGCTTTTATCCTCAATAGTTTGCTGATGAACCTGCCGTTTATGTTCCTGTTCCACCTGGCAAAAAAAACCGGCAATCCGCTGAAATTATTGCCTTTTATATGCGCCTGGCTTGCCTTCGAGTTTTTTCATTACCGCTGGGATGGCACCTGGACCTGGCTGAGCCTGGGTAACGTATTTGCCAATGTACCGTGGCTGATCCAATGGTATGAATACACGGGTGTTGCTGGCGGAACGTTGTGGATACTTTGGGTGAACAAAAGCATATTTCATTTACTGGTGGCCTATCCCGGGCTTGAAAAACAACAGCGCCTGCGGAAGGCATTTAACCTGGCATTTTTCCAATTGTTCGCCCCGGTGTTTTTATCTTTTTATGTGCTGAACCAGTTCCACGACCAACAAAAAAATTACATAAAGAACACGGCACGTGTTATGGTGGTGCAGCCAAATATCGATCCGTATAAGGATAAGTTCAACGGGCTTTCACCTTACCAGCAAATGGTGAAGATGCTTGGAATTGCAGAAGCCAATATGGACTCAACGGTACAGCTCGTTATGTTCCCTGAAACGGCTTTGGTGGGCCAGCTTGACGAGCGCACATTGGCGCAGGAGCAAACTGTTTTCCAGGTGCGTGAGTTCATGAAAAGATACCCCAACGTGAGCATTTTAACAGGTGCCGATACCTACAAAATTTACTTTCCAGGTGATGCGGTTTCGGCCACGGCAAGACAATACAAATCGGGAACAACCTATGATTCATACAACACGGCCTTGTTTTTTAAATCGGGAGACAGCACCATTGATGTGTACCACAAAAGCAAGCTGGTTCCGGGTGTGGAACGCCTTCCTTTTTCGGCTGTGTTGAAGTATGTAGAAAAATACGCGATTAACCTGGGGGGCACATCGGGAAGCCTGGGCGTTGACAAAGAACCGAAAACGTTTTTTGTGAACCGGGTGTTCGGGGTTGCGCCCATCATTTGCTATGAGAGTATTTTTGGTGAATACATTACCGGCTATGTGCAACGCGGGGCAACCCTTTTGTGCATCATCACCAACGATGGCTGGTGGGATGATACGCCCGGTTATATCCAGCACAACGAATATGCAAGGCTTCGTGCCATTGAAACAAGAAGGTATGTGGCCCGGAGCGCAAACACCGGCATCAGTTCATTTATTGATGACGAAGGCGGCATGCTGGCGCAAACAGGCTGGTATAAAGGTGAAGCTTTAAAATATGATGTGGTGCTGAACCAGCAAAAAACATTTTATGTGGAGTATGGTGACCTGATTTATCAGATCGGGGTGCTGATGGCTGCATTCCTGTTGTTCACTTTATTTTCAAAACGCAGGCAACTTGTTTGAAATCACAGTCGGTTCGAGTACCGTTTGCAGGAATTATGCATAGAACGGTGTACCGAGAACCAAAGGTACACTTTTCGGCTTCTCGATACGGCATCGTACATTCTTTAAATAACATCATAAACACATAAGCCTACTCGAAGTGACTAAGCGTTTTGTTTCGCTGTATACGGATAGTCATTTAATTTTTAATTATAATTGGAGACCATTGATCATATGAAAAACATAATTAAATTAATTGTCGTGCTTCTTTGCTTATTAAGCATTGATGCTGTGGCGCAGGAAGCCCGGGATACGGTATATGCCTTTGTTGAAGAAATGCCGGAATACCCGGGCGATTTATACCGCTACCTTTCCAATGAGATCCGTTATCCTGCAGAAGACAGGAAAAAAAATAAACAAGGAAAAGTTATCCTTCAGTTTATCGTAGAAAAAGACGGATCATTGACAGACATTACCATTATTAAATCAGCTACAAAAAGGATGGACGAGGAATCGTTGCGGGTGATCAGAAACATGGAAAAGTGGAAGCCGGCCATGCAAAATGGAAAACCTGTAAGACTGATGTTCACCTTACCGATTGCTTTCAAACTAACTTAAACCGAAAATGATATTTACCACCACTTCATCACCCCAAAGAACACCTTTTGCGCAAAATACCCTGCTTAAATTATACGCGTTGGTTTTTGCTGTTTGCTGGATACTGACATTTGTGTTCACCACCGACAGCACAAACTGGATCATCGAAAATATTTTAACCATTTTGCTGATTGGGGGCCTTACCATCAGCTACCGCAAATTCAAGTTCAGCGACCTGAGCTATACGCTAATCTTTGTTTACATTTTATTGCATATTTACGGGGCAACCTACACCTATGCCGAAAACCCGCTGGGTTATTGGTTAAAGGACGTACTGCACCTGGAGCGCAATCATTACGACCGCATTGTGCATTTCAGCTTTGGCTTTATGCTCACTTATCCCATGCGCGATTATTTTCGCAATTGGTTCGACTGGCCGGTGTGGGTGTGCTGGGTGCTGCCGGTGGAGATCACGATGAGCTTTAGCGGCATCTATGAAATTATTGAATGGCTGGTGGCCGATGTGTTTTTTGCTGCACAGGGCGATGCTTATTTGGGTACGCAGGGCGATGTGTGGGATGCACAAAAAGACATGGGACTTGCCGTGAGCGGTGCAGTTTTAATTATGCTGATCGCCAGCACGGCTAAAAAGGCATTGAAAAAATAACAGGCTATACCGCTTGCCTGATAATGGCCTGGTATAAGGTATTCATATCCGGGAGCGAGGTGTCCAGCTCATCATCATCTTCTGCATCACCAAACTCGGCTTTGTAGTAATATAAGCTCCATTTTGCCTCGTTATATTCCAGGGCTGTGAGGTTCTCTATCCAATCGCCACTGTTTAAATACAGTGTGCTGCCTTTTTCTGTTTTTACTTCCCGTATGGCAGGTTGGTGAATGTGCCCGCACACCACATAATCATAACTATTTTCAATAGCAATGTCGGTAGCTGTTTGCTCAAAATCATCAATGAACTTAATGGCCTGCTTCACGCTGTTTTTTATCTTCTGGCTGAACGATACTTTCCCCCTTCCCATTTTCTGGGAGAACCAGTTCACCATGCTGTTCAGTAAGATCAATGTATCGTAGCCAATTGCGCCAAGCTTGGCCAGCCATTTGCTGTTTTTCATGGTAATGTCAAACACATCGCCATGAAAGATCCATGCTTTTTTTCCATCCAGGTCTAAAACCAGCTTATCGAGCAGTTCCAGTTTCCCCAGCCTGAAATCGGTGAATTTCCTCAGCATTTCATCATGGTTCCCGGTGAGGTAATACACTTTTGTGCCCTGGCTCATCATTTTAAAAATGCGTTGCATTACTTTCATGTGCGAATCGGGCCAGTAGCGCTTGCTGAATTGCCAGATGTCGATAATGTCGCCATTCAATACCAGTATTTCGGGGTTGATCGATTTAAGATAGCGGTTCACCGCTTTGGCCTGGCAGCCGTATGTGCCAAGATGCACATCCGAGATCACAGCAACCTTAACATTGCGTTTGTTCATTTTTTGCTTTGCTTAAAATGATACAGCAACATTCGGCCATGCATATAAAGTCAATGTGTTTTCGGTGTTATGAAATTGTTAGGCCGTCTTATTGTAATATTTTTATGGAACAGGTTTTGGTATTGATTTAGCCATAACTTTTTTATTACTTCGTGTGTTCTAACAGTCACTATGCCAACAGCAATAACAAATGATGTAAAGATTAGCGTGGAAGTTGCTTACCAGCACGTCAGCCAGAACCCGGATGGCGATCATACATTTGCATACAGAATTACCATAGAGAACAGGAGCGAGTTTACCATTAAGCTGCTTCGCAGGCATTGGTACATCACCGACCTGAATGTGAATAAAAGTGAAGTGGAAGGGGAAGGTGTTGTGGGCCGTCAGCCCATGCTGGAGCCGGGCGAAAGCCACCAGTACGTGAGCGGTTGCGCAGTGCAGGCCGATATAGGCGTAATGTACGGTACTTTCCTGATGGAGCGGCAGATAGACGGTAAGTTGTTTGAAGTGGCCATTCCGAAGTTCAACCTGATTCCCCCGTTTAAATTCAATTAAATGAAGGTAAGAAGCCATGCTGTGCGGATCGGGATCTTTTTAGCCGGCATGGTGCTTATCCTCGGAACATATTATGGCGTGAAACGATACTCGGTTAAAGACGGGATCGTTACAGAAGGCATTGTTACACGCAACTTTATTCATGGCATCAACAAAAGCGATTTCGGAAGCACCATGAGTGCCGAAATAAAATATTATGCGGGCGATAGCCTCATCACCTTTCTTGGTCCCGAAGGCCAACCGATGAATGTAAGGGACATCATCCCGGTAATTTACCTTGACAACGACAAAACCAATGCGCAGGTCTACACTTTTTCAGGGTTCTGGCTCAACGGCCTGTTGTGGTGCCTGCTGCCGTCTATATTCTGGCTGGCCATTTGTTTCAGTGTAATTGAAGTGCGGAGAGGAAGCTGATAGACGATAGTTTATAGATAATAGCGTTTAGAAGATAGAAGTGGGAAAGTGAAAGTACGAAGGGGCTAATTACGGTTTAATAATTACGTTTTACACGGCATTTCGTTGTGCCCTTAGTGTCCCGATAGCTATCGGGATTGTGTCCTCCGTGGTTCTACCTAAACCATAAATCCACAAAGGCCAATGACCAAACCACTGTTTCCTAAAAGTATACTTCCCATCAACAGCTAACGGCCAAAAGCCAATAACCTCTTCTCCTTATTTCACATCCACCAGTTCCACATCAAAAATTAAAGTAGCGTTAGGCGGAATTACACCACCTGCACCGTTAGGGCCATAGGCCAGGTCGGAAGGAATGATCAGGCGTATCTTTTCACCTTTTTTCATCAGCGCAATGCCTTCTTCCCATCCTTTGATCACCATTCCGCTACCCAGCTGAAAGCTGATGGGCTGGCCTCTTTCTACAGAAGAATCAAACGGCCTTCCGTTGGTGAGGAAGCCTGTGTAATGCACATCAACGGTTTTTCCGCTTCCTGCTTGTGCTGCGTTGGCATCTGTTGCTTTTGCAACAAGTAAATATTTTAAGCCGCTGGCTGTTGTAATGGTGTCTTTATTATTCATCTCCCATGGCTTAATGGGCTCTTTCACATCCATTAATTCCACATCAAAAACCAGGGTAGAGTTTGCAGGGATCTTGTCCATGGCCCTTTCCCCATAGCCCAATGCCGGTGGAATGGTAAAGATGGCCTTATCGCCAACATTTAATAAAGCAACACCTTCATCCCAACCCTTGATCACGCTCCCCTGTCCAAGCTTAAAGGAGAATGGTTGTCCCCTGTCGCGCGAGCTGTCAAATTTGGTTCCATCTGTTAACCTGCCGGTGTAATGAACCGCAACGCTTGATCCGGGAACAGCCCTCTTGCCGGTTCCTTTCGCGATCATTTGATATTTAAGTCCCGAAGCAGTGGTGTATTCTACATTAAGCTCTTTTTTTTCTGCCGGTGCTGCCGCTTTTTTAGTTGCCGGTTTATTGGCGGCTCTTTTTTGGGCAAATGCTGAACCTGTTAAAGCCAGTAAAGCGGCCAGTGCAAGTATTTTTTTCATCTTATTGAATGGTTTATTTTTTTAAAGAAGATCGTTTTACTGAAATCAATTCCACATCAAAAACAAGGGAAGAATAGGGAGGAATAAGGTTTGAACCACCGGTGCCATAGGCAAGGTAATAAGGCACAATGAATTTAAATTTAGCACCTTCGTTCATCAATGCAATGCCCTCATCGAGCCCGGGTATCACCTGTCCTAAACCTAAAATGAACGAATACCCCTGGGTGGCTTTATCAAATACCCTTCCGTCAAAAAAATAGCCGCGGTAGTTGATGGTTACACTATCCCCGTTCTCCGGTTTTTTACCTGCTCCGTTCCTGGTAACCACGTAATTTAAACCACGCGTGGTGGCTTTCACATTGCTCAGCTTATTCAGGTAATCGTTCAGGTAAAAGGAATCCAGTTCTATTTTTTCTTCATCTTCCTTCATCTGCTTTTTCATCAGGCCTTCATCATTAAGGATGTTGTACACCTTGATAAAAAATCCCAGGCTATCGCCTTTTTTAATATAATCGGGCAACTGCTGGCGCGAAGTATATTTATAGAACGAGTCGGCACTCACCATGATCTGCACCCTGTCGCCCTTGTTCAGCTGAAGGAAAATTTCCCTGAAGCTGGGATGGTCAACCTGCAGGGCAACCGGCTTATGATAGGTAAAACTTTCGTTGAGCACCGAATCAGTAGAGCCGATCGTCATCCGGAAATTGGCATCCAGGTATTCTGTTAACTTAGGTTTTTGCGTGCTTTCGTTCGCACGAAGAATGGTATAGCTTAAAATACCTGCTTTAGTCATGGCCTCGTTATTCTGGCCATAAGCACATAATTGTAAAACAAAGGAAACAACTAAAGCGAGGTATTTTATCATAGCAATAATTAGTTAATTTTAAGGATCTCCATTTCGAACACAAGCGTGCTGTAAGGAGGTATCGGTCCGTTTCCACGTGGTCCGTATGCCTGGCTCCATGGAATAATGGCCCTTACTTTCTGGCCTTCTTTCATTTGCATCAGCATGCTTTCCCAACCCGGGATCACCTGGCCTAAACCAACAGTAAGTTCTATTCCGTCTTTTTGGTTCTCGTCAAAAACCTGGCCGTTAAGCAACATTCCTTTGTACAACACTTTTAGCTTATCTCCTTTTTTCACCTGTTTTCCTGTTCCGTTTATGGTGGTTACATAAAACACACCTTTATCGGTCGATTTAGCATCCGGCATAGCGGCAATTGCGGCAGAACGTTCCAGGGAATCTTTCTGGCTCAGGTCCTGCATTTCCATTTCCTCTTTTTTGCGCATCTGGTCCTGGCTGAAAATGTCGTTAATTTTCACGGTGAATTTAATATGGTCACCCTCCTTAACAAACGGAGGACGGGCTTGTCCGAAACTGTTCATGAAAAACGTATCGGCATTGATCAGGATCTCCGCGCTGTCTCCTTTAACAAGCTTGGTAAGCGCTTCTTTCATCGTTGGTTCAAAAACAGGGATGTAACCGGCTTTTCCTGATGTGAAGGTTTCAACCAGCACCGAATCTGTTGATTCTACAGCGATGCGGTAATTTGCATAGATCAATGAGCTGGTATCATTATTTGCTTCACCGTCTCCTTTGCTGAGCACCTTATATCGCACCCCGCTTTCGGTTGTTTTGTACTCACCGCAGGATGCGGTAAAAAGAGCTGCCACAGCAGCAAGTATGTATATTGATTTTTTCATTTTTTATCCTAACAGGTGTTTATATTCTTTTAAACCTTCGTTGATCTTTTGTTCCACCACTTCCATCGGGTCTGTGCTTTCGCCTCCCGCTGCATTAAAATGCCCGCCCCCGTTAAAGTATTTCCGGGCAAATTCATTGGCCGGAAATTCACCTTTGCTTCTGAAGCTCATTTTACGCGCCACGCTGCGGTCTACAACCAGGATCGAAAAATTGATCCCTTTAATGGCAAGCCCATAGTTAACCAGCCCTTCCGTGTCACCGGTTATGCTGTTGTATTTTTTCAGCTCCTCGGTGGTAATAAACATGAGGGCCGTATTGTATTCGGGCAGGATCACCAGCTTTTCATTGAGGCAATACCCGATAAAGCGCATCCGGTCTATCGAGTAATTATCATAAATGTTTTCGAAGATCACATTCGATTCGGCCCCTTTTTCGAGCAAGGCGGCAGCAACAAGGTGGGTGGATGGATAGGTGCTGCGGTGTTTGAACGAAGCCGTATCCGTCATGATCCCTGCATACAAACAGCTTGCAATATCTTTTGATACCAGGGCCTCATCGCCCCATATTTTTATTGCATCGTAAATAAGCTCACAGGTGCTGCTGGCATTCGTATCATGCAGATAGAAGGTGGCAAAGTCATCCGGGTCCAGGTGATGGTCGATCATTACCTTTGTGGCTTTACTGGCTTTTACCAGCTCGCCCATGCTGTTGATGCGCTTTAACGCATTAAAGTCGAGGCAGAAGATAAAATCGGCATCGCTTACCAAACGAATGCTTTTGTCGGTATCCGCTTCATAATTGATCACTTCTTTTTCGCCCGGCATCCAGGTTAAAAAACTGCCGTAATCAGTTGGTGCCACCACTACCGGGTCAAGGCCTTTCAGTTTAAGGTAATGCCACAGCCCTAATGACGAGCCCAGGGCATCGGCATCCGGTTTATGGTGTGTGGTGATAACAACCTTAGGCTTCTGTACTCCAAACAGAAGCGGTTTTATGTCGATAATATTATTCAGAACAGGTAAATTTTAAGAGGCACAAAAGTGCGAAAAACCAATTGATTTGCAAACATTTGATTCCAGCTAAATTCCTTAATGGATAGTTAAATGAAAATGCAGCTTGAGCAGGTATCCTTAAAAGGGGTCTTGTCTGCTTCTTATTCTGCTTCTTTAAGGGGCAGGATTTCCTTTAAACCGGTGGCTAGTTTCATTTCCCCGGTTAAAAAATATTGCAGCATCGGGCCGGCCATAATACTGGTGATCACCGCCATTACCACAAGCGCCACAAACAAAGGGGGAGTAATTACCCCGGCCTGCAAAGCAAGCAAACCCAGTACGATCTCCATTGCACCCCGGGCATTCATGCCAAAGCCCACCGCCATGCTTTCCTTATAGTTTAACCCGCCCCAGTATGCACCAAGTCCTGCGCCAAGCAACTTACAAACCACAGCCAGGCCAAGCACGATGCCAACGATCTGCACATCGAAATTTTGAATAAAATCGATCTTGAAGCCAATGGAAACAAAAAATATAGGCGCGAAAATATTGGTAACGAACTGGTGAATGATGTCGCGCAGCTTTTCATTTACATGCACCGAATCGCCAATGGCCACACCGGCTATAAAAGCCCCGAAAATGGCATGGATCCCGATCTTTTCGGTGAAAGCCGCGCCTAAAAAAGCAAGACCTAACGAAAAGGCAAGCATGCCTCCCGGCCAGCTTAAATTCTTTTGGGCCCAGGGCAATGATTTATTGATAACGACCCGCCCAACGGTGAGCATTAACAAGGCATATAAAAGCGTATACCCGATGGTGTATAAAACGTTAAACGGATCGGAACCCGTATTGATCAGGCCCATCACCACGCTAAACAACAACCAGCCGATAAGGTCGTCAAACATGGCTGCGGCAATAATGATCATGCCTACCTTGGTTTTAAATAAATTAAGGTCCATGAGTGTGCGTGCAATAACCGGCAAAGCCGATATGGCCATAGCGGTTCCCATGAACAGGGCAAAAACAAGAATGTCCTTACCTGCTGTTCCGCCAAAATATTCAGGATAAAAATATCCTGCACTATAACCCAGTATCAAAGGAATGATCAGGCCCACAAAGCTGGCCTTAAAAGCTGTTTTGCCCTGCTGGCGGATGAGGGAAAGCTCCACCTCCATGCCGGCCACAAACAAAAGCATCACCACCGAAATGGTGCCTATGCCATTAAGCACCATGCCCAGGTTTCCCTTGGTGGTAAAAACCAGCTCATTGGCCACCGGAAAGAACTTGCCTAAAATGCTGGGGCCTAAAAAGATCCCGGCCACCAGCTCGCCAACAACCAGGGGCATCCTGAGCCTGCGGAAGAACTCACCGGATATACGCCCGAGAATAAGCATTGCCCCAAGGCATACCAGTAAGTTTATAATTTCGGCATGAGCCATTTGAGTATCGGGTTTTAATTGTTTCTTTCCCTGGCATGAACGATCAGCAGATCGCAGGGCAGGTCGGCTAAGGCAAATTCAATATCGTGAGGAAAAAACCGGTCGATCAGGTTAAGCTTGGTATCGGGAGAATTAAGCACAAGCAGATCGGCCTTATGCTCGCGTGCAAAATTACTGATCACGTAACCCGGCTTTCCTTCCAGGCGCTCCGTTTGCACTTTTAACGATCCGCAATCGGCACACGAAAGAATGTGGTTCAATGTAGCAACTTCCTCTATTTCTATTTTTTCTTTATGCTCGTCTGCTTCGTTATCGGTAAACACATCGCTGCGGATCAATGCTGATTTGGCCATATCCTGTTCCTGCACCACGTGCACCACATCGGCCTTGGTTTTTTTGCCGATATAAATGGCGGTTTCAACCGTTTGTGCTGTTTTTGGATGGTCGCTTCCTTCCACCACGATGCGTTTTACAGGTTTCGAAAACACATCCGGCTCGCGCAGCATCAGCATGCTGCACCTGCTTTTGCGGCAAAGGTTGCGGGCAACGCCTCCCAAAATGTACTTGAACATGGTCTCTTTTTCAAGTGCCCCGGCCACCAGCAGGTCAACATCCTGTTCGTTGCAGATCTCCACGATCTGTTCCACCGGGCTTCCTTTTTCCCAGATCAGTTGGTTTCCTGGTTGAAACAGGTTGTATTTATTCAGCAAATCATTGAGTTGCTGTTCCATTTCTGCATTTTTATCGCCTATATGAATAAAGATAAGCTGCGCATTAAACAATTGCTGTAACCTGCCCGACTCGGCTAAAATAGCTTCCAGTCTTGGAGTAAACCCCACTGCAACAGCTATTTTCTTAAAAGGAAAAGTCATTTGTACATCCATAATCGGCAAATATAAGGCTTAACTGACGGAATGATGAACACGCTTATTAAAGCGGGTATAAGATTAAATTATTTTACCTCGTTCAACCCTCGTGTGCCCTTTAATTTAGCGATAAACCTGCCCGGGTTTTGAAATTAGCTTTTTACTGGTGTAATCGTTAAACTTGCCCCCTCAAACATGGTTAAAAAAGATATTCTTTTAGAAGCCTACATGCACATGTGCGAAGCCAGGGCAATGGCTGAAACCTATGATGCAAACAGGCCCGTCTGTAAATATGTTCACTCCACATCGCGCGGGCACGAAGCCATACAGCTGGCTGTAGGCATGCAGCTTCAGCCTTACGATTACTGTTCCCCTTATTACCGCGATGAATCGATGCTGCTTGGCATGGGACTAAGCCCGTATGAGCTCATGCTCCAGTTATTGGGCAAAGGGGAAGATCCGTTTTCGGGCGGGCGTACCTATTATGCACATCCAAGCTTAAACCGCGAAGAGTTTCCTAAAATTCCGCACCAGAGCAGCGCAACAGGCATGCAGGCCATTCCGGCAACGGGCATGGCACATGGCATTGCTTATAAGGAAAGCCAGCGCCTCAACAAAAAGGGCGAATACCCGGTGGTGGTTTGCAGCTTTGGCGATGGTTCAATTACCGAAGGCGAAGTGGCAGAAGCTTTCCAGATGGCGGTGCTTAAAAACCTGCCCATTATATACCTGGTGCAGGACAACGATTGGGGAATAAGCGCCAGTGGCGAAGAAATGCGCGCCATGGATGCTTATGAATATGCAGCAGGCTTTAAGGGCATGAAGCGCATGCGGGTGAACGGAAGCGATTTTGTAGAAAGCTTTAAGGGTATTGCAGAAGCCATAGATTACGTGCGTAATAACCGCAAACCCATACTTGTTCATGCAAAAGTACCTTTACTCGGTCACCACACTTCGGGGGTGCGCAAAGAATGGTATAGAACAGACGATGACCTGACGAACCATGGCAAGGATGATCCCCAGCCCAAGCTGAAAAAGCTGTTGCTGGAAATTGGTGTGGGCGAAGAGGAGCTGACAGAGATTGAAAAAGATGCCACTTTTAAGGTAGAGCAGCATTTTAAACAAGCGGTGGAATCACCCGACCCGGATATTACTACCGTTGAAGATCATATATATGCGCCAAGCGGTGCAACCGAAGAAAGAGGAAACCGCAAACCGGAAGGCAAAGAACCGAGCGTAATGGTTGATGCCGCTTTGCATGCCGTTGATGAATTGATGGCTAAACACCCTGAATGCATGTTTTACGGGCAGGATGTGGGCGCAAGGCTTGGAGGTGTATTCCGCGAAGCTGCTACACTTGCGGGAAAATATGGCAACGACCGGGTGTTTAATACACCTATACAGGAAGCCTATATTGTAGGCTCAACCGTTGGGATGAGTGCCGTTGGGGTGAAACCGATCGTGGAGATCCAGTTTGCCGATTATGTGTGGACAGGTGTGAACCAGCTGGTGTGCGAAATTTCCAAATCATCTTACTTAACAATGGGTAAATACCCGGTGAGCGCCATTATCAGGATCCCGATCGGGGCTTATGGAGGGGGCGGGCCATATCATAGCGGCAGCATTGAATCAACCTTGCTTACATTGAAAGGAATTAAAATAGCTTACCCGAGCAATGCAGCTGATATGAAAGGATTAATGAAGGCTGCTTATTATGACGGAAACCCGGTTATTATGCTGGAACATAAAGGCCTGTACTGGAGCAAAAATCCGGGAACAGAGCTGGCCCGCTGTGTAGAGCCTGATGAAGATTATATCTTACCTTTAGGAAAAGCCAATACGGTTCTGCAAGCCAGCGATGAAGCCATAGAGAACGGGGAAAGCTGCTGCATCATCACCTGGGGCATGGGCGTTTACTGGAGCTTATCTGCGGCTAAAAAATTTAACGGACGGGTGGAAGTTGTTGACCTGCGTAGCCTTCAGCCATTGGATGAAGAGGCGATCATGAATGCGGTTAAACGCCATGGAAAGTGCCTGGTGGTTACCGAAGAGCCTTTGTTAAACTCGTTTGCCGAATCGTTGGCCGGAAGGATCAGCCAGGAGTGTTTCAGGGACCTTGATGCACCTGTTCATACCATTGGCGCTAAAAATATCCCTGCGGTTCCTTTAAATACAGACCTGGAAGCAGAGATGTTGCCGAATGCCGATAAAGTGGCCGCCAGGCTGGAAAGCCTTTTACACTACTAATAAAGCCGTTCACCTAAATTAATTTCTATTTTATTAAACCATTGCTTTGATTTGTTGTCATATTAAACTGACATTATAATAGTCGGACGAACGAACAACGCATGCGCAAAACATACCCGGTTTTTACCTTTCTCATCCTTTTTTCGATATTTACAAAAGCCCAGCAACGCCCCAACATGCCTAAAATAGGCCGTTTATACGGAAAGGTGGTTGATGTCAAAACAAAACAAGCGGTTGATTTTGCAACAGTGACCTTACTGGCCATGCAAAAAGACAGCGCAATAAGTGGCGCGCTTGCATCGGGGAACGGGGACTTTAACCTTGATAAATTACCTTTCGGAAGATACAGGCTCAGGGTGAGTTTTATTGGCTATCAAACCAAAGAGCAACAAGTGACCATAGCACCGCCCAATATAGAACAAGACCTCGGTAATATTGCGATCAGTGTAGATACCAAGGTGCTGAATGAAGTGGTGGTGGAAGGTGAAAAATCATCGGTTGTAATGGCAATCGACCGCAGGATCTATAATGTAGAAAAAGACCTTTCAACCCGGGGCGGAACAGGTATCGATGCCATAAAAAATATTCCAGGACTTACAGTAGATGCAGATGGTTCAGTAGCCTTGCGCAATTCATCGCCAACCATATTTGTTGACGGCAGGCCGACTACTTTAACACTGGAGCAAATTCCGGCCGACCAGATCGAGCGCATTGAAGTGATCACGAACCCTTCTGCAAAATTTGATGCATCAACCACCGGTGGGATTTTAAATATCGTACTGAAAAAGAACACAAAACCCGGGTATAATGGAATGATCACTGCCGGTGCCGGTTATCCCGAGCGCTATAACTTTATGGGTAACCTGAACATTAAAGAGGGCAAGGGCAACCTTGGGTTGAATTACAGCATAAACAAAGCCTTCAATTCCACAAAAGGGTTTACAGACAGGACTTCGTTAAGCAACAGGGTAGAGACGGGTTTTTACGGTCAGAACAACATCAGCGATGATACCCGCTTGTTCCAGAACGGAAGGATCTCGTACGATTATGGTTTTACTAATCGCACGACAGGAACCATTGCAGCCGGCTTTACCACGGGTGGTTTCACCACTGACGACAGCCAGAAATTCACCCAGAAAGATGCCGCAGGCAACGTGCAATCGACCGGCAACCGCATTACCGACCAGCAAACCAATTGGGAAAATTACAATGCCCAATTGCAGTTCAGGCACACCTATCCTAAACGCGGAAAAGAATGGACCAGCGACCTGACCTATAACAGGGGCGAGCGCAAAAGCCTTTCCGATTTCATCACCAATAATTACGATGCCAATGGCGCATTGCTTGCTCCCGGTCAGCAGTTCCAACGCAACGATGGATCGGGAAACAGCAGTAACATCACTTTCCAGTTCGATTTTATAAACCCTATTACCGATACCGCCAAGTGGGAGTTTGGGGTAAGAAGCAATTATAAAATAGACAACAGTGTGCTGGGCGTTTCTGCAAAAGACAATACCGGTGCATTTATTGGAGATACCGCTCTATCGAACAACTACCGCATTAACGATATGGTGAATGCAGCCTATGTAACCTATAGCAATATGTTTGCAGGCATTGGTTACCAGGCGGGCCTTCGGTTTGAACAAACCCGCTTCGATGGCGAGATCGTTAACAAGAACCAGTCGTTCGAATATTATTACCCTGACGGAACAAAGAACCTGGCCAAAGCATTTTTCCCAAGCTTATATTTTACAAAACGGGTGAATGAAAAGCATGAAATACAGCTGAACTTCTCACGCAAGATCAAACGCCCGGGATGGATGGAAGTGATGCCCTTTATTATGTTTGCCGACAAGCTGAACTACAGGATGGGTAACCCAAACCTGGCCCCTGAGTTCACCAACACCGTGGAGTTTAATTATAACAGGATCTTTACGCTTGGTAATTTTTTTACTTCGGTATACATGAAACAAACCCAGAACGCAATAACAAGTTATTCCTACACCTTGCCTGCCGATTCAAGCATACTCGTGAATACGTTTGTTAACGGAAATAATAACTATAACTACGGGTGGGAGAACAATTTTAAATGGAGCTTTTTTAAACGCAAGCTCGACCTTACCCTGAATGGCAATGTTTTTTACAGCCTGATCGATGCAACAGTAAGTGGCGTTACACTCACCAACGAAGGGTTTATGTACAATGCCAAGGGGATTGTAAGCTATAAGTTCCCCAAACAATATACGCTGCAGGTAAATGGCAATTATGAATCGCCAAAGGTAATTCCGCAGGGAACAACGCTTCCGGTTTACAGCATGGACCTTTCATTGAATAAAGAGATCATCAAAACCCTGAGCTTTAACCTTACGCTGAATGATGTGTTCAATACCCGCAGGTTTGGAAGCACATTTGAGAGTGCCAGCTTTGAACAGGAAACAAGCCGCAGGCGCGAAACAAGGTTTGTGCGCCTAAGCGTAACCTGGCGTTTTGGCGAAATGGACGCTTCGTTATTTAAACGCAAGCCAAGGCGCGGTGGCGAAGGTGGCGGAATGGAAATGGAGTATTAGGGGAAGTTCATAGATGATAGTCCATAGTTAATGGAAGTGCGAAGTTGGAAGTACGAAGTTCGGAGTGAAAAAAGTGCGAAGAGTCAGTTAATAGATCATAGTCAATAGCTAATAGCAGTGAGAAGTACGGAGTATGTCATTGCGAGCGAAACTTCGGTACCCCGAAGTGAAGTGCGGCAATCTCTTTTACGAAACGAAGTTCAACGGAGCTTAATTAAGGTTTAAGAATTACGTTTTGTGCCCTTTGTGGTTCAGCCTAAACCATAAGCACACACACAGTTTCCCCGAAGTATACTTCCCGCCAACAGCTAAAGGCCAACAGCCAACAAACAATAACAAACAACCTTCTCCTAACTACTATACGGAACCCGCAATGCAATGCTTCTTCCCAGTGTAATCTCATCGGCATACTCAAGCTCACCGCCAATGGCAATTCCGCGCGAAATGGTGCTGATGTTTACATTCATGTCCTTCAGTTTTTTCGACAAATAAAATACCGTGGTATCGCCTTCCATGGTGGCGCTTATGGCCATGATCACTTCCGTGGTTTCTTCCGACCTGATGCGCTCAATAAGGCTGTTGATGTTCAAGCTGTCGGGGCCTATCCCGTTAACCGGGTTGATGAGCCCGTTGAGCAGGTGATAAGTGCCGTTGAACTGGCTGGTGTTTTCAATGGCAATCACATCGCGCAGGTCTTCCACCACGCAGATCAACCGCTGGTTGCGCTTCTGGTTATTGCAGATGTTGCAAAGCCCGGCATCGCTCACATTTCCGCAGCGGGTGCAATATTGTATTTTGGTGCGAAGCTTTATTACAGCTTCCCCTAATTTGATCACGTCCTTTTCTTCCTGCTTCAGCAAATGCAGTACCATGCGCATGGCCGATTTTTTACCAACCCCGGGAAATTTACTCAGCTCGTTAACGGCCTCTTCTATTAATACTGACGGATAATTCATGTGTTTACGCTGCGGCAAATTTATGCTTTTGCCTGTCCTGTTTTATAAATTTTTAAAGCCGCCTGTGGTTAACTCCCGTTTTTTGAAATGCCGGGGCCTTTTACTTTTGTTTGCATGTCGCCATACATTCTTTTTGCATTCATCATTGCCTATTTTTCGGTATTGCTCGGGGTTGCCTTTTACACCTCGAGAGGCAGCAATAACCACACTTTTTTTATCGGCAATAAAAACAGCAACTGGATGCTGGTGGCTTTCGGCATGATCGGCACTTCGCTGAGCGGGGTTACTTTTATCAGTGTTCCGGGAACAGTGGGTTTCAATCATTTCACCTATTTCCAGGTGGTGCTGGGCTATTTTATCGGCTATTTTGTGGTGGCATATATCCTGCTCCCGCTTTATTACCGCTTAAACCTCACCAGCATTTATAATTACCTCGGCCAGCGTTTTGGCGCCAACAGCTATAAAACAGGCGCGTTGCTTTTTATCGTTTCGCGCACCATGGGCGCAACACTGAGGTTATATTTGGTGATCAACGTGATGCAGCTTTTTATCCTCGATGCGCTTGGCGTTCCATTCATAGCCACTACGTTTTTTATCCTGCTGATGATCCTGCTCTATACCTTTAAAGGCGGGGTGAAAACGATCGTATATACCGATACCCTGCAAACTTTTTTCATGCTGCTGGCCCTGGTTGTTTGCGTGGTGTATATCCTTAATTATTTAAACCTGGGCTTCGGGCAGGCCATTGATGAACTCAATAAGCTGAACTTTACCGAAATGTTCGTTACCGATGCCATGGATAAAAAATTCTTCCTGAAACAGATCATAGGCGGTGCGTTCATCACCGTGACCATGACGGGCCTCGACCAGGAAATGATGCAAAAGAACATCAGTGTGAAAACGCTTGGCGATTCGCAAAAGAACATGATCTCGTTCAGCACCGTCATGGTATTGGTTAATTTGTTGTTCCTGGTGCTGGGCGGCCTGCTTTATTTATATGCGGCCGATAAGGGTTTGAATGTAAAAGGTGATGACCTGTTCCCCACCATTGCGCTGCAATACCTGCCACCTGCCATTTCGGTGATCTTCATTATCGGGCTCATCTCGGCTTTATTTCCCAGTGCAGACGGAGCCATTACCGCGCTCACTTCTTCTTTTTGCATCGATATATTAGGTATCAACAAAGACAAAAGCCTGAGCGAGGCACAGCAAAGCAAAAAGCGCATCACGGTGCATTTAACTTTCGCTTTTATTTTCCTGTTGTGCGTGATGTATTTTAAATGGCTCAATAACAAGTCCATCATCAACATCCTGCTGGACATTGCGGGATATACGTATGGTCCCTTGCTTGGTTTGTTTGCATTTGGCATCTTAACCAAGCGGTCCATTAACGATAAACTGGCCCCGTTTGTTTGTTTGCTCGCCCCTGCATTGTGCTATGCGATTCAACTAAATTCTTCTTCCATTTTTGGTGCTTACCAGATCGGGATTGAAATGCTGATCCTGAACGGGGCATTAACGTTTGCGGGGTTGTGGGGGATTAGTAAGAAATCAGAAACATCTCCCATTTAAAACGGCCACCACCATCTTTTAGTTTCAAGCCCTATATATACACCATCTTTGCGCACTTCAACCGGGTAGGGTTCCACATAATCACCCTGCAGGCCCCGGCCTGTTTTCAAGTCATATTTATAACGATGAACGGGGCAAACCACTTTTCCGTCTTCGCACCAGCCTTGTCCTAAACGTGCTCCGGCATGCGGGCATTTATCATTCACGGCATAATACCCTGTTTCGGTTCGTGCCATGCAAATGCGTTTTCCTTCAATATCTATGGTGCGGGTGCTGTTGAGCTTCTGGGGCTCGGCACCGTGTTTGACAAAATCGTAAACCTTAATAAACTGTAAAGGCATGGGCAAGTATAAGGATTGTTGGCTTTAAAGTGGTTTCTGTATGAAGAAAAGTAATGCGTTATAACTTAATAGAAAGCTTCAGCTCTCCCCCCAAACCATGTTCCACGATCCGCTGCAGGGTCGAAAGCCGCACTTCCTTCACATTCTTTTCAATTTTTGAGATATAAGATTTGGTGGTTCCCACCCTCAGGGCCAGCTCTTCCTGAGTCATCCCTTTTCCCTGCCGCGCCTGCCTGATGAGCCCGCCAATGCTGAAATCGTCTTCTGTTACCAGGCCGCTTTCCGGCTTATCTTTTCGTGTTTTTTCGTTAGTTTTGTTTTGCATTTGAAACAAACATTGGCCGGCAATTTATGAAAAGTTGCCCCAAAGTGCAACATGTTGTTTTTGTAACGCACTGAAAAACAGTATAAAATGGTTTAATATTATTTTTGACCTTTCATTACAAGCTTTTTCTTCAAGTTTTTTTCACAATTAGTTGTGAATGATGAAATGTTCCTGTACTTTTGCCACCCCTAAAACAATACTTATAGGTTGTGGATACATTAAGTTATAAAACAAAATCAGCCAACAAAGCCACTGTTACCAAAGAGTGGTTTGTGTTTGATGCTGAAGGCCAAACAGTTGGTCGTTTTGCCACCAGGCTGGCAAACATTTTAAGAGGTAAGCACAAAACGAGCTTCACCCCCCATGTTGATTGCGGTGATAACGTGATCATTATCAATGCTGATAAAATCCGTTTTACCGGCAACAAGATGAACGATAAAGAATACGTTTTCTATTCAGGTCACCCTGGAGGTCAGCGTTTTGTATCGGCAAAAAACATGATGGTTAAACGTCCTACTTATGCAGTAGAGCACGCTATTGAAGGGATGTTGCCAAACAACAAGCTTGGCCGCGAGATCTTCAGAAATCTTTTTGTTTACGCAGGAAGCGAACATCCGCATTCGGCTCAACAACCAAAAGCAATAAAATTCTAAGAGAATGGAAGTTATAAACGCATTAGGTAGAAGAAAAACTTCAATTGCCCGTGTATATGTTACGGCAGGTACAGGTAAATTTGAAGTGAACGGCAGTGAGTCAACAACTTACTTTCCTACAATAGTATTACAACACAGTATATTCCAACCGTTTGAAGTAACGAACACGATGGGTCAGTTTGACGTAACGTGTAATGTTACCGGTGGTGGAGTTGCCGGACAGGCAGGTGCCATTAAATTAGGCGTTGCCCGTGCATTGGTAAAATACAATGAAGAACTGAAGCCCGCTTTAAAAGCTGAAGGTTTAATGACACGTGATCCGCGTATGGTGGAACGTAAAAAACCAGGTCAGAAAAAAGCCCGTAAACGCTTCCAGTTCGTTAAACGTTAATCTTTATTCAGTAATAAAAATTATATGTCACAAATCACACAACAAGAGTTGTTGGAAGCGGGCGTGCACTTCGGTCACTTAACCCGTAAATGGAATCCAAAGATGGCTCCGTACATTTTTATGGAGAAAAATGGAATCCACCTTATCGACCTTAACAAAACTTCTGTTAAGCTTGAAGAGGCCGCCAATGCCATCAAAAACATCGTGAAATCAGGCCGTAAAATTCTTTTCGTAGCTACGAAAAAACAGGCTAAAGAAATGATCGAGAATGAAGCCAAGCGCGTAAACATGCCTTTTATAACCGAACGTTGGTTAGGTGGTATGTTAACAAACTTCGCAACCGTTCGTAAATCGATCAAGAAATTACAAACGCTTGATAAATTAGCAACAGACGGCACGTATGCCAACATGGCTAAAAAAGAGCGTTTGATGGTGGAACGTGAAAAAGAAAAACTGCAACGTGTATTAGGCGGTATAGCTGATCTTAACCGTTTGCCTGCTGCTTTATTTATCGTTGATATTAAACGCGAGCACATTGCTATTGCAGAAGCACACAAGCTGAACATCCCTACCTTTGCTATGGTGGATACCAACTCAGATCCTACGCTGGTTGATTTCCCGATCCCTGCAAATGATGATGCTGCAAAATCAATCGCTTTAATAGCACGTGTTGTTACCGATGCCATTGTGGAAGGCTTAGCCGAACGCAAAAAGGAAAAGGATAGCGAAACGGATAAAGAAGGCGCTGAAGCTACAACAACAGCTCAGGAAGCATAAGAATCTTATAAAAATCGGCCCGCAAGGCCGATTTTTGTATAACATAAAAGTTAAATAATTAATCATCAAAATTTAATAATAATACAATGAGTACTATTAGTGCTGCTGATGTAAACAAATTGCGCCAAATGACAGGCGCTGGTATGATGGACTGCAAAAAAGCGCTTACAGAAAGTAATGGCGATTTTGAAGCTGCAGTAGATTTTTTGCGTAAAAAAGGTGCTAAAGTTAGTGCTGATCGCGCTGACCGCGAAGCGAAAGAAGGTGCAATTATTGCTAAAACAACCAGCGACCGTAAAGCTGGGGTTATTATACAATTAAGCTGCGAAACTGATTTCGTTGCCAAAAACGAAGATTTCGTTGCATTTGCAAACAGCATTGCCGACCTGGCACTGTCTACTAAACCAGCTAATGCAGAAGCGTTAAAAGCGTTGGATCTTAACGGTCGTCCTTTAGGCGAGCGTTTAATTGAGCAGGTTGGTAAGATCGGAGAAAAAATAGACGTGGTGAAATATGAATTAATGGAAGGTGAAAACATCGTTCCTTACATTCATGGTGCTAACCGTTTGGGTGTTTTGGTTTCATTAAATAATACGCCAAGCGAAGCCAACCTTGTGGCCGGTAAAGATACCGCCATGCAGGTTGCAGCACTTAACCCGGTTGCGGTTGATAAAGACGGTGTTGATTCAACAACCATCGAGCGTGAACTTGCGATTGCAAAAGATCAGATCCGTGCAGAAGGAAAACCGGAAGAAATGGTGGAGAAGATCGCTGCCGGTAAATTGAATAAATTCTACAAAGATTCGACTTTGGTAAACCAGGAGTTTGTTAAAGACGGAAGCTTAACGGTAGCACAAATGCTTGACAAGGCTGAAAAAGGCCTTGCAGTAAAAGCATTCAAACGCGTATCGTTATAAGATAAGTTTGAAATAAAATTGAGAACCGTTCAGCCATAAGCTGGGCGGTTTTTTTATGTCGTGCCTGCGGTATAGGTAATAGCTGATAGACCATAGTCGATAGCTGGGAAAGTAACCACGAATTGTTCCGCCTAAACGGTAAAGTGCAGTTAACTGATAGCTGGGAAAGTAACCACAAAGGGCAATAAGAATGCACATGATGCACGATGAATTTAATAAATCTAACGACTCAAGCTCATTGCCCCTTTGGCCATGAAAGATTTTAACTTGAGCTTGCCTCCTCTTAACCAATGGCCGGTTTTAAAAGCTTTAAAGGCATTTACTTCGTTAATGATATGCTGTACGGCATGGTTGTAATATTTGCGCGAGTAAGTGCGCTCAAAATCAATATCCCGGTCGGTTGACGTTTCCCATGGCAGGTCTTCGATAAATACATTTTCTACTTCCTGGTATAAGGGCGTTCCTTTTATGGGATAAGCAACGGTAATGGTGAAGAGGTCGGGGTTGGATTCTTTTAAATGGGTTACGGTTTCAAAAATGTCTTCCTGTGTTTCGCCCGGGTAGCCCACCATAATAAAAGTTCCGGCCTGTATGCCGTTGGCCTGCGACATGCGGATCATTTCCCTTACCTGGTTCACATCCACCCTGCGGTCCATCAGGTCGATCACTTTTTGCGACCCGCTTTCGGCCCCGATCCACACGCGGAAACAACCGCTTGCTTTCAGGTCCCTGATCACCTCTTCGCTCATGCGGTCGGCACGGGTAATGCATTCGAAGGGAACAAGAATATTCCTGGAGCTAAGTTCTTCCCTGAATTCTTTCAGCCACTTATGGCTTACGGTAAACACATCATCAACAAACCAGATGGAATCTACATTGTAATTGTTGCTGATCCATTCCATTTCATCCACCACATGCTTTGCACTGCGCCTGCGGTAGCTCTGCCCGTAAACAGCACGGCTGCACCATTTGCAGCTGTATGGACAACCACGCATGGTATTAAGCGAAATGGCATTGGTTCCGTGCCGCGATTTCCATGCATCGAAATACAACTGCATGTTCACTTTGGTGCGGTTCGGCATGGGCAGTTCATCCAGGTTTTTCAGCTTGGCACGTTCGGTATTGTAAACTGTTTCACCTTCTTTTAAATAAGCAATGCCGGCAATATCTCCAAGGCCTGCTGTTGTTTTGCCATCAATAAAGGTAACCAGCTCCAGCATGCTTTCTTCGCCTTCGCCCAGCACAATATAATCGGCACCGTGCTGCAGGAATTTATCTACGTGATTGCGTACTTCGGGTCCGCCAAGAATAACTTTTGTATGCGCAAGTTCCGGTTGCGAACGAACAAACTGTATGGTGCGCAGCACATTCAGCTTCGTCATTAAGTTGGTGTACAGGGCCAATACATGGGGCTTGTTTTGCAGGATAAATTCCTTCTGCTTTTCAAATGTTGAAAAAGTAGAATCGAACACCTGGTTGTCGTACCCGTGCTTTTGAAGCCACGCAGATATGTACAGGATGCCAAGCGGCACATATGGCCTCATGATCTCCTGCTCTTTTGCATCTTCTGCTATAAAGTATCCGTGTGTAAATACAATGTTCATTTTTTCTCCAGCACCATAAAGGTATGATCTGCATGATCGCTCAGCCAGCTAAAGCTGCCTAAGCATTCTGCAATTTGAATAAAAGGAACCATAAAACGATTACGTTTTATTAATGGTTCAAGATAAGAGGGTGGAATGAAAATCCCGACCGGTTTTTTTTCGGTCATTTTAAAGTCTGCAAATAATAGTGCGATCTCTTTCGCATCATAACAAAAGGTCTGTTGTGTGGCATGGTCGTTCAGCTTTGCAGTGGTTTGCTGTTGTCTTCTTTTTGCTTTTCCAGGTTCGCCTTTCCAGGTAAAGAACAAACGTTCTATCCAGCATTTTTTGCCCAGCAGCACCATGATCAGTTTTCCTTTGGGGGCAAGCAGCTTACTAAAGTCGCTGTTTAGTTTTTTCAGCGTTGCTGCATCCACACAGTTTAACCCGGCAAAATTGGAAAAGATGAGCTGGTACTGTTCATCGGGATATGTGAGATGCAGTTCTTCAAAACCGCATACGGAAAATGTGACGTTACCCGGGTTGTTTTTTTGTGCCGCCACGCGGATCATTTCTTCAGAAAGGTCGGTTGCTGTTACCTGGTGTCCTTTGCCGGCAAGCATGATGGCATCTTCCCCGGTTCCGCAGTTAATTTCCAAAACAGATAAGGGCGACCGCAAATACTTTTTAAGGTAATGCCACACCCGTTTGCGTTGCAAAGAACCGGTTATGCTTTGTGTGAAACCGGCATCGTACGTTGCGGCAATGGCATTAAATCCCGTATCAGGCTGCATGTTTTTTGAGCTGTTGCCTGGCCAGCATTACCTGTATGGTGCGATATAGCAACACCGGGATGTTTTTGAGGCCGTGTTTTGTATTCCACTTATCTATCGCTTTCCACCTGCGGAATTTATAATGCACAAGGCGTTGCAAATGCTTGTAAAATGCTGCGGAAAAAGTTCCGTTAAACATCACCAGCAATTCGTCCGAATCGGTCCAGTTCTGTTTAACGGAAAGCTGTGATTTTACATTTGCATAAAAATTTGTTCCCGGCAGCGGGTAAGAAACCGAGATGCCGATATCATGGGGCCTTAAGGTTTCCACCATTTTTATCGTTTGTTCTATATCTGCACGGTCTTCCCCGGGGTAGCCAAACTGCAGGAAAAAGCAGGGTTTGATGCCATGCTGCTTCATCAATGCGGTAGCCTGGGCGATCTGTTCTACTTTGGTGCCTTTGTCCATGGCATCGAGGATCTTCTGCGACCCGCTTTCTGCACCCACCCACACTTCTTCGCAACCTGCATTGGCAAGATGAATGGTGGTGTCTTCTTCCAGCAACAGGTCAACCCTCGACTGGATCTTAAACCTGATCTTAACCTGGTCTTTTTTCAATAATTCACTGAACCGTTTTACCCAACCCGGCTTCAGGCCAAAAATATCATCCGCAAACCAGATGTGATCGATGTGAAATTGTTGCTTTAATAATTTTATTTCTGCAAGCACCTGTTCGGGCGAACGCGAATTATACCGGTTGCCGTAAATGGGTTTCGCACACCAGTTGCATTTAAACGGGCAGCCGCGCGTGGTCACCATATTCATCGAAAAATAGCCTTTTTGCGAAAGCCACATTTGTTTATACGGTGCTGCATCGAGCAGCTCCCATGCAGGTAACGGCAATTCGTCAAGCTCCCTGCGGTTCTCCCTTTTTGCGGTATGCAGGGCTTGTCCTTCTTTTAAGTATACCAGCCCCGGGATGTGTTCGGCTGCGCCTTTATTCCTGATCAGGAATTCGCTTAATTCCAGTACCGTTTGTTCACCTTCACCGGTAATGATGTAATCTGCTCCATGCGCTAAATAGCTGGCGGCATGATCGGTAGAATCGGAGCTTGAAACAGCCACCGTGCATCCTGCTTTTTTAGCCAGCGCGATCATTTCGAAAGCGGCATCGCGCATATTGGTGAGGCACATTTTGGTGAGGTAATTAAAACCGTCATCGTAGATCACAAAAAGCGAAGGTTTTTCTGCACCAATGTTGCCTGCGATCTCGTTGGCCGCAAGTGCAAACATGTTATCGTGAAAGGCCACATCAAAAGCATGTTGCTTAAGCACCGCAGCAGCATATAATGTGGCCAGCGGAGCGTATGGCGTTCCCGACTTTAATTGCTTCGGATCAAAGTGCAGGAAATAAGAATGCGTAAGCAGGATCTCAGCCATGGGTAATTGTTACTCCGTGTGTTTGTTCAAAGGTATTTATTTGCTGTTTATATTTATTGAGCAGCAGGAACTGGTGTCCTTTTTCATGTTGTTTGGATACGTTCTTTTTTGTACGGATGTTCAGGTCGAACTGGGTTTCATCGAACTCATCCTTGTATCTTTTTTTCCAGCGGCCCAGCATAAAACGGAAAAGGGCTGTATCGAGCTTTTCGCCCAATGTACCTTTAAAAATCCATTCAAACAGGCGTTTACAACTAAACGGATATGTTCTGTTGCCGATAAAATGGGTGCGCGGTCCTTTATTCGGGTAATAGGTTTTAAGCCAGCTGTTTTCCGCCAATAGCTGGTGATAGATCTCCCTGCCATAAACAGGATACATAAACACCAGCTCAGTTGCGGTGAACAGGTTTTCGTCAGGGATCCTCAATGCATCGGCCGAAATAAAATAGTTGATGCAAAAATATTTCCGCATCGGGCCGATCATTATTTTACGCCATGCAGCAAGCAGGCTCCTGCATACCCACAGGCGGCCTTTTTCTGTCACAATAAAAAAATCAAGGTCGGAATCTTTGTCCATAAAACCTTTAGACA
>JAZKGM010000032.1:0-9991 GCA_040385895.1 Bacteroidota bacterium
AATACTTTTTTATAGGCGGCTAAAGTTTGTGTGGCAGTTTTTTCCCAAATATAATTGTTCAGCACATATTCGGAAAGAAGTGGATTTGTCGCCTGCTCCATGGCCTTTGTTACGGCATCTGCAATGGAGTTGCTATCGGCCGGATCGCAGTAAAAGGCAAATGCGCCAAAATATTCCTTCACATCCCCTTTATCGGTCACCACAATGTTGCATCCCATGGCAGCAGCTTCGAGGCTTGATAAGCCTGTGGTTTCAAACCAGCTTGGCAATACATGAACCTTTGCCTGCCGGTAATAACCAACCAGCTCATTTTGGCTCATCTGGTCAATGAACAGCACATTGTCGCCCGCTTCTTTGCGGCATTGGTCATAATATTTTTTTTGATTGGCCGATGCTTTGCCAACTATTGTTAAACGGTAAGGAAGTTTTCTGAATGCCCTGATGAGGTTGAGCTGGTTCTTGTTGCCTTCTATGCGCGCAACGCACAGTACGCCTTCTTTTACGTGAGGCTGCTTGTCGCGGTCGAAAAAAATATCACGGTCGATCGCATTTACCACTACCGTGGCCGGTGGCAACTTACCGAAGCTTTTTTTCAGGCGGCCCAGCTCGCTTTCTGAATTTGGTAAAATATGACCAACGCGTTTAAGGATGTATCGAATGCTTTTTTTATTGCCCCATAAAAAATACCGGTAGCTACTCACCTTTTCGCCTTTCAGTAAAAACTTCAGCAATGTTTTTAAATACTCAATGGTGTGATAGGGCAAAAATCGGCTTAAGCAGCCAACAAGGCCTGTGCGGTATAGTTTATCAAATTCCCTGTAGTTCACATAAATGCTTGAAAGCACGGAGGGCTTACCGGTTTTTAAAAGATGCCCTAAAATATCTTCAGGGTCTATGATGTTGAAGAAATGAATGAGATCGTAGCGGTTGTAATCGATACCGCTTGCGGTAATGCCGAAATCGACATGGACACCAAGTTTTTCAAGGTATTTCGCAGTTGATAAGAGCTGGGTCGTATCCCCGCCCGGTTCGGTAAATAAGTTTGGCCTTGCTATAAACAATACTTCCATCACTGTTTTAATTAGCCTGCTGTTTAACAATGTTCTTATGCTGGCGCCTGTAGTAGCTAAATAAGGGTTCGAACAAAGAGTTTAACAATAACCGGGATGCGGCAGTCTTAAAAACATTGACCACATACCTGGTCGTATTTGCAAGCCTGTACCCCGTTTGTTCATCTTTTGCCCGCTTCACTTCTTTTAAAGCAGCAAGCCAGTTCAGGTCGCTGTTTTCATGTTGGTGAGCAATTTGTCAATGCGTTTAAATGTTGCACCTGCTAAAAAACACCGCAGCAGGAACTCATAATCCATGGCCAGTTTATAGTTGGTGTTGTAATAACCCACCTTTTGGTAAACCCTTTTGCGGATAAATACCGAAGGGTGGTTCAATGACATTCCTTTGGGCAGGCGGAGGTGATTGCCGGTTAAAATATATTTTGTGCCGCCTGGGTTCCATTGCCGCATGTTGCCATACAAAATATCGTTGCTTCCTATTGTGGCAACTATATTCATCACTGCATCAGGCTCCAGCCAGTCGTCTGCGTTCAGCAGGCCGGTTATTTCACCCTGTGCAAGTTTCAGCCCTTTGTTAAACGCATCGGCTATGCCTTTATCCGGTTCACTTACGATAACCGCAATGCGTGTTTTATACTTGTTTATGATTGATAAAGTTCCGTCTGTCGACCCACCGTCAATAATGATGTATTCAATATCGGGATACGTTTGGTTAAGCACGCTGCTGATGCATTTCTCCACATGCGCAGCCCCGTTCCTTACCACGGTTACCAGGGATACTTGAGGCGTATTATTCATCATGCGTTGTTTTCGGTTCGGGCACCTGCAGGTTATACTGCGGAAATACGTGTGAAAAAGCCAGGGCCCATATTACGTATTCGGCAATATTGGTAATAAAGCTGCCGGTGAACTGGTAAATGAATATAAATATGAACAATGCGGTGCGGTAATAATTGCTGAGCACCCGTGTTTTAAAAAACAGGTAGAAGATCAATGAGAAGCGAAGAACAATTCCTGTTATTCCAAAAATGGCCAGCGTTTCAGCCACCGAATTAGGGATGCGGTATACTTCCATTTCGCCCCAGTGGTTAAAGTATTTTTTTACAATATCGTAAACCAGGATCTTCACCTGCCCAAGCCCTGCGCCAAACCAGATGCTGCGTTCACCGGCCACACGCCATGCCACCGAAAAAGAATCAGCAATGCGCCCCCTTGCCGAGCTGTCGTTGCCTTGCAGGATATTGGCCACACGAACAAACACCGGGTTATCCGGGTAAAAGATAAACAGGACCAACAGCACAACACAGCAAAGTGCAACGGAGCCTGAAATGGTGAAAAAATAATTTTCACGGTACAGGATCTTTTTATAGTCGAGCACAAAAAGGGAAATGAAAGTGAGTAACATGGCGGCCAGTACCCCCAATGAAAGGGAGAGCAAAAGCGGCAGCGCTACCATTAATAAAATAACGAAAGCAGCCGTTTTGTTTTGCCTGAAAAATACCTTGAGCAGGTAATAAAAAGCAACCGGAACGAACAGCAGCGCATAATAAGAAGACTCGAATGTGAACAGGCTCAGCCTGCTCAGCTCCTTTACCGACAAAGTAAAATTATTCACATACCACACCAGTTCCTTCCATGGGGTGAAGTACAAAGGAATGGCCAGCAGCGTAAGAATAAAATTGAACACCAGCAGCTGTTTCATCACAGGCCTGATATCGTAATGTGTGATAAAATAAGAAAACGTGGCTACAAAAATATAGGTGCTTAAAAACAATAGGTTGGAAACGAGGAATGTTTTCAGGTCCACACCCAGGAAAAGATGGATGACATCAAAAGGGATCAGGAAGAAAAAGAATGGGTAAAGCACCGGCTGTTTCTTTTTAAACAGCAACCAGAAATAAAAAAAAGGGGTCAGCAAATTGGTGTACAACAAACCTCCCTTAAGCCCAACGCTGTTAAAAAAAAAATAAAGACCGGCTAATAAGGAATGCCTTAATTTAATACCTTTACCCTGCATTGATTGAGAGAAAACGTTACGTTTTTTTATGCCGGAATATAAAACAAAACATTCATTATACACCCACCGTTCTTATAAACCAGGAGGAAGGTTCTGGCAGCGAAGACTCTGGCCGCTTGCGAGGTGGGCCATTTTTAACAGCCCTTTTGGCCATATGCCGGTGAAGCGTTTTTTATTGCGCTTTTTTGGTGCCAGTGTAGGAAATGGCCTGGTGATGGGCACACATGTAAATATTAAATACCCATGGAACCTGGTGATCGGAAAAGACGTTTGGATCGGGGAAAGAACCTGGTTCGATTCACTGTCGAAGATCCGGCTTGGAGACAATGTATGCATTTCGCAGGGCGCTTATTTATTGAACGGGAACCATAATTACGCATCCGAATCTTTCGATCTTATTGTAAAAGATATTACACTTGAAGAAGGTGTATGGATCGGGGCCGGTTGCATTGTATGCCCGGGCATTACAGCACATTCTCATGCGGTGCTTTCTGTGGGTTCTGTGGCCACATCAAACCTTGATGCATATTCGGTTTACCAGGGCAACCCCGCCCGCAAGATCCGCAGCCGTACTATTCAACCCTCTGTTCAATCCCTGCCATAATCAATCATGAAATACTTCGACTCCAGGATCGTTCTGGTTAAATTTTTTTGGGCTGTGTTATTCCTGGTGATGGAGTTTAGGAGGTTGTACTGGCTTCTCCCGGTTCATAAAAAGGATAAATGCTTTACTATAAAAGTATGGGATAACATGGCTGTAAAGTACCATCACCATGGCGACATTGCGCAGCTTATTTATGTGCAGCAGCCATTGGTGCGCTTCAAAAAATCGTTTGAATATTCAACCATGTCCCTTTTTGCCAAACTTATTAAGCCCGGCCATGTAATTATTGATGTGGGGGCGAACACAGGTTTAACAGCTGTGCTGTTCAGCAAATTTGCGGGTGCTGAGGGAAAGGTCTTTTCATATGAACCTGATCCTGAAACATTCGTTGTTTTGAATAAAAATATACAGGCAAATGAAGCCGGTAATGTAAGTACATTTAACTATGCCTTGTCGGATATGGAATCAAATATTACCATGCAGCATTACGACCCGGGGAATGCAGCACCAGGTTTCAGCGATTCGTTTAATTATATCCAAAAAACGGAACAAACCGCAGGCGGGTTAAAGGCTTACCCGATGGATGGGCTTGACCACTTAAACGGGCTTACGAAGATCGACCTGGTGAAGGTGGATGTGGAAGGCGCAGAACTATTGGTGTTAAAAGGTGCAGAACAATTGATCAGGAAGCACAAGCCGGTTATTATTATTGAACTTTGGACCGAATGGACGTCACGGTTTAATTATAAGCCTTACGAACTGATCGTGCTGTTAAGCAGCTGGGGATATGAACCCGAAGAATACGATTATGCGCAATGGATCGCAAGGCCTAAATCGGTGCTGTAACAGGCTCTTGCTGCTTAATGAAATAAGGCCACACTATTTTATAATACAATAATCCGGTGAGTAAAGCACAGGTGATCCTTACCATCACGTTTTGCGTAAAAGCCATAGGAAGAATAGCCAGTAAGGGCACGGCAAAAAGCAAGAGTTTGTTTTTTGGAATACGCAGCACATGCTTTCCGAACAGGAAAAGCTGGGCGGGAACGATAAGCAGCGCACCCGCAATTAATGCATAGATAATTCCGGTGGGTCCGAAGGCATAATAAAAAACGATCATCAATGGAATTTGCAGCAAGCGCATCATAAGCTCGAACAACGAATTGAATTTAACAAAGGAAGTTCCGTTAATAAACTGGTAAGGCACAATAGCAAGAAGGATCACCGCCTGGTACACCAGGTACCAGTCAATAAATGGCTGCGCTGCCGAATATGTTTCCCCGCCAAGCCACAACCTGAACACAAAAGGGCCCGTAATAAGCAATGTACATATCGTGAACCAGCCAAGTCCCTGGATGACCGAAGATGCTTTGTAATAGATCGGGATCACTGAGTTTCCCTGCCCGTTGAGGTAAGACACGCGCGGAAAAACAAATGTGCCGAATGTAACCAGGATGCTATGCAGCTGGCTGCCGATCATGGCTGCAATCGAATAATAGCCGAATATGCCCATACCGGTGTAATGTGCAATTAAAAAACGGTCGGCCAGAAAACCCGTCATGCCTATTACAAACTGCAGCCAGTACCAGCCGTTGGTTTGAATGATAGCCGAAAGCGGTTGTTGCTTAAAGTTTGTTCTGAACCGGATAAAAGGGTAGAACCTTCTTACACAGGCGAACTGTATTGCAATATTCAACACGTTGAGCATGATGGTTAACCATAAAATGGCAATAAATCCATACCCGCACACCAGCAGCACAATGCTTCCTATAATGGTCCCGTTCCTGGATAATGCAGATAATTTTGCGGCCACATCAAACCGTTCGAAACCTTTAAATACAGAAAGCAGGACCAGCTCAATAAAACGAAAGCCAACCGAAGCTGTGAGCAGTAATATCATATAACCTGCTTCATCAGCCTGCCCGGCTTTAAGGTTAAAGAAGTTGGTACCGGAGAGGTTAAAGGAAATGACCGCACCAAATGATACACTCATGATCAATAAGGCCACACTCACCAGTATGTTATTGCTTACAGCAGCAGAAATGTGATCGCGTAACTCAGTGTCACGGTTCCTGGAAACCAGCCTGATGGTACTTTCCCCAACACCCATGTTCAGTGCATTCATCATCAGTGCCAGGTTACCCGCCAGCATCCAGATGCCATATTGTTCCACACCCAGGTATTTTATATATAAAGGAGTAAGCAAGGTCATCAGCACCGGGTAAAGCACCACATCGGCAAGGCTCCAGTAAGAGTTCTTTACTGTTTGAGATTGCCCCGTTTTCCTGATATAATGTAGTACAGATTGCAAGCGAACGAATATATCTTAACTTTATGAAAATCTCTTTTTTTAGATACTTTCGTATACAACAAGATTACTATGAGCGAACAACAGAACAGGCCTGCTTACCATGAAGATGAATTTGATGTAGAAGTAATGGCAGGAAAGCTATGGCGCATCCAGAAAAAGATCTGGAAGAAGATCTTCTTCCCGTTCACCGTCCTGTTTTTAAGGCCCAAAAGGCTTGTCCTCATCATGGGTATTTCTATCCTGCTTGCTGTCATTCTCCGCTATACGCTTCCGCCTTTTTATGAATCTTCTTTTGTAATTAAGCCGAGCAATTCGGGTGATGTGTATTACCTGGGTATGCTGCACGACCTTAACCTGATGCTTAAGGATAAAAACTGGCCGGCCGTTGCCGAGAAGCTAAAGGTTGACGTAGCTACTGCCGAAAAACTGCACCAGGTTGATGTGTCACCTATCTACAAAAACACATTCCGGCAGGATACCATTACTGCCGTAGAGATCGCATTAATTATGAGTGATGCCATGCTCATTGACACGTTCCAGCAAAGCATCCTTACAAATTACCTGTGCGGCAGCCCTTATTATTTTAAGTCGAAACAGATCCGCAAAAAAGACCTTGCTGCGATGGAAGTGCGAATGGTTGCCGACCTGGAGGAGAACGACAGCCTTAAGAAGGTGCTCACCAGGAATGCTTTTCCGAGGGGGAACGGAGGCTTTGTGTATGGAGAACCACTGGATCCGCTTAAGGTTTATGAAGCCGGGTTTGCCATGTACCAGAAAATGATCAACCTGCGTTCGGAGCTGGAATACACAGAAAGCTTTGAGCTGGTAAAACCAGGTGTGGTAAGGATAAAACCCTTTTTCCCAAGGCTGATCATTTTATTGCCCGTGTTTATCGGGATAGGACTTATTGTTTGCCTGGTGCTCAATTACAGGGAATATAAGGGGTGAGTCTAGGTAACTTGTTGAATCGCTGATTTAATGAATCGGTGCACTATACATTTAACCACAAAGTACACAACGGGATCCCGTAAACCTTAATTAGCTCCGCTGAACTTTCGTTTTAACATTCAAAATTCCTCTCCATCCACCATCACATTCTTTACTTTTCTCCTTTGCCTGCTGCTAAATCCTCGCTCTTCCCACTTCTATCCTCCAACTTCTATTAACTATGGACTATGAACTTTCTACGTAAACCGTAAAAGAGATTGCCGCACTTCACTTCGGGATACCGAAGTTCGTTCGCAATGACATGCTCCCTATTTAGCTCCGCTGAACTTACGTTTCATATTGCTATTGACTATGGTCTATTAACTACTTAACTGCCACTTCGTACTTCTCCTTCCAACTTCCCTACTCCACGCTTTCCATAATGGTGCGGAACGCCACAAACTTACCCCCGAAGTGCTTTTGTGTTTCCTGCTGCAATGCAGGTGCATGCTCGGCCTGGTACAGGTCATAATCTTTCATATTGCTGCATAAGTACTGGATCACATATGTTGTCCCTGTTTCATCTGGCTGGCGCGTAAGCAGCTTTGAAAAGCGGTATTCGGTGAATAAACCGATTGCCATTACCTGCGGGATGTGCGTAGCTTTCATCCAGTCAACCCATTGGTGGTGTGCATCATCTTCTATATTGATTGTTACGTTGTAAATTATCATTTTTCAAAAATAGGTGCTAAAGGCAAAGTTTTACAAAAAATAAGACAGTACCAATTGATTAGCGTAATGGCTTATCCATAAGTAGATTACTGCTTTTTTCTTTGCAATTACAGCCCTCGTTTCTACTAAAGGCCAGGTAAAATTAAATGAAGGTTTTGAAACAACATCTTTTCCTCTGCAGGATGAACTGCGATTAATGAATTGGGTAGGTTATGTTGTAGACCAGTGTAGATAAGAAACGCCACAGATTGCACAGATACAACGTCCAGTTAAGCGCTTACCTGATCATTAATTGGATGTAAGGAAAAGTTGCCTTGCAGCTCTGTGTAATCTGTGGCATTTCCTCAATTCTTACAGGAAAATGTCAACACCATTTTATAACATCCCGATTGGGCACTAAAAGGCGGAGCCGGTTAGCAACAATAACTGGCGATATGTTGATGCCTGATTGCATATGAGTATAAGCGATCAATTAATAAAACAAGCTACGTGTATATGGTTTAAAAACATATTAATAATAATATTAAAACAATTGAAGTTTTTAACGGTTGTTTGCAGAAGTGAATGACCACGTTCTATTTCACTAAAACCCATCAAAATCTTATCAATCATTTTTTGAAATATAAGCAAGTCATTTGTAAGCAATCAGTTATGCAATTTTTCAGCTCGCACTGAATTAATAAAAACCATGGATAGTACAAATGAATTGATGCGGTCGTCTCTTTAATCAGGATTAAATTAAAATAAAAACAAATAAATAAATGAGAAAACAATTACTCAAAATGCTATGCATGTGGTTATGCGTGATTTTGCCTGCAGTGGCATTTTCACAAACCACCTACTATGTTTCAACGGGGGGGAACAATGCGAACAATGGATTGACCCCGGGAACTGCAAAACAAACGATTAATGCGGCAATATCGGCAGCTGTAACGCCTGCTGTAATTCTGGTTGCCGCTGGTAATTTCTCAGAAAATGTACTGATCAATAAAAGTAATATTACAATCGCAGGAGCTGGCTCGGGAGCAAACGGAAAATTGATTCCTGCTACAGTGAGTTCAGTACTTCATACCGTGATTACCGGCCCGGTTACGGGTAAAGGTATTCAGATTTCAGGCGCTCAAACAAACATTACAGTGAGAGATCTTGCAATTGTAGGTTATACCGAAGAAGGGTTTCACGCGCTTGCTAATTGCAATAACCTAACATTGAAGAGATTACAGGTTAATAACAATGGCGGTCTTAGCGGCATCTTAATTGGCGGGCCGGTTGTGAATGTAATAATTGATAGCGTTGCCGCTGTTAACAATACAGGAAGAGCAATTGCCATATGGGATAATTTCAAACAGAACATTACCATTACGCATAACTATGTTTCTATCGGTGGTTGCTGCGGAATTGATCTGAATGACGGAACTTCTTCGGGAGTGAACATATCTGATAATACAGTTGTTGCAGGAACAGGTTCAAGCGATAGCGGAATCGGTATTCTTGGCTTAACGAAAGGTGCCGGACCAAACATTATTGCCAACAACACGATTAGTGTGGCTAAACGGTACGGAATTGAAATAAAAAATCCTGCAGGTTCAGGTTCAGAAAATGAAATGTCTGACGGAGCAATTGTGGTAAGAAACAATACCATTACAAGAACCGGGGCACAGGCTGAAACCCGTGATATTGCCGGTATTGCCGTATTCAGAAGATCGTTTACCGGGGGCAATCCTTCAGGATATGTTGATGTACCGGGTGGTGTTGTCATAAAAGATAATATCATTACAGGGTTCACCCAGGCAAACGGAACAAGCGGAAGCGAAGGTTTCGGGATTGTTGCAGAAGGGGTGCGCATTTTAATTAAGAACAATACCATTTCCAATTGCGAGATAGGGATTCAACGCCAGGCCGGTAACCCGTCAGGTTATGTAAAAAATGATGCAGGTGATGCAAACCAGGCAACAGATGATACCTACTTTAACAGGGGTAATTCACCTTTTTCTGCTAACATTATTGCAACAGGAAATACATTAACAACAAACGGAACAAATGCGAGAGATGTATTTGCAGCAAATTCTTACATGGGTGATAGCAATTATGTATTCAACTTCTCTAAGAAAATAAACTTTGCAACAATTTCACTCGGAGTTGAATACGCAGCAGCAGGCGATACGCTTAACGCTTCGAACGCAACGTTTACAGAAATGGTAACGATCAATAAAGCATTAACATTAAATGGAGTGAGCAATACAACATCGGTGTTAACTTACGATGCAGTGCCTTCAACAAGTGTTATTCCAACGTTGATCAAAGTAACCGCCCAAAATGTGGCCATCAAT
>JAZKGM010000033.1:0-4551 GCA_040385895.1 Bacteroidota bacterium
CTTGAACGGATCGTGACCGACAAGGCCGGCCGCTTGTCCGAAGAAATAGAAATTGTCGCTGATGTCGATGTAATAACGTCCGAACACACCAACATTCAGATCAAATGAACTGTAGTTTTCAGTTTCAGTTCCGCTGGTAGCTGTTCCGCGGTAGGTTTGTCCTAATCCTAAATCAATACCCACAACGAATTTGTCTGTCAGGAAATAACCAACGCGTGGTGTAAAGTTCCAGTTGGTGTAACCAGGTGTTTTTACGTCACCTGCACTTGGGTCCGTAATTGTAGTGGTTTGTTCACCGGTCATGTCGAAATTAAGACCTCCGCCTAACATAAGTGTACCTTGACCGATTTGAGCATAAGCTGCCGCACCAGCCGCAACCATTGCCATAGATAAGAATAGTTTTTTCATAAATTGAAATTAGTTTTTGTTTACCCCACAAAGATATAAGTGGATTTTCCGCATTTGCTTAAGGGCATAATTTGTGAATAATGTTTATAACTGCAAAAAGGCTTTAAAATAAGATTAAAATCCTTGTAAAATAAACAGTTAGGAGTGTTTAGTTTTTATTACAAAGCAGTATTGCTACCTAAGTTTATTCACAAAATACGTAGATTGTCGTACTGTTTTCACCACCCATTTTCACCAATTAATGGCACAAACTTAAATTCGTCAAGCACAATTTTTTCGAATGATTTTTCGCTTTTTCTCACCACGGTGATCATCTTTTGTACCTTATCATCACCCACAGGGATCACGAGCAAACCGCCTATGTTTAACTGGGCTGCCAGCTGTTTAGGTATTACAGGGGCTCCTGCTGTAACTATTATTTTATCATAAGGTGCATGTTCTGCCCAGCCCTTGGTACCGTCACCATGCATGAGTGTGGCTTTATACCCAAGCTGTTGAAGCATCAGTAATGCAGCTTTGCTGAGCTTTTCATGGCGTTCGATGCTGTATAAGCTTGCTCCCAGTTCGCATAAAACGGCTGCCTGGTATCCGCTTCCTGTGCCGATCTCCAATATCTTATCTCCCTTGCGCACCTGTAAAAGCTGTGTTTGGTAGGCAACGGTATATGGTTGCGATATGGTTTGTCCTTCGCCTATTGGGAAAGCTTTGTCTTCATAGGCATGGCTTTCGAATGTTTTATTAAAAAAATAATGCCTGGGAATTTTAAGCATCGCATTCAATACCGCTTTATCGGTTATGCCTTTTGACGTAAGCAGTTCTACAAGCTTCTTTCTCGCCCCTTTGTTTTTATATGAATCGTCAAGCTTTGTCATCGGGGCAAAAATGCAATGTATTATATATATACGTTACACTTTATTTTTAACATTTGGTCAGTACAATAAATAACAGTGTATATTTTAGTGCCATTAATCCGGCCGCTGTTGTTAATAAAAGGCATAAATCAACAAAACAAGGTAAGTTGTGGCTCCTATCTTCGTCATGCATCAAACACCTGTTATGATAAAAATTGGAATTATAGGGGCAAATGAATTGGGGAGGCGACATGCCGCACAGTTTCTGCAGATCCCCGAATTCGAGCTTGTGGGCCTTTTTGATCATTCTGCGGCAATAGCGCAAAGCTTTGCCGATGAGCTGAACATTAAACATTACTCAAACCTCAATCAATTGCTTGACGATGTGGATGCGATCGATATCCTTTCACCTGTAGGCACCCATTTCCGGTATGCATCGCAGGCCATCCGCAAATCAAAACATGTATTGCTGAACGGCCTGCTGAGTGAAGATATAAGAGAGGCAAAACAATTGAGTGAACTGGCTATTGAAGCGAACATCAACCTTCGTATCCTGCATGAAGATAAGTTTCACCCCGACCTGAAAACATTTAAGCGCATGGTGAAAAAACCCAATTATGTGGAGCTGAAACGTTACCAGGATAAAGTGTTAAGCGTAAGCAACGATTCCATGATCTTCGGGATGATATTAAGCGACATTGATCTGTTGACCCATATTATCAATTCAAATGTAAAAAGGGTGGTGGCCAACGGGGCAGCCTTATATAATTCCTACACCGATTTTGTTAATGTAAGGCTTGATTTTGAAAACGGGTGTGTGGCCAATGTAATCTGCGGTAATTTTAATAATGGAGATAACAGCTACATCAAAGCGTATCAGAAAGGGGAGTGCGTTGCCATGGGGTTGAATGATTTTGAAATTACCAAGCTGGTGAAGAATGAGGCCAATGAAATGGTTCACCAGGAGATCACCCCCAAAAACAACCGGAAGCAGGATATTGTTAAATTAGAGCTTGAATATTTTGCCCAGAGCATACTGAGCCGCCAGAAAATGACGCAGGACACGCACCAGTCTTACCAAAACCTGCGCATCGCCTACCAGGTCATCGAAAAAATGTATCCAAGCACACTGTTCGATTACAACGGATAATCACTTTTTGGTGTCTAACATTTTAACAGCACACTTAAAATGTTTACTTTCGCGTTTCTTACGTAATGAAAAACTCGTTCAGGATTAGTCTTTTTATATCAGTTGCCATAGCATTTACAGGATGTAAGGTGTTTAACGACCCGGTTATCGTACCGGGTTATATCTACATTCCTTCTTATAGCTTCGAAACCAAGCCTGACGGAACCCAGGGCGATTCGGTGAATAAAATAACGGAAGCATGGGTATACAGCAATGGAAACATTGAAGGCGCTTTTGCTTACCCGGTACTTATCCCCATTCAAAAAAACGGGCCCACAGAAATTGCGCTGGAGCCGGGCATTGTGCGTTCGGGCCAAAGTGCCGACCGGGTGCCTTATATTCTTGCACAGCGGGAGTATTATGCTGTAGACCTGAAACCCGGAAAAACAGACACCATCATCCCCGTGTTTAACTATAACCCGCAATGCAGTTTTCTGCTGGTGGAGGATTTTGACAATTCGAGCGGCATAAGGCTCAGGAAGAACCGTTCGCACCCCAATGATACGATCATGAAGTTTGGCGGACCAGATGCAAGGACTCCCGGGAAACTTTCGGGTAAGGTGGTGTTGTTCGATTCTACTGATTATTTTGAACTGGTAACCACTGATAATTTTAGCCTTAAACCCGGAGACCGTGTTTTTCTTGAAATGGATTACAACAGCGATGTGTTGTTACGCATCGGTTTTTATGCTACCCCTATAGGAGAGCAAACCCGGCCCATCCCCATGCTTTATACCAATGCAACAAACGGGTGGAACAGGATTTATATCGATTTAAGTGAGGAGATAGGCGTATTGCCTGCGGGCACCATTTATCAACCCTTTATCAGTGTATTAAAAGAGGTTGGCAGCCCAAGCCCCAGGATATGGCTTGATAACATAAAAATTATCAAATTTTGATCCGGTTCAGGCGACATACTTTATTTTTTATAGCGGTTGATTTTCTGTCGGCCATGAGTGCCTGGTTTGCATTTTATGCTTACCGCAAACTGTTTATTGAGCCTGATAAGTTCGGGTATGCCATTCCATTCGAAACCAACAGCAATTTATACCTGGGTTTGTTGGCTGTACCTTTATACTGGATATTGCTTTATTCGCTTTCCGGTGCGTACTCCGATGTATGGCGCAAATCCCGCATCAAGGAAATTTCCAATACATTCTCCTTAAGCGCATTTGGTGTTATTATCCTGTTTTTTGTTTTACTTATTGATGATGAAGTGAATTCGTACGAAGCATTTTATAAAACCATACTAACGCTCTTTAGCCTTCATTTTGCTGTTACCTTAATATGCCGCATTGCATTGGCCACTTATATCAAACAACTGATCAATACAAAAAAAATAGGCTTTAATACCATAGTGGTGGGCAATAGCAGCATGGCTGCCGACCTTGTTGCCGAATTACAAACCACGATACAAAAGCAAGGGTATTTGTTACAGGGGTTTGTGAGCATAAATGGTGAGGAAGGCGCCATGGCAAACACCGGTTTAACCAATATGGGCTTGGTCGACCTGCTTCCCGGCCTGATCAGGACACATAAAACAGAAGAGATCATCATTGCCATTGAAACCTCCAAGCAAAACGACATCATCACCGTAACCAATATTATAGAAGATGAGCCGGTTATTCTTAAGATCGTACCCGGTGTGCTGGATGTGGTGAGCGGGTCGGTAAAAATGCAGAATGTGCTGGGAACCGCCCTTATCGAGATCAATCATGAGATTATGCCCACCTGGCAGCGGGTGATAAAAAGATTGATGGATATTGTGGTGTCGCTTATTGTGCTTACAGCATTGGCCCCGGTCTATGTTATTTTGATCATAGCGGTAAAGCTGTCTTCTCCCGGACCTGTATTTTATAAACAAAGCCGCATCGGGCTTCACGGGAAGCCGTTCAAAATAATCAAATACCGCACTATGTATACCGATGCCGAAGCTTTGGGTCCGGCATTGTCTGCAAAAAATGATAAACGCATCACCCCTTTGGGAAAAGTGCTGCGTAAATTCAGGCTTGATGAGATCCCGCAATTTTACAATGTGCTGGTTGATGACATGAGCCTTGTTGGCCCAAGGCCCGAAAGGCAGTTCTTTATTGACCAGATCAT
>JAZKGM010000034.1:0-1677 GCA_040385895.1 Bacteroidota bacterium
TGGTTATTTAGTGAGGTTTCATGCAAACCTGGGGATTCAAAGGCATCAATTTTGAATACAGGCATTCCACAAATTTACTCTTATGACAGGTATTGATTTTAAAAGAACGGTTCAACGAGAAACCCAATCACTTCGCCATTACGCTTACCAGCTTACGCGTAATGTGGAAGATACCAACGACCTGGTTCAGGATACCATGTTAAAGGCGTTAACTTACCAGGATAAATTTTCTGATGGAACTAACCTGAAAGGCTGGTTATATACCATTATGAAAAATACCTTTATCAATAATTACCGGAGAATGGTGAAGCGGAATACCTTCATTGACCAGACGGATAACGACTTTTATTTAGACTCTGTTTCTGTATCGGTAAGAAATGAGGCCGACCGCACATTTTTACGTAAGGATATCGACCATGCGGTGAATGAACTTCCGATGAACCTTCAGAAACCATTTACGATGAATAACTGCGGGTTTAAATACCATGAAATAGCTGAGATCCTGAACATTCCGATCGGGACGGTTAAAACCCGCATATTTGTTGCCCGCAGGCACCTGCGGGATAATTTAAGCCAATACGCAAAAATGTATGGCCTGCAAAATGCAAGTTGAAACATAAAATGTGATAAAAAGCAAAAAGTCGTTCGTAATTGAACGGCTTTTTTGTTTTATTTGGTTTTGTAAAAAGTTAAGAAATTTAATATGAAGAAAGTATCAGTAATACTGCTTAGCCTCTTGTTTACATCTGTTTGTTTTGCGCCGGTTGGTTTTAAAAAGAAGAAAGAAGACATTGAAAAATTTAAAGATCCCCGACTCGTGGTGGTATTAATGTCTGATAGTTCATATAATGCTTCATTAATAAACGCGGTTGAAAAATACTGGACTTTTAATTCGGGGTTCGTATTTGTTCCCGATAGTGCCATTAAAGAGTACAATAAGCCCGAATTCAGCTACCTGTTTTTCAGCAAAGGAAAAGGTGCGAAAATAAAAGCAAAAACAGGCAGCAGCGAAATTGATTTTAACGGGTTGATCGTTACAGGAGGGGGAAAGTTTAAAAAAAGGGCCATTGCACCGGAGCTGATTGCCGGAGGGTATTGCAGCAGTGTGATCGATACATCCGACTGGTATCCAGAAATGACAAGGGCCGTGCAGATGCTGAACAATTATTTTAATTCGGCCATCGAAGCAGCCGATGATAAAGTGCTGGCAGGGATTGCCAACAACGCTCCCAGCGACATCAGCTTATTGGACCAGACCTTACTGGTGCCCTTAAAAGCATTAGACCTTAAGGGAAAAGAAGATGCACCTACTTTATCTGGCGGAACCGAAATTGAAGAAATGGAAGTGGATGAAATTTATAAAGCCATTTTAACACGCTCGAGCAACCTGGTTTTCTTTTACAGCAAGGCCGAAAAAGGCTGCAATAAAATCATTACATCCACATCGGGCGACTTGGTTTATTATACAGAAGACGGAATTGAGAACTGCGGGTTAAACGCAAAAGACTTCAAGGCATTAAAAGCGAAAAGAGAAAAAGCGAATAAATAATATCGGGATGTTGTAAAATAGTGTTGACGCTTTCATGCAAGAATAGAGGAAGTGCCACAGATTGCACAGATTAAGCTGAAGAATTGCAAGACAATTTTTCCTTGTATCCAATTAATGATTAGTTAAAC
>JAZKGM010000034.1:1687-4065 GCA_040385895.1 Bacteroidota bacterium
GGACGCTGTATCTGTGAAATCTGTGGCGTTTATTATCTACTCTGTAACATAACCAATAATATCTATTCACTGATCATTAAGCTTTGGGTGGAATACCAGCCGGAAGCTTCAAATTTTACAAAATATAACCCGGTCCTTAACCCGGATAAAGTAATGGAAGCGTTGGTTTGATCCCGGTCAAATTTACCTTCCATTATTTTTTTGCCCGTTAGGTCATAAACCAGGTAAGCAACAGCGGTTTTTGATGCCCTGTTCAGTTGAATGTTTACACGTGCGTGCGCAGGGTTTGGAAATAAAGACACTGCGCTCTTATCATTTAACATGTTTTCATTCAGGCCGATTAACGTGTCTTTATAAATAAAGGATCCCAGGAAACTCAGGCCTCCGCTCACATTTCCGATCACGAGGTCAGGTAACTGGTCACCGTCTAAATAAGCGGTTGCGATCTTGTTGTATTTTCCAAGCCGCTTGTTGTATGCCGAATCATTGTCTTTGCCATAATCAACAATGTTGTTGTTGATCAACCTGGGTATGGAATCTTTATGCGCATAGATGTCGGTGTAAATGTATACCCTGCCATTTAATGAGCCTGATACCAGCTCATATATGCCATCATTGTTCAGGTCAACCACATGTGGTGAAGAAAAACCTGTAGGTTCTGTTTGTGGCGGACGACCTAAGGTTGTAAAGGTTTCGCATGTTGTTATTTTACCCAGGCTGTCGATGGTTGCTGTGCCCGAAAAGGCCGGAACAGTTTTACTGCCCGTGTTCTTATAAAAGTTTATAGTACCGCGTGTGTTGCCGCAAACAATATCAAGCAGCCCGTCCCTATCCAGGTCGACAAGCTGCGGGGCTGCATAACCTATCTCGAGGATACCGAATGCATTCCTGTTCACCAGGTTAAATGAATACGTTGTTCCCGAAGAAGTATTCCGGTAATACGCGATGTTTCCCTGGCTTTCCCCGATTAGCATATCCTCTTTGCCATCACCATCCAGGTCTCCAAAGGTTGGGTGCGCAGCAAAAAATTGCGCACTGTCTGATATCTTTCCTAAATTACTGTCGGCAAGTTTAAATACAGGCGCAACAGAGTCGGTAATGTTGAGGTATAAAAATAATTTGTCGTGGTTATTTCCTGTTTGCTGATAGGGGCCGCTTGCTGCGATCACAAGGTCTTTGTCACCGTCATTGTCTATATCTGTAAATGCAGGTACCGAACGGGATCCGAGATCCAGCATATCCTGGTACAGGAAATCGTTCCCGGGTGTTTCCGTAAATTGCAACCTGCTGTTAATACGTTCTACATTGTATATCCATATATTGTTCATGGATTCTTTAACCGGGTTTGCGTTGGTGCTTATCACCAGCTCCTTTTTATTGTCTCCGTTCATATCCACATAATAAGAGGCCGCATAATCAATAAAGTGCTTCCTGGTATTTGTTGCAGATAAAAACAAAGTATCCTGCGCAACAATGGAGTCGGCCTTGACCGAATTTTGCAGGCGGCCATTGTATAAAGCCACCAGCGATTTGTACTCGAAATCACCCATCACCACATCCTTAATGCCGTCACCATCCAGGTCGATCATTAAAATACTCTGGTCGGCATGTTTCATGCTCCGTTTACCCCAGGTCTGGAAATCGCAAAATGAAGGGCTGTTGCGGGAGTTGCCTATTTTATAATAAAACCCATACATAAATTCAATAAAGCCCCAGCAATTATCCCTTAAGATATAAATACTGGTATCATCTTTATAAGGGATGTTCCACTTGTTCTTTTTAAGGTTTTCATAAAGAAGGTTTGAAATGCTGGGTGGCGATGCATTGCTGAGAACATCCAGGTCTCCATCTCCGTCAATGTCGTCAATGGCAGGAAAGGCTCCCGGTTCTGCCGGAATGATCTCTGGCGGGTTGGTGATGTTCCACGGTTCGGGTACATATAAGCCTGAATCCTGGATCACATTATTGTATTGATGAAAAGAGGTATTGTTTCCAGGAGTTTTTTTATTCACAAAAAGCTGAATGCCTGGTTTGAGAATAAATGGGGATTCGCTCACGGTGCTGTAATCAAATGAAGCGGTGAACAGGTCTGATCGCCCATCAAAATTATGGTCGCGCATCTGTGCCCATCCCTTCATATAGCCGGGCATGCCGGCTTCGTATTTCGGAACATGGTTAAACTTTCCATTGTGGTACACAAAGCTTAAAGGTTTTGCCGATTCTTTATCAAAAATAAACAGGTCCTGGATGCCATCTCCGTTCCAGTCGATATTGCTGAACTGCGGGGCGTTAAGGCCTCCGCTAAATGCATTGAGCAACGTGTCTGACTGGGTTCCGTTCTTTATGATTTTTGGAGCTTTGGCCGATTGGTAAAATTT
>JAZKGM010000034.1:4075-10422 GCA_040385895.1 Bacteroidota bacterium
AACAAATACAAAAAATAAAAGGAGTTTGGTTGCTTTCATAAAATTGCTGTTTAGCGGTTAATGATAATGCGTTTTGTAAGTTGTTGGTCATTGGCAAGGATCCTGAGAAAATACATCCCTTCCGGGATCGCAGAAACATTTACCTGGAATGATCCGGCCGCTCTTGTTCCCCCGCCCGATCTGATGGCTTTACCGGTAACATCAAACAAGGTGTATTGTATCGTATTGTAATTTTGTGCAGGCAATGTAATATTCAGTAATGATGATGCCGGGTTTGGATAAATGTGGACTGTTTCATCGTTAAGAAGAGCTTTATCGGTTATCCCGTTCAGGCTTGCCCTGGAACCTAAAAAAACAAGACCACCGGCAAGGTTTCCTGCAACAATATCCGGTGTGTCGTCCCCGTCAAGAAAAGCCGTGGCAATGGTGGTCCGGTTTCCGAAACGTTTGTTATACCCGTCATTTCCGGGCGTTCCGTAATCCACGAACGGTTTATCCACTAAAACAGCGATCGAATCTTTGTAGGGGAGGATATCGGTATAGATCAGGATCCTCCCGGTTGATGTGCCGGTGATCAGCTCCCAGGTGCCGTTGCGGTCGAGATCGGTAACATGGGGTGCCGAATACCCGTTTATATCGGGCATGGGACTGCGGCCTATTGTGGTGAAAATCTCAATTGTACTGATCTTTCCCAGGCTGTCTATCGTGGCAGTGGAACTAAAGTCAGGTGCCGTTTTTGAACCCTTATTTTTATAATAGCGTATTGTGCCCGCAGTGTTGCCAATAACAAGATCAAGCAATCCGTCTTTGTCCAGGTCAACCAGTTGTGGCGTAGCATAAGTGCCGGCCAGAATATTGAATGCATTCCGGCTCACCGGTGTAAATGAAAATGCATTTCCGTTCGAGTTATTGATAAAATACGACAGGTTGCCATTCCCTTCTCCAACAATCAGGTCGGGCTTGCCATCCCCGTTCAGGTCACCGAAAGTTGGATGCGCAAAAAAGTAACCCTGCGTTCCGGAAATATTGATAAAGTTGCTGTCAGCTAATTTAAAAACCGGGTACAACGAATCCGTGATGTTCCGGTAAAATAAAAGCCGGTCATGGTTATTACCTGTTCGTTCAAAAACACCGCTCGTTGCCACGATCAGGTCCTGGTCCCCGTCCCCGTCAATATCGGTAAATGTGGGAGCAGACCGTAAACCATGATCGATCATGTTGTCATATAAAAAACCGGTACCTGTATTGGGCGTAAATTCGAGCATGCTGTTCACCCGCTCGCAGTTATAGGTCCAGATGTTATTTGCCGTTTTGGATGAGTTGTATTTGTTCGTGCTGATCACCAGCTCTTTTTTATCGTCTCCGTTAATGTCTATTAAATAGCTTGCGGGGTATTCCATAAAACCTTTACGCTTGTTGTCTGTCGACAAAAACAAGGTATCCTGCGAGATAATGGAATCGGCTTTTATGGAGTTTTGCAGCCTTCCGTTTATTAACGCGATCAGGCTTTTGTTTTCAGAATCCCCCATTATTGCATCTTTAATGCCATCGCCATTCAGGTCGATCATAAGCACACTTTGGTCTGCGTGCTTCATTGTTGTTTTTCCCCAGGTGTTAAATGCACAATTAATATTGCCATCCCTGCCTAAACCAAGCTCATAGTAATGGTTGAAATTATAAGAGGCAAATCCCCAGCACTGGTCCCTCAGTATGTATGCCAGCGAATCATCCGGGTAAGGAATGTTCCATTTGTTCTTTTTCAGGTTCTCGTAAAAATGGTTGGTTGGGCTTTCTCCCAGGTTGGTTAAAATATCAAGGTCATTATCCCCGTCAATGTCTTCAATAGACGGAAGTGCTCCCCCGACAGAAACCACAGGGCTGGACGGAAAAGCCTGGTTGTATGGAAACCCGACATAGATTCCGGTATCATTCACCACATTGTTCAGTTGTTTAAAAAGCGGTTTTGCGTTCTCTGTATGGTTCACAAAAAGCTGCATGGCAACGGAGGTGCTTACGAATGGTTTTGCTGTTACCGTATTGTGGCTGAAAGAAGAAGTGAACAGATCGGGTTTGCCGTCAAAATTATAATCTCTTAATAAGGCCCACCCTGACATATAAAATGGAAAAGCCGCTTCATAACGCGGTGCATACCGGAAGGCCCCGTTTTCGAAAACATACGTGAAGACTTTATTGGATTCTTTATCAAAAATAAAAAGGTCCTGCCTGCCATCCCCGTTCCAGTCGATATTACTGAACTGAGGGGTATTGAGGCCACCGGCAAAGGGGTTAAGCAAGGTGTCGCTTAACGTGCCCGGTTTAATAAAACGTGGTGTCTGCTCTGTATGATAAAACCTGAACAGCTGTGCATTACTAAAATTGTTAATTGCAATAATGAATAATAATGTTGTAATGAATTTAGCCATACCAGATTTACCAAGTAAAAATACTATTATTAATCCTAAAAATTATCTTAACAAAAATGGATATTGATTCGCTGTATAAGATTTTCGTGCGGCATCCTGTTATCAGCACAGATACACGCAAAATTACACAAGGGAGTATATTTTTTGCATTGAAAGGGCCTCATTTTAATGCCAATAGCTTTGCCGGGGATGCGCTTGAAAAAGGAGCGTCATATTGTGTGATCGATGAAGCAGCATACCAGGTTTCTGATAAATGTATCCTGGTTGATGATGTGCTGCAAACACTCCAGGCCCTGGCCACACACCACCGCAGGCAATTCCATATACCTGTTATTGCCATTGCAGGAAGCAACGGCAAAACAACCACCAAAGAGCTCATCAGTTCCGTGCTTTCCACAACCCTTAATGTATGGGCAACACCCGGAAACCTCAACAACCATATTGGTTTGCCGCTAACACTTTTACAGCTTACATCAAAACACCAGGCAGCTATTATTGAAATGGGCGCCAATCATATTGGAGAGAATGCTTTATTGTGCGAGATAGCAGAACCGAACCTTGGCCTGGTGACCAATAATGGAATGGATCACCTGGAAGGTTTCGGGAACATAGAAGGCGTGGCCAAAAGCAACAGCGAGTTATATTATTACCTGTTAAAGAACGATGGCCTTGCTTTTGTGAATGCCAATGATGAATGGCTGATGCGGATGAGTGCGCGGCTCAATAAAAGACTCACCTATGCTGCAAACACATCATCACGAAATGTACAGGCCGACTGCGAAGGCTATGCAGCTCTGCTGCAACCTGAGATCAAATATACCTTCGAACGGAAAAATGCAGGATCGCATTTAAGCGGTGATTATAATTTTGATAACATCATGACAGCGATCGCTATTGGTAAATACATGAACCTGGAAACGGATAAGATCCTTGAAGGTATTGCTGCCTATAAGCCTGCCAATAACAGGTCGCAGTGGATACAAACCGGTAAAAATCTTATTTTCTTAGATGCCTATAATGCCAACCCGAGCAGCATGGAAGCGGCCTTACGAAACTTTGCGTCAATGGATAGCACGAATAAAATAGTGATCATGGGGGATATGTTCGAAATGGGAGCGTTCGCTGCCACCGAACACCAGCGAATGGTTGAATTGTGCGAAAGCCTTGATCTTAAAAATGTAGTACTGGTAGGAGAGGAGTTTGTGTCAACGCGACCTAATGGATTTAACCGGTTTGCCACAACTGCAGAAGCAGCTTCCTTTTTAGCATCGCATATTCCTGATCAGGCAGTTATATTCATTAAAGGGTCAAGAGGAATGAAGCTTGAAACATTACTGGATTGTATTCCGTAGCATTATTTTTTTAACAGCAAAGCTACTGCATACGCTGTAAGGCCTTCTTCGCGGCCAATGAATCCCATTTTTTCGTTGGTGGTGGCCTTAATGGAAATGTCGTTTACCGAAATGTTGCAAATGGCAGCAATCGTGGTGCGCATCGCTAAAGCATAAGGCATTACTTTAGGTTTCTCAATACACAAAGAACTATCGATGTTTCCTATTTTGTAACCCTGCTCATCAATAAGCGAAATTACTTTGGCCAGCAAAATTTTGCTGTCTATGTTTTTGAAGGAATGATCGGTATCGGGAAAGTGCTGGCCTATGTCTCCCAATGCCAGCGCACCCAGCAGTGCATCGCAGATGGCGTGAAGCAGTACGTCTGCATCGCTGTGTCCTTTAGCTCCTCTTGTTGCGGGTATCTTTACACCTCCAAGCCAAAGGTCACGTTCTTCCGAAAGCTGGTGAACATCAAAACCAAAACCAATCCTCATTTGCTTAGTTGTCTTTTGGTGCCTCAAATGAACCTATCGGCTGTTCGGTTTCGTTGCTTCCCGATTTAAGCGCTTCAAAGTCCAGTCCTAAGGTAAACCTTAATGTTTGGTCTAACGGATTACGCTGGCCGAAGGATACAAGGTATGCCGCATCAATGGTGAAAACGCTGTATCTTAAACCTAACCCGAACGTGGCATATTTACGGTTGCCTTTTAGTTTGTTTTCGTAAAAATAACCTGTTCTTACTGCAAATTGTTTATCGTACCAATATTCAAGACCGGTGCAGATGTTTATTTCCTGGAGCTCTTCTTTAAGCCCGTTCGGTGCATCTGTAAACGACTGGAACATACCCTGGATAATGGGAACATCTGCATTTTTACCCCTGTCAATTAAAACCCTTCCATCCGATCCGCGTACGGGTTCTCCTGTAGAATCATAGGTATAAACAGGGGGCGTAGGAACCATCAGCTTATTAAAGTCAAGCGCCAGGGAAATGGTATTGTATTTATCAATTTCGATCTGCGAGTAACCACCAATACGGAGGTTAATGGGAATGAAGTTTTCTTCCTGTGCAGAGGTATAAGTAACTTTTGATCCGATGTTGGTTATTGCAGCACCCAGGCCATAGTTGATCTTATATTTCTGGATTTTGGTTTTATTCCGGTAATACGCTGTGATATCGGCAGCATAAGCAGTTCCGGCCTTTATGTTACTCACACCTCCACCGCCACCGGCAAGGTTAGAATAAATGAACCTGAAGGCCACACCCAACGAAAAGTTATCAGAGAGTTTTTGTGCATAGGCCAGATCGGCCGCCCATTCACTTGGCGTTCCTTTTCCAAGGCTTGAACCCACATCATCTGTAAATTGAATATCACCTAATGAAAAATAACGAAGAGAACCGCCTACAGATGATTTCTCATTGATCTTGCCCATAATGGACAGGTAAGAAAGAGAAACATCGGGAACAAGGCTTCTTAACCATGGGTTGTAAGAAAGGGATACGGTCCCTTTTTTCTCATTAAAAACCATTTTGGCTGCATTCCAGTGGATCGCGTTAGGATCATCTGGCGTGGCAACACCCGCATCTCCCATACCACCGGCCCTGGCATTGGGAGTGATCATTAAAAAAGGTACAGCGGTTGTAATTGTATTTTGCCTGCCGTCAAGCTGGCTTGAGCTGATCTGTCCAAAACCTTTTTGAGTGATAAATATGATGCTGGCAACAAATAATGTTCGGAGGATTGTATTCTTCATTTCTCTAAATATAGCGTCAAAAATAATCTTTAATGGGATAATTGTTTAGTTTAAAATAACAAGTTTTTGTGTGGCCTCGCTTGATTTGCCATTGGCTGTTTTAACTTTAACCTTATAAATATAAACTCCTTTGCCCAGTTTATCGCCAAAGTCATCAAGCCCGTTCCATTTCAGATCAGAAAAATGAGAAGTGGAGGCTGTTACTTCCGTATTGAGTGTTTTGGCCAGTTTCCCCCCGATGGTATAGATCTGAACCATAACGCTCAGGTTTTCCCCTGCTTTGTTGTGGTCAAAATGAAACGTGGTATTGGTGGTAAACGGGTTCGGGTAATTTAACACATACTGCAGCGCCATGTTTTCATTGCTGGCCACATTGAATTCAACAGAACTTTCACTTGAATTATTGTACGAATCCCATGCTTTTAATGTGGCAATATGTTTACCGGTAGCCAGGTTTTTCAAAGGATATTTCACATTGCCTTCTGTATAGCTGTCTTTCTTGGCTTCGTAATAATCATTAACAGGCGTTGCTTTGCTTAATTCGTTATCTATTATTAACGACAGTTCGCGGCCAATGCCTTTTCCGATCGTATTGATCCCGTTTTCATCGTATAGTTTAGCGATAAACACCGGGTTTTGGTCGGTTAGCCCGCCAGTCACAAATTTCTCGTCATTCATAAATAACTGGATCTGCGGACCGGTAATATCAGTTGCTGAAGAATCTGTTGTGCCACCCACCAAAAAATTCTGATTGTACCCGTTTCCGTCAACCGCCTGGTTGTTGATATAATACGATATTTTGCCTCTTCCGAATTGATAGGAGATATCTTTGGGAACA
>JAZKGM010000035.1:0-13592 GCA_040385895.1 Bacteroidota bacterium
CTGAAAGACAACCTGGTGTTGTTCCTGAGCCGCGCGGATGGCAAAAAAGACAAAAATACTTTGTATTCATGCATCATTTCTAAAGACGGGAAACAAGAGAAACCGGAAGAAGTGGATGTGATCAACATCAAGAAAAAAAGCAATGCGGGAAGCTTCCAGATCTATTTGTCGGAGGATAAGGCAAAATTCCTGATCGTTCACCAGGAAATGTACGAAAAAAAGGGGTACGAAAAGTTTAACTATAAAATGTTTACCGAAAAGCTGGAACTGGTATGGGAAAAACCGATGGAGCTTCCTTATAAAGACAATGCGTTTAGTGTAGGCAGGTGCAGGATTGACGAAGAAGGAAATGTATTTGTACTGGGTACGATTGAGGTTGCAAAGAAAGCTGTTCAGTACAAAATGTTCGCTTATTATTTCAAGAAGGACAAGCTGGAAGAAGTAGATGTGAACTTTGCTAAAGCATACGCGGTTTCCAACCTCCAGTTCAATTATATCAACGGGTCTTTGGTTTTTGTTGGGTTTTATAAAGATTCAAAGAAACCTGTGCTTCAGGGAATTATTTATACCAAAATAAATTCCAAAACCCTCGAAACGGAAATATCTAAAACCAGCGCGTTCACTAAAAAAGACCTTGCCAAGTTTACTACAGAAAAGAAAGCTGCCAAAGCAAAAGGAGTGACTCCTACATTTGTGATACGCGATCTTTTGGTTTCTCCGAACGGAGACCTGAAGATCGTGTCTGAAATATATTATGTTCAGGTTATACAGAATCAATCAGCTTCAAGAGGGGCTAATTTAGGTGGCTTAACCCTAAGCGTGAACTTAAACTCTAATACATATATTTATTATTACCTGAATATTATGGTGGTGAACATCGACAACCAGGGAGAAATCAAATGGGTGTGTAATGTGCCTAAAATGCAGATCAGCAAAAATGATGAGGGCGCATACTCTTCATACATTTTAGCGTATAGCAATAATAAAATGTACTTTGTTTACAACGATAACCCAAAGAATACCTCTCCTAAAACAAAGGAAGCAAAACGTGGCTCATATAGAGCCGATACCCAAAAGATCAACAAGCTGGCTGTTACGCTGGCAACAGTAGACGAAGAAGGGCGTGTCAATACAGAAATGTTCTTTAAATCGAAAAACGAGGGAAAAACTGCTTTAAAACCAAAGCTATATGCCCGTTTCAGGCAGGATAATATCCTGATTCATGCCGTGAAGGGAAAAACCTACAAATTCGGTTTTTTAAACATCAGGAAAGCTTAAGCTAAAAATGAATTCAATTAAATTACTGACAGCAGCAGCAATAGCCTGTATGTTCTCGTCATGTGCTACCCTCTTATCACCAAAAAGCAATAAAGGAGCCTTTATACAAACCAATGTTGGTGAGGCTAAAATATTTGACTCCAAGAACAGGGTGATCGGCACTACGCCCTATTATTACGAACCAAAGGTTAACGGACCGGAAGAAACCCTTACCATAGAAAAAGAAGGGTATAAACCACAAACAGTCAGGGTAGCGCTGGAAGAACAAAAAGGCTTTGCTTTTTTAGATGCCATGTTCCTGTGTATCCCTTGCCTGGTTGATTACCCGACAAAAAATATCTACAGAATAAACCAGGATTCGTTCAACCTTAAGCTGGTAAGAGAATACCCTAAAGATGTAGACCGTGTCAATATTCTGTTTAACGAGGTAACATGGAGCGATAAAGACGGGGCAACCATTGGCAAAGAGCTTAATGAGCCTGCTTTTTTCCGCAAGAGTTTTTTTGACTCTTATTTATACAAATCGGAAGTATGTGCCGGAAGCGGGGGAAGCAGGTACCAGGTGCTGAACTGCAGCAGGGATGACGATGAAAACAAGCTCCTGCTGAACAACAATACCATTGAAGTAAAGCCATTGATTAAATCGCTTAAAATTAACACCTCAAAAATAAAGGACGAAACCTGGCGCGAGATCAGCATGGAAGTGGTATGGCAGTTCACCAAACGCAGCGGAGCGGTGATCAAAGAAGTTCCGGCAACCTTAAAGGAGCGTAAATCGCGCGTTGAAAACAAGCCATTGATCGCAAGCATGCTGCGCAACAGCTTTACCGAATTGATGGATAATGACGATACGTATAAATTTCTCCTGGAAGAAAGCAAGGTATCGGGCGGCCCGGGCTCTACTTACAACAGCCTTACGCTTGAGCATGTAAAAGTCCCTGCATTTAACCGCAATAGAGACCTGATCCAGTACCTGATGAAAGGTGTGGTAACTGTTAAGCATGATGACGGCCATGGCAGCGCATTCCTGATCTCGAAAGACGGGTACCTGCTTACCAATTACCATGTAATTAAAGACAAAAAATCGGTGAACGTACAGTTCAGCGAGTCGCTTACGCTAACAGCAGATGTGATCCGTGGAGACGACCGCTATGACGTAGCCTTGTTAAAAATAAACGGAAGCGGCTTTACAGCATTGGAAGTATTAAACTCCGATTCGGCACTGGCGGGTGAAGATGTGTTTGCCATAGGCACCCCCGAAGATGTTTCGCTTGGCCAGTCGGTTACCAAAGGCGTGTTGAGCGGCAAACGTAAGATTGCAGAGAAGATCTACCTGCAAACTGATGTTTCTATTAACAGCGGCAACAGCGGAGGACCATTGCTTAACGAAGACGGCAAAGTAATAGGCATTGTGAGCATGAAGCTTACCGGCAAAGGAATTGAAGGACTGGGCTTTTGTGTGCCCACCAATACGATATTAGAAGTGCTGAACATCCAGTTTAAATAAAATGACAAGATCAGTTTTAGCATTCCTGTTGATCCTCCCTCTATCACTTTTTGCTCAAAGACAAAAGAAAAACGTGATCAAGCCCGTATGTATTGCCAGCGATTACCTGGCAGAAACCGGTAATACTCCTTTCGAATTTTCGTATTCATTTGAATACGAAAGACAGTTCAGCCCGCGCATGGCCTTTAATGTAAGCTACCATAAATTCTTATTGAAAAATCAAGACAATGGTTATTACAGGGCTCCTGGTATAAGTGGTAAAGATTTTATAAGTGGCAATTATAGCGAAGAATTTACGGGGTTTGGTTATGAATCCAGGTATTATTTCAACGATTTTGATTCTGACGGCACCAGCTCGGGTTATATGGGTTTTGTATATCAACTGGTTCGGGCTACCCAAACATTAACCGATGCCAGGTACGAGGACAACATAACAGGCACCAACAGCATCGTTGATTTTCCTGAAGAACACTTTACGATCCATAGGCCCGGGATCCGCATCGGGCATGTATGGCAGGGTGCATTATACAGCGACTTATATGTTGGCATTTTTTATAACATACGATCAGATTATTCAACCAACACACTGACGCCTTTTGAGGTTAAGCCTGTTAGTTTAATGCTCGGATGGAACATAGGCATCCCGTTTTAAAGCATGAAGAATTGCATTGCTTTTATCCTTATCATGTGTTCATCCTCAGCCATTGCGCAGAAACGCAATATCGTAAAACCGCTTTGTTTTGACTGGGAATACATGGATTACTCGAAGGATGAAAGTGGAGACCTTAATTTCTCCAATGTGTTCAATTATAAGTTCGGGTATGAGCGGCTTATCGGTAAGAGGTTATCAGTTGGTTTAAGTTATATGACCTTTTTTTCTTCCCCAAAGGGAAAGGATATTATAGGTGGCAATTATTCATCTTATTCACCCGAGAACATTCCGGGTTACTATTATGATCGGGCTACCTATACCAATAAAATTCAGGGATTTGAATACGAATCGCGTTATTTTTTCAGCAACCTGGAGGAGGACGGCTTAAACAGCGGTTACCTGGGATTTATGTACGGCTATTTAACGTCAAAGCAATCGCTCACCAATGCTAATTACAATAACAGCATAGATCCCACAGACCGGTTTATAAAGCAATACTCAGATAAAGAAGTAGACATTCACCGCTTTGGATTAAAGATTGGCTACGCAGCCTCGGGTGCTTTATACACCGATATCCATATAGGCATATTTTATAACAGCCGCCCAAATGATTATAACAAGGGTTGGACCTCTCCTTCGGATATATACCCAGTTAATGTGGTGATCGGCTGGCACATCGGAGTTCCGTTTAAACCATGAAGAATATAATCGTTATTCTATTCATCATCTGCTCCATCCCTGCCATTGCGCAGAAACGGAACATCGTAAAACCACTTTGCTTTGACTGGGAATACATGGATTATATGCTTGCTTCTAAAAATGCTTCCAACGTATTCAGCTACAGGTTAGGTTACGAACGCCTGATCGGATTGCGACTATCAGCAAGCTTGAGCTATGTGAAATTTCTATCTGCTGCAACTAATATTGACGGAACTTACTATTATTCAGATTACGCGCCAGAATATATTTCAGGTTATCCTCTTGATGAAGCAACCTATGAAAATAAGATCCAAGGCTTTGAATACGAATCGAGGTACTTTTTTAACGACCTCGAAAAAGACGGGCTCAATAGTGGTTACCTTGGATTTATGTATGGTTACTTAACTTCAAAACAATCGCTCACCAATGTCTCTTATTACAGTTACAAGGACCCCAGCGACCGGTTCACCAAAGAATACCCTGATAAGCAAATAAACATCCATCGCTTTGGATTAAAGATTGGCTATGCAGCATCAGGGATCATTTACAGTGATATCCATATAGGAATATTTTACAACAACAGGCCCGATGGGTACAATAAACGCTGGACGTCCCCTTCGGATATATACCCTGTAAATGTAGTGCTTGGCTGGCACATTGGAATTCCGTTTTAAACCATGAAAAATTTAATTATTGCGCTATTCATCATTTGCTCTTTCCCTGCCATTGCGCAGAAACGAAACATTGTAAAACCGCTTTGTTTTGATTGGGAATACATGGACTATATGGTGGACGGGAGCAATGAGAACCTCTCTAATGTATTCAACTTTAAAATAGGTTACGAACGATTGATCGGCAGGAGGCTATCCGCAGGCCTGAGCTATGTAAAGTTCCTATCTTCTGTAAATGACATTGATGGAAACTATTATTTCTCAGGGTATGCACCTGAAAATATTTCAGGTTATCCGCTTGACAAAGCAACATATGAAAATAAGATGCAGGGATTTGAATATGAATCGCGGTACTTTTTTAACGACCTGGAAAAAGACGGGCTCAATAGTGGTTACCTTGGATTTATGTATGGTTACTTAACTTCAAAACAATCGCTCACCAATGTTTCTTATTATAATTATAACGATCCTAACGATAGGTTTACCAGGGAATATCCTGGCAAAGAAGTAAACATTCACCGCTTTGGTTTAAAGATTGGATACGCAGTTTCGGGAGTCATTTATAGCGATATCCATGTGGGCGTATTTTATAACAACAGGCCCGATGGGTATAATAAAGGGTGGAAATCGCCTTCTGATATCTACCCCGTTAATGTGGTGCTGGGCTGGCACTTTGGTTTTCCTTTTTAATTGAATATTGCATGGCCAGATCCTTACTTTTTATCACTTTATTGTTTCCATTCTGCCTGTTGGCTCAAAACCGGAACGAGATCAAGCTTCTGGGTGCCGAGCTCGACTTGCTGTTAAAGGCATCTCCTATCGGAAGTAGTGATGCGGCCATGTTTAATAACTTACTGGCAGGCACTGTAGGATACAACCGGTTTATAGGTTCGCGGCTTGCAGTAGGCGTTTCGTACCACCAGTTTATAAATTTTGAAGATGCAGAAGACGTTAGCGTTAACAATGGCACTACACGTTACGATTTTAAAGAGAATGCATGGGGAATTGATTACCATGCCCGCTACTTTTTCAGTGAATACGATAATGACGGAGACAATACCGGCTATATTCAATTCTCTCTTAACCGCACCAGTTTAACACAAGCGTATACAAATGTTACGGAATACACCGGCACTGTTTTCGGAGGAGGCTATTTCCGGGACAGGAGTTCCTTCACACGAAATTATGGAATAACACGCTATGGCATCAATGTGGGTTTAATTGACTCTGACGTTATTACGCAGGACCTTAGCATCGGATGTTATTTTAACACAGCGCCATCTTCTTCATCCGGCTATTCATTAACGGATGTTAGGGGAGTCAGTTTTATTTTAAGTTATGTGATCGGGGTAAGCTTTTAGCGTCACTTCAGATAAAAGCCGCATTGCGAATACAATGCGGCTTTTATCTGTATAAAGATGTGTTATTATTTCAACACTTCCCTGCTGATCACGATGCGCTGAACTTCGCTTGTGCCCTCATAGATCTGGGTGATCTTTGCATCGCGCATCAAACGCTCTACATGGTATTCTTTTACATAACCATATCCGCCATGGATCTGCACGGCTTCTGTGGTAACCCACATGGCCACTTCGCTTGCAAATACTTTAGCCATCGACCCGGCCAGGTTGTAATCCTGCCCGCTGTCTTTTAAATAAGCCGCCTTCATAATCAGCAAACGGGCGGCTTCGATCTGCGTGGCCATATCTGCCAGCTTAAACTGGATGATCTGGTGGTGCATGATCTCTTTGCCGAATGCTTTACGCTCTTTTGAATATTTTACAGCCAGCTCAAATGCACCGCTTGCTATGCCTAATGCCTGGGATGCAATACCGATACGACCACCGGTTAAGGTTTTCATAGCGAATTTAAACCCGAAACCGTCTTCACCTATGCGGTTTTCTTTCGGCACTTTTACATCCTGAAACATAATAGAATGTGTATCGCTGCCGCGGATCCCCATTTTATCTTCTTTTTTTCCTATCGTTACACCTGCCCAGCTTTTTTCAACGATAAATGCATTAATGCCTTTGTGTTTTTTATCTACATCGGTTTGGGCGATCACCAGGTAATAGGTGGCCGTGTTTCCGTTGGTGATCCAGTTTTTTGTGCCATTCAGAATATAATGGTCGCCCATATCAATGGCGGTGGTGCGCTGCGATGTTGCATCGCTGCCTGCCTCAGGCTCCGATAATAAAAATGCACCATGGCATTTTCCGCTGGCCATCGGCACCAGGTATTTTTGCTTTTGCTCTTCGTTGCCAAAGGTTTGAAGGCCCCAGCATACCAGTGAATTATTTACAGAAACAACAACCGAGGCCGAAGCATCAATTTTAGAAAGCTCTTCCATGGCCAGCACGTAGGATACGGTGTCCATTCCGGAACCTCCGTATTTCGGGTCAACCATCATCCCTAAAAAGCCAAGCTCCCCAAGTTTTTTAACCTGTTCGTAAGGAAACTCCTGTTTATTATCACGCTCAATTACACCCGGTAATAATTCTGTTTGCGCAAAATCACGGGCTGCCTGCTGCACGGATAGTTGTTCTTCGGTTAACTCAAAATTCATAAGTGGTTGTTTATATAATTGGCGAAAATACTTTTTACGGTCTATATATCAAAACGCAAAACAATATCCTCAAAAGTTTGTATGTAGGGCTTATATCCAGCCTTTACGTTTAAACCAGGTGTAGATACCTCCTGTAATCACCAGCATAAACACCAGCACTGCAGGGTATCCCAGAGGTTGTTTAAGTTCGGGCATAAATTCGAAATTCATTCCATAAACACCTACGATAAACGTAATTGGTAAAAAAAATGCAGTGAACACGGTCAGTGTCCTCATTACTTCATTGGTGCGTTGCGATGAAATGGAGATATAAATATTGAGCAAACTATTGATATCGTCATAATTCGATTCGATCATCGTATCAACCTTAACATAATAATCACGCAGGTCCTGGAAGGTTGGCCTTGCCTTGGCCTGCTGGGCAGTTATTGCCATGTGGTCTATCACTTCCTGTGTGAGGTTCGATATTTTGCGGATGATATAGATCTTGCGCTTAATAAGGTAAAGGTTCTTAAGCAGGTCGGGGATCCGCTTTTTTAAAAACAGGCGGCTTTCAAAAAAGTCGATCTCGTCATCAAACTTACTGCTGGGCTCCTCATAAGTGCTCAGCACACTTTTAATGATCTTGCAGGTTAGTTCGTAGGCTTTAAAATGGGTATTTTCTTTATACTTTTCTATAACGGCTTCGTAGTTGGGTGAAGTGGTGCGGTGTATCGTAAGCACAAGGTCCTTGCGAAAAAAGATGGCCAGCTTACGGCTTACTTTATGGATCGTATCGGCATCCTTATCGGCCTTGGAATCATAATACCGGCAAATGATAAACTCAGTATCATCAAACTGTTCGATCTTTGGTAAATGATCAGGTTGCAGCACATCCTGCACCGCAGCCGGGTGAAGCTCATACGTTTTTGCAAGATTTTCCAACTCGGACTGCGTAGGATCAAGAACGTCAATCCAGGTGTAACCGGCCTCCTGTTTGGTTTTAATAATGCGGTGCATAAAGGCAAGATACTATTTTGACCGATACATCAAATAAGAAGTTATAAAGGAGATAGCCAGGCCTACTCTGATTCCAGCTCCACATCGGTTTTAAAAACATTGGTACGGGCCAATACCAGCTGCAGGATCTTTTCATTGTCACCGTTGCTCATAAATGCGTTTTTCCATTTATATTCATCCTTGAACGTCATTACGCAAAAAGGCTTATCAATAATATCACCCAATAAATTAGCGCGTTTTTTAACATCTTTTACCTCAACGATGTTGTTGTATTCATATTTGCGCGTGCCCAGCCCCAGCAGGTCATTCGCCTTAATTTCTTCATCGCCAAAGGTGGTATACCAATCGAACACCATCATGGTGAGCAGCGCCACAAAGAGGCTGAGCACGCGGTTGAACCTTTTGGTGAACCGCACGGCATCAAACCGGAAGTACATGTTCACAAATTCGAGGTATTCTTCCCATTCTGTCAGTGTGCTGTAATAGGCGATACGCCAGAAAATGAGTCCGGAAAACAGGAACGAAATGCAGAATGAATCGAACAGGATGACCCTGAAATCGGGTGGCACAATATATAATACATCATACAACAGGCCCAGGCGAAAGGTAAGCAATAACTCCAGTGTCCAGTTCACAATAAATGTGAGTGCAAACGTGCAAATGATAATGCCCGCAATGATCAGGCGGTTAAGCTTGCCATACTTGGCCTTAAGCTGGTTGAAATCTAATAACGTTTCTTTACCCGAAACCAGGATAGGTGAAAACCTGTTTAACGAACCATAAACCACAATCAATGCGAGTATCACGATAGCAAGATTTATATATTGAGGCATAGCTTTAGTTTAATAACAGTTTCGAATTTATGTCGCAATAAAAAATGCCGCCCGAAAATTATACGGACGGCATTTTATAAGAATGAACTAATTTTAATCAGTGACTAATTGAATATTAACAGGTGAATCACCAAGCAAAGTGTGCTTAGCTAAGCGCCTGTGTCGCATTTTTATTGCGTTTACGCTCATTTTCTTCAAGGAAGATCTTGCGTAAACGTAAAGACTGAGGGGTGATCTCCACGTATTCATCTCCCTGGATGTATTCCATGCACTCCTCGAGGCTCATGTTAATCTTAGGCGCGATACGGGTTTTATCATCAGAACCGGAAGCACGCATATTGGTTAATTTTTTCTCTTTGGTAATGTTCACCACCAAATCGTCACCACGGTTATTTTCGCCAATGATCTGTCCCATGTAGATCTCATCACCGGCTTCAACAAAAAAGCTTCCGCGATCCTGTAATTTATCAATTGAATAAGCAATGGCTGTTCCTTGCTCCCCGCTGATCATCACACCGGCCAAACGGCTTGGTATGCTGCCTTTCCAGGGTTCGAACGCTTTAAAACGATGCGCCATGATGGCTTCACCTGCTGTGGCTGTCAATACATTATTACGTAAGCCGATGATACCACGTGATGGAATTTCGAATTCAAGGTGAATTAAATCGCCTTTAGGCTCCATTACAAGCATATCGCCTTTGCGCTGGCTCACCAGTTCAATTACTTTTCCTGAAACTTCCTGCGGCACGTCAACGGTTAAGATCTCTATCGGCTCACATTTAGCACCGTCAATTTCTTTAACAATTACCTGTGGCTGGCCAACCTGCAATTCGTAGCCTTCGCGTCTCATGGTTTCGATTAAAACCGATAAGTGAAGGATACCACGGCCAAACACCAGGTATGAATCTGCTGCACCGGTTTCTTCCACGCGTAATGCCAGGTTTTTTTCAAGCTCTTTAAATAAACGATCGCGTAAATGGCGCGAAGTAACAAACTTACCTTCTTTACCAAAAAACGGGGAGTTATTGATGCAGAACAACATGTTCATGGTTGGCTCATCAATGTTGATCGGAACCAAACCTTCCGGGCTTTCAAAATCAGCAATGGTATCACCGATCTCAAAACCTTCAATGCCCATAACAGCTGCAATATCACCCGCAAAAGCTTCTTCCACCTTGCGTTTTCCAAGCCCTTCGAATGTATATAATTCCTTTACGCGCGATTTCTGTATAGAACCGTCACGTTTAACCAGGCTGATGGGTTGGTTCACTTTAATATCGCCACGCAGGATACGGCCAATGGCTATACGACCGGTGAACGAAGAGTAATCCAAGGAAGTGATCTGCATTTGCAGGTTTCCTTTTTCTACTACAGGCGCAGGGATCTGGCTGATGATATCATCCAGCAACGGTGTAAAGTCCGTGGTAGGGTTTTTCCAGTCGCGGCCCATCCAGCCTTGTTTCGAACTGCCATAAATGGTATGGAAATCCAATTGCTCTTCGGTAGCGTTCAGGTTGAAGAACAGGTCAAAAACCTGGTCATGAATTTCATCAGGACGGCAGTTCGGCTTATCTACCTTATTAATAACTACGATCGGTTTTTTACCCAACGCAAGTGCTTTTTGCAGTACAAAACGCGTTTGAGGCATAGGGCCTTCAAATGCATCAACCAGTAATAAAACACCATCAGCCATATTCAACACACGCTCCACCTCACCACCGAAGTCCGCGTGACCAGGGGTATCAATAATGTTGATCTTTGTTCCTTTATAGTTAACTGAAATGTTTTTAGCTAAAATTGTGATCCCGCGTTCACGCTCAAGGTCGTTGTTGTCAAGAATCAGGTCGCCTGTTTCCTGGTTTTCACGAAAAAGTTGTGTCTGGTGAATGATCTTGTCAACCAGCGTTGTTTTTCCATGATCAACGTGGGCAATGATAGCTATGTTTCTGATATTCTGCATATGCGCTTTTTAAATGAGGCGCAAAAGTAGGGAAATAAAATGGATTCTGCTACTGTTTTATGAGTAATAAAAGATTATTTAACACATAAATGATGGAGGAATTTGCCCTGATGTAATAAACAGCACAACCGGTGAAGCCGCTTTTAATGGGCCGCTACCACATCCGGATCGGCTTTAAGCCCTTGTTTATGGAGGATCGACCGTACTTTTAATCCATAAAAAGCCAGGTACATGAAACAAAAAACGGTGATCATATAACTGGCATGGATCCCTATTTCAGGTTGATCGGCCATAAAACCTTGAAGGGGTGGGATAACAGCACCACCAACGATCATCATGATCAAAAAGGAAGAACCCTGGCTGGTGTATTCACCAAGCCCGTTTATGGCCACGCTGAAAATACATGGCCAGAGCACGGAACAGGCAAGTCCCCCGCTTATAAATGCATAAAGCGCAACTTGCCCGGTGCACATCATGCCCACCAGCATAGCGATCAAACCAAACAAGCTAAAAAAGACCAAAGCCTGCGTTTGCTTTTCTTTGGTTAAAAAATTAATGGCGATCATGGCCACAATAGGCAACACATACCAATGCATGTTGCTGATGTCGTTCTTATTCAGGTAGTTTACAAACAGCACCAGGCCAAATGCAATAAAAGGAACGATGATGCTTAACAGGTGGCGTGTGTTTCCTTTCAGGTCAAATGCGCTTACAGCAGCCATCCAGCGTCCTATCATCAGGCTTCCCCAGTATAATGATATATACGGGGAGATCTGTGCATTATCAAAGGCACCAAATTCAGGAAGCTTTAACAAGGCGCCCATATTGCTTTGTATCGTCACTTCAACCCCCACATATACAAAAATAGCCAACATCCCCAGGGTAAGCTGCGGATACCTTAAGGCTCCGAGATCGTTTTGCTTTGTATTTTTTTGTTCGGTGTTATTTTCCGTACCTGTAAGAATAAAAAACACGGCCATTAGTATAAAGATCCCGGCCATTAAAAAATACAGGCTTTTAACGGATGCGAGGGATGCCGAACCGCTATTTCCCAGTTCGCCAAATAGCAAATAGCTCACGATAATAGGCCCGAGCGTGGCTCCCAACGAGTTGATGCCGCCTGCCAGGTTTAAACGATGTGCCCCTGTTTGTGCGCTTCCAAGATTTACCGCATAAGGCTGGGCCGAAGTTTGCTGCAACGAAAACCCCAGCGCCACGATACAAAATGAACCCAGGATAAAAACAAAAGATCCTGCGTTTACTGCAGGAACGATACATAAAGCACCTATCGTTGAAATAATAAGGCCGAGGATAATTCCTTTTTTGTACCCTATTTTATTGATCAGGTCGAAACCGGTTAGGCGGGAATAAATAAGCAAAAACAAAGAGCCAAAGAAATACCCCCCGTAAAATGTAAGGTCGATTAATTGCGACTGGAACTGGTTAAGCCCGAAATGTTGCTTGCAAAAAGGAATAAAAATACCATTGGAGGCGGCTATAAAGCCCCAGAAAAAAAAGACCGTGATTAAGGTGTATAACTGGCTGCGTTGGGTGTTGCTTATCGACATCATTCAAAAATATAGCTTATTCAATAGGTTGTGCTTTCCCTCCATTGTTCATTCTCCACATGGGTATGTTAGTTGTTGCGGGTTGGCTGATGGGTTGATATGTTGATTATGCTCATTGGTTAACAATGCGCACTCACTATTGACTATTGACCCCCATTTTCCATTCAACTGATTTATTTGCCTTTAAACAAGTTTTAAAAACAAGAGCGGTTGTTTTTAGTAGATTTGATCAAACAAGCACAAACCAATGAAAACATTACTAATTATTTTACTAGGCTTTGCAGGAATTTTGCCTGGCACGTGCAGCAAAGACAAAGCGGGAAAACAATCGGAAAACAAACAACCTGTTAAGATCGATACAGGCATTTACCGGAGTGACATCGCTTTATACGGACCGGCCATTATTGTGGTGAAAGCCCCGCAACGCAATGCATAAGATCTGAGATGAAAACGATTGCCAAAGAAAAACTCTACTGGATCTGCCAGGTTGGTGGATGGCTCATGTTTACAGGCATGGAGCTAACCAGTTATTTATTATTGTACGGATACCGCGAAGCATTGCTGCTGAATGTGGTGGTTAATTTTTTTCTTGGCATTGGTATCACGCATGCATACCGCTTGTTCCTTATCAGAACAGGCTGGCTTAACCTTCCGCTGTATAAGATCATTCCCCGCGGCCTGGTGGGCGTATTTGTGATGTCGTCCATCTTAACGGCCATCAATATTCCGCTCGACCGCTACACGTATCCCATCTTCCAGCAGATCGAAATAAACCTGGCGTTTTTTATGGGCTACTTTTTCAACCTGAGCAAGTTTGTGCTGCTTTGGGCGCTCACCTATCACCTTTTCCAATACTGGG
>JAZKGM010000036.1:0-935 GCA_040385895.1 Bacteroidota bacterium
AATGCGTAGCAGACGGCTTTGATGTGATCGTTGCAGTTGGGGGTGACGGCACCATAAACAATACGGCCAGGTATGTAACAGGCAGCGCTGCTGTTTTCGGAATAGTGCCGCAAGGTTCGGGCAACGGGCTGGCCAGGCACCTTCATATCAATAACAATATGGCCGATGCACTGCGCATCATCAATGGGTTTAAACAAACCCGCATCGATACGGGAATGGCCAACAATGAGTTTTTTATTAATGTGGCAGGCGTTGGTTTTGACGCGCATGTAAGCTGGCTTTTTGCCAATGCACCGCGAAGGGGCTTTGTTCAATACGCAAAGATCACCCTGAAGGAATTTGCAGGCTATAAAGCACGTAAATATACCCTGGTGGTTGATGGAAAAACGCTGGAACGGGATGCATTCATCGTTTGTGCGGCTAACGGCTCCCAATATGGCAACAATGTATACATCGCTCCTTCTGCCATTGTGAACGATGGCTTGTTCGAGATCGCCATCATCAGGTCCTTTTCATTCTTTAAAGCCATAGCCCTGGGGGTTCGCATGTTCACCAAAACGCTTCACAGATCGCCTTTGGTTGAGCTGCTGGCAGGAAAACACCTCGTGATAAAACGACACCTTAACGAAGTGATCAATATTGATGGCGAAGCGGTAATGACCACACAGGATGTAGATATCCGCATGATGCCTGCATCTCTTAAAATAATTGTACCATGAGCAATAAGAACAAGAGCAAAAACGGGATGGTTTATTCCACCAACCCCGATTATGAATACAACAGCGATAACGAAGACTTTGAAACCCTGCAGCCACAAAGGCAAAACCTCAAGATCTATTTAGACCGGAAAGGCGGGGGTAAGCTCGTTTCGCGCGTTAACGGATTTACAGGCGCACAGAACGACCTGGAAGAGCTGGGTTCAAAATTAAAAAAAC
>JAZKGM010000036.1:945-2235 GCA_040385895.1 Bacteroidota bacterium
AGATCCTGATACAAGGCGATCACCGTGATAAAATTTTGCAGTGGCTTACCGATAATAACTATAAAGCCAAAAAAGCGGGGGGATAAGACCACACTTGTTTTAATTCGATTTTAATATTTAGTGCCTCATTTCTTTAATTTGAGTGTCGCATCTTCGTTATCAATAAAACCAATAACACTTATGAAGATTCTTGTAGTAGAAGACGAACCGAAAGTAGCCTCATTTATCAAGCAGGGACTTGAAGAACAATCCTATAATGTAACCGTTGCTTACGATGGTTTTTTCGGGCATAAGCTGGCTACCGAAAACGAATTTGATGTGCTGATCCTGGATCTGATGATCCCGTATATGAACGGGCTGGAACTTTGCAAAAAACTGAGGGAAGAGGGCATTAAAACCCCCATCCTGATGTTAACCGCATTGGGCACAACCGATGATAAGGTAATAGGCTTAGACAGCGGTGCCGATGATTATATGGTTAAACCGTTTGAGTTTAAAGAACTTGTTGCACGTGTCCGTGCATTGAGCAAAAGGTATACCGACACCATGCAATTGCCAAAAGTGCTTAAGGTGGCCGACCTTGAAATGAACCTGGATGAAAAAAGCGTAAGACGTGCCGGAAAAAGCGTTGACCTTACCGCCAAGGAATTTTCGTTGCTCGAGTTCTTATTACGCAACAAGAACAAAGTGGTTTCGCGGGCCGAGATCAGCGAAAAAGTTTGGGACATTCATTTTGATACCGGAACGAATGTGATCGATGTGTACGTGAATTTTTTGCGCAAAAAAATTGACAAAGAATTTGACCGTAAACTCATCCATACGATGGTTGGTATGGGTTATGTTATTAAATCAGACGAGGTTTAAGCCAACCTCTCTCCCTAAACTATTGCTTCATTAATGGATATTAAACGCTCACTCACTTTAAGGTTCTTATTACTCGTTGTTTCACTGCTTGCCGGTTTTTCCATGGTGGTTTATCAGAACTATGCTCATTACCGCAAAGTGGACTATTACGAACGTTTAACCGACAGGATAACTTCATTTTCAAAGCTCATCATCAATGCATCGGGCAAGGATAGCGTTGCCCAATATGCATTGCGGAACACACAATTAAGGCCCATGCTGGGCCAGCATCTTGCCATTATTGATAACCAAAACGAATTTTTAACACACGACAGCACAAGAAAGTACCTCGACTACGACCTTGTTAAAGAGATCAGGACCAAAAAGCTGGTGCAGTTCGAAGTAAGCGACACCGACTATGTTGGCCTCCTCTTAAAACACAACAAT
>JAZKGM010000036.1:2245-11410 GCA_040385895.1 Bacteroidota bacterium
GAGCGGTTGATGCCGTTGGCAAAAAGAAGCTTGATTACCTGGGCCACGTCATTATCATTTCCTTTTTGACCGCCATTATTATTGCAGCATTTTTTGGCTGGTACTTTTCGAGCCAGGCTTTAAAACCGATGCAAAAAGTGGTGGAAGAGGCCGACCAGATCACAGCCAGTAACCTGCATAAACGTTTACCCATTGTGAACGACCATGATGAAATAGGTAAGCTGAGTGCTACATTCAATAAAATGCTCGACCGCCTGGAAGCTTCCTTTTTAATGCAGAAGAATTTTGTATCCAATGCTTCACACGAATTTCGTACCCCCATCACTGCAGTGAAAGCCCAGATCGAGGTGATGCTGATGCAGGAAAGAAGCAAAGAGGAATACATCACCACGCTCAAATCTATTGGCGAAGACATCGACAGCTTTATACAGCTCGTAACCAGCCTGAGCGAACTGGCCAAAGCGAACCTCGACAGCTCAGGCGGTAAACCTGTTTCCGTTCCCATCATCGAGGTTGTAGCGGAGTCGAGGGCTGAGATCATCCGAAGCAAGCCCCGCTACCGGGTGGACCTGCAGATCGTATCCTTACCGGAGAACGACCAGGAAAACTACATCGCGGGAAACACCGCACTTCTTAAATCAGCGGTTAAGAACCTGATCGAAAATGCCTGTAAGTTCAGTCCCGATATGCATTGCGAAGTATTTGTTGATTTTGAACCCGGCAATGTTATTATTAAGGTAGTGGATGAAGGCACAGGCATTGCCCCGGAAGAAGTAGATCACATTTTTGAACCGTTTTACCGGGCCAATGATACACGTGGCATTGCAGGCCATGGCATTGGTTTGTCGCTGGTCAAAAAAATAGTAGAGCTCCACAACGGAACCATCACGGTTGAATCCGAATTATCCAAGGGCACTAAAATGATCGTGAAGCTGCCGAACAAGATCAACGAAAATCCTTTGATCAGCGTTACTGCATAAGCAGTGTTTGGCAAACTTAGCACATCGGGTGTGGTAAGTTTATAACACTTACGTTGAAAAACTACCAAAAGGCTTTTAAAACAGCTTTACCATATAAAACAAAGGCTGCCCATTGATATGGGCAGCCTTTGTTACTTTAAGATTTGTGGTATTATTTATTCGAGTGCTGTTGTAGCTGAATGTAGATATCAATAATGCTAAATTGATCATCAGATATTTACCAGCCGTTAAAATTCGAAGGTTTTATGCCTATTCACTAATCAACCAATTACATATCAACTTTTCAAGATCAACATAGTTGTACTACAATATCGTTATTGCTTAACTACTTTTATCACTTTCAACTCACCGCTCAGCATTACCTTAACAAAATAAACCCCCGTTTCAACATGTTGCATGTTGTTAAGAACCAGGTTATTTACTCCGGCAAACACCTCATACGTGTTCATTGATATGGTTCTTCCCTGCAGGTCGGTAATGGTGATCTCTGCTTTTCCATCAACCGGCAAAGGAATACTTACGGTAACATCCCTGGTGAATGGATTAGGATAAACAACCGTATTATCAAGTGCTTTGGCTTTACGATCAAATACAACAGAAACTACCTTCGACTCTTTTGAAGAACCGTCCCTGTCGACAGAAACCAATCGGTAGTACACCACGTTCGCATTGTTCATCTCAGCCTGTGCATGCTCATGAACAAACAGGTATTTACTTCCGGTGGCACTGCTGCCTTTCGCTTTCAGCTCTCCTGCTTTCCTGAATGTTTTTCCATCAACTGATGCTTCAACAATAAAGCTGCGTACGTTGGTCTCTGAAGCGGTGTTCCAGGTAACATTCACATGGCTGCCTGCCAATTGTGCGTTAAAACCGGTTAATACAACAGGCAACGGGTTAATGTTATCTGTACCCGAGAACAGCGAAAATGAAGACTGGTAATACGCATTTAACCTGTTTCTCGCCACATCTACATCGCTTTGCGTACCTGTGAACGGACTCCACGGATTTGTCCCGCTTTTTTTGGCCATTCTCAGATCGGCTTCTGTGCTTACATTTCCTAACCAATGGTCTTTGTAATATAAATGCAGGGCATAATCATATGTTCCGGCTGAAGCACTGATATCGGTGTAAAAGAATGTATGCCCTTCGCTGGTAGTAATATTCTGTGGTCTTGCACCTGAGTATTGCTTAACAACGATACTTGCAGGTACTGCTGCTGATGCTCCCCATTCGATCTGTGCAATGGTGTCTCCCAGTAATGTGAAGGTTTGTGTTGTTCCTGCAACGGCAGAAGCTGGCGAAGCCACAGCACTTGGCGGGATCGATGTTGGCGTAAACTCAAATGCCCCCCAATCAGGAGCGCCCTGTGGCAGGGTCATAGGCCTGGCCACACCGTTTACATCTGTTGGTACCAGCGCATTGTGTACGCCTCTGCCATTTATTACCCAGGCTGCAGCATCGGCAAGGTTCGGGGCAAGGTTCGTGCTTGAAGTGAACGGAGGAGCATACGTGATCGAATTGATGTCGAGCGCTGTGTATGTTGCCGTGTATAATGGCAGTGTAGCAAATGTACTGGCTGGCGTACCTACCTGGACCAGGTTGGACCCGGTTGCATAATACAGGTTGTCATTCCAGGTATTTCCTATCGTATTGGGAGCATAATTATACAGGGCCGGACCTCCCCCAACGTTTGAGAATACATTATTACGTACTACATTATTGGTGTATAAAGAAGAGTTATAATAAAAATACGCTGCATAGGCCAATGTGGCCGAGGTATTGGTAACATTAATGGTGTTATTATAAATATCCGTATTGCTGCAGTATTGAGAATGCAGCCCGCGGGTTGTGCTTGTTCCGCCAACAGCCACAACATTATTGGATATCAATCCCCTGAAACCGGGAAGGCCGTCACAGTAATAATGATAGATCGCGTACCCACCGCCTATGGTCAGTTTGTTGGAAACGATCTCTAAGGCACTGTCACTGTAAAATGTTGTGATGCCATAATGAGACGTGTATGATGCCGTTATTACGTTACGCCTTACTTTAAGGTTTGATGTATAGTAAGTATAGATCGTGCGGTAATAAGCGCTGTTCATCACGTTGTTTTCGATCACGTTCCTATTCGACAATGCTGTGGCACTTATACCATACAGGTAAATGCTGTAAGCCCCGTTATTAAATACATTGTCTTTTATTACATAGTTGCCACCCGTTACTGCATTGGCATAAATGATCGCCTTATCCGTTGATGTGGAAGAAACCGCTGCTGTGGTCAGCACACAGTTTTCTATGGTATCATAAGATGCCGATGAGATAAACGAGATGCATTGCCCGTATGTGGCATCAAGTGCCGAAATGCTCATCGTTCTGAAGTTTACATAGCTCGCAAATAAAGTAACCGTGCTTGCTCTTGACGAGTTACCTGTATAGCTCAATGTAACATTGGTTCTTACATTGCTTTCTGCTTTAAATGTTACTGTATTGGTAGCTGATGAGCCGGTGATCTCTTCAATGGTAATGGCTTCGTTATAGGTGCCATTTCTTACATTGAACAGCACCGCACCATTTATGCCCCGGTATTTCAGTGCATCGGTAGCGGCAGTAAAAGTAGCAAAATCAGGAGAGGAACCTCCTATTGTATAAATGCCGTTTAAAGGTGTGCCCAACAGCACATCAACAGTATCATTTGCATTTAGTGCATCTGTTACAAAATTAGGATTAGCCGTATATGCTTTTATTGCCACTGTTGTGCCGCTGGTGATATTCACCTGCTCAGACCCGCTGAACAACACCGAAGCGGTATCGCAGGTTGCCAGGTTACCGAACCATTGTTTCACTACAGGGGTTGTGGCATTATACCGGTAAGCCACATCTGCTGAAGTAAGGGGCAGGCTTCCGAAATTCGTGATCTTCACACGCAGGTCCTGGAAACCGGCTAAAACCGGTTGCACCGGCTGCAGCAAAGCTGTTACCCCGGCATCATTCGGAATAGCCGGCATCTCGTGCGCGCCAAGATCCGGGCGCAAAGGTCTGGTGTTTGCCGAATAATCGAACCCGATCACCGAATCACCATTTAAACAGCTGTTGGCAGGCATCAGTAAACTATCATTGGTAAATTTAGGGTTCGTGCTGATCGAATTTGCATTATAGCCAAGTACACCAACAAAACTCGTTTTATCGTAATTTGCTCCGTTCAATACCAGCTGTGTTCCACCCGGCTTATAATAATTGTTGTTATTAATGGTTGAGGTAAGCCCCGGAACCACATAAATATTGGCAGGACATGCCAAAGAATAAGAGGTCATGGTGAAATGATTGTTCCTTATATCCAGTCCGCTGCTGTAGGCCTGGAACGGACCGTTAAAGTTATATATAGCTGTTACATCATAGTTCACTGAATTATGATAAATCCTTGTATTTTCACAATCGCTCACGTAAATTCCGTTGTAAGCTCCATTCACGAACTTGCCGATGATGTTATTCGCAATGATTGTGGGTTTGGCTAATGTATTGAATGATCCGTAAAAATAAATGCCAATGTATGCATTCCTGATCCTGTTGTTATTAATTACCCCGCCTTCCAGAGAACCCGACATGCCATAATCATTTTCAATAAATATGGCATATCCGCTGCCGGATTTATCCATATTCACCACATTGTTCGATACCTTAAAGTTCTTCGTGTGCATCATGTAAATGCCATAGCTATATATCTGGTTAAATGCATTGTTACTCACACTGATGGCATTACACGGTGCCGGTGTTGTTACACCATAATAATTATCTATTACCACCCCGTAATATCCATAGTCGAACACATTCGAGTCTATCTCAACCGAATCCAGTTTCATGGTATTGGTATAAGTTGGCATGTAAATGTCATTATTAGTGGAAGCAATAACTGCAGAGTTGTAATAATCGCCAGGGTATTGTTGAATGTAGCTGTCTGTAAAAGAGAACCGGCAGTTTTTAATATGAATATTGCTTAAACCGCTCGCACCAATGTGTACGATCCAACCGTAACCGGAAGTTCCCGATTGCAAACCAAGATTGCGGAAACGAATATGACTTTGCCCGATCTTAACCGTATGCTTGAGGTTTAAAGAAGTATTTGAGTATGTTAATATACGGGTGGCCGGGTTTACCCCGTCAAATGTAACGGTATTTGTTGCCGAAAGACCTGTGATAGGCTGTACGATCGCGATCTGTTCGGTATATGTTCCTGCATTCACTGTAAATGTAACCGGCCCGCTAACACCGGCTGCATACATTGCATTGATCGCGCTGGTAAAGCTTGTGAAATTAGCACCGCTTGCACCAATGGTGTAATTACCATTCATTGGCTGCACGAAATTTACTGCAATGGTATCATTTGTCCTGTCTGCATCTGTGGTGAAGTTCGGATCGCTTACATACACTTTAATGTTATTCGATGCACCAAGTGTAACCTGGTTGCCTCCTGTAAATGTAACCAAGGTGGTATCACAGGCATTTAACACACCGCTAAAGCTTTGTGTAACCGGGGTACCATTATTGAGGGTATATGAGGTATTGAAAGAACTTACCGCATTGCTGCCTGTATTCTGGATACGGACAATAAGATCCTGCGCACCCAGCGTAACTGGCGCAACAGGCTGGATAAGCTGCTGAATGGCCAGGTTATTTGCAAGCACAGATGGTGAATAAGCCCCCAGCACAGATAAGCTTCTCACATTACCATTAATGTCAAGCGGCACGTTGGCCAACAAATTCGTCCCTGTCAGGCAACCGCTGGTTATTCTCAGGTCCTTCGCATTTAAGTTAACAAAAGGAGGAACAAAATTTACAGAAGAATCTCCCCCGGCACTGTTTGTTTTGAAATTAAACGGTGAATAGGCTGTTCCGTTTATGAACATCAGGTCCTGTCCGCTGCCATTGTAATACAGGTTATGGTTAAGATTGCCATTGGCCGTAGCACCATAAGGGGAGTAATAAGGATAAAAAGTTCCACCTGGAGCTGTCGTATTTTTGGAGTGCGTGATAATGTTATTTTTAATTTTACTGGATGCCGAGCCTTCCCAGTATAAGCCAAACTGCTCGCGACTCACATATTGCCCGTCAGTGCTGTCGATGTTGATCGTGTTGTGATAAACCTCGCTAACGCCCGAAGAACTGTTGGCCAATAAAAAACCATTGATCTCGTAATCATAGCCGAAACCTCCGGCTGCAACATTATTATAAATCTTGTCGGGATAAGCATTGGTTCCGTTTAGATAATACAGGTAAAAGGCCGAGAACCTTCCATATTTAACATAGTTCCCGATAACCTGGTGGGAAGCCACTCCTCCCGTGTTCTGGCAATAAAAAATATAGATACCGGTAGAACCGCTGCTGCTCACACTATCCATAATCACTTTATTATACAGCAGGTCGATCGCATTGTATACATATTCAACATGGATACCTTCGGCATAAGCCTGGTTCAGGTAATTATTCCTTATTTTCAATCCCGAATTAGATACAGAAGAAGGTGAGCTTGAATTGCCCATAACATAAATACCACAATACCCGTTAGTAATGCGGTTGCTATCGATCACCACCGAATCGGAGACATTACTGCTGATGCCAAAACCTGTTAAATTGCCCGTAACCACTACGCCATAACTGGTAGAGGTTGTTGCAGACAATTTAATTACATTATTTTTTATCCGGCAGCTGCGCGTTGTTCCTGCAAGTGCAACCCCTGCGCTGTTACCCGTATTGGTATTATTTATTGTGAAATTATTAAACGTTACATAACCAACATTTCTCACCAGCACCGTTGCACCCGAAGCTACATTGGCCGTTATCGTCCTTGTTGTGTAATCCACCCCTTCAAAAGTGATCGTATTTGATGATGATGCTCCGGGTATAGGCCCTTCTACAATTACCTGCCCGCTGTAAGTACCGGCTGCCACCGTAAATGTAACCGGGCCTGTCACACCTCCTTTAAGCGCGGAAGTTGCCGCTGCGAAATTTGCAAAATCGGGTGTGGTACCACCAATGGTATAGTTACCGTTTAAAGGTTGTGTTAAAGTTGCTTTAATGGTGTCGTTGCTCCTATCGTCATCTGATACATAGTTAGGATCGCTGGTATAAATATTAAACGTATTCGATGCAACAAGATTAGCCTGCGCAGCAAAAGTTACCGTTACCGTGTCGCATAAAGCAAGTGTATTTGTAACGAACTGGCTAACCGGAAACGCTCCATTGTGTGTGTAGCTGATATAATAATTATTCACAACAGATGCACCTGTATTTCTAACCAGCACAGAAACGTTGTTCGGTCCTAAGGTTATCGGGGCAACCGGGTTCACGATCTTTTCTACCATAAGGTCGTTGGTCTGCCGCATAAACTCATCACAGCCCATATCAGGCGTGGCACTCCGTGCATGGCCATCAATATCCAAAGGAACAAGCGCCAGCAAATTGGTTCCCTTAAATGCACATCCTGATCCCAGGTGCAGATCTGTTGGTTTAAACAGCGGTTTTACATTAATGGACGAATCTCCTCCGGTTGTATTTGTTTTATAAGTACCGGCCGTAAAAAGACCCGCCCTGTAAAGCAGTGTTGTTCCATCGCTGTTGTAATAATTGTTGTTATTTACGGTAAGGCCTGCATAGTTATTGGTTAAATAAGCCGGTACAGCAACCCCTCCTGCTCCTATACAGGTAAATACATTGTTTTTTACGATTGCCGTTCCTGCAGAACCATTTACATAGTTGAGCCCCCTCACCGTTGAGGACGGAAAATCCATCAGCACCGAATTATGATAGAATTGCAGGTGATACACATATGTTGCACTGCTTGTTATAAAGAAGCCATACGTTGTGCTTGAATTCCTGAAGCCCCCGCTCACCATATTATTATATACCCTGGTAGGGTATGTGGTGGTGCTTGTAGATGAAAGGATATGAAACCCGTAATTTGCTGCATTTTTAACAGCATTGCCTGCAATAATATGCGATGCTCCGGCTGTGGTGAGCGTATTTTCGCACCTGCCTATATAAACACCCGTTTGTGTAGCGGTGCTTAATGCATACATGTTTATTTTATTATTAAGCACTTCAACTCCCCGGTATATGTATTGAAGATCTATGCCGTATGTATTAATGGTGTTGATGGTGTTATAGCGGACCTTGATATTGCCATTATATATTGTGCTGCCCGCCCCATACATGGCTATCCCGTAGTTTCCTCCGTTAACCGTATTGCTGTCGATCTCAACATCCTGCACGCGGCTGGCAGTAGTGCCACCATGTCCGTTGGTTGTTCCGGTAACATTAATGGCCCAGCCGGCACTTGTGGGGCTGTTGGGTAAATTAATGATGCAGTTTTTTACCGCACATCCTGAACCTGCCGTTGTTGTGGTTGAATTACCCACGATGGCGATACCCGAACGGGCACCATTGTTTGTGTTTGCAATGGTGAGGTTGCGGAAAGAAACATACGAACATAAATTCATGCGTATGATTGCTTGCGTGGCCAGGCTTCCTGTGATAATACGGGTTGCGGCATTACCTGCACCACCGTCAAACGTGATGGTATTGGTTGCGCTGCTGCCTGTAATGGCGGGAACAATAATGGCCGCTGTAACCGTGTAAGTTGCTGCAGCCACATCAAACCTCACTGCCCCACTCACTCCAAAAGGTGAAGCATTTGCAGGCCCCCCGTCTGCTCGGGCGGTAGCAACCGTTAGGTAAGTAATAGCCGAAGCAAAGTTTTGAAAATTGCTTGCACTGGCCGGTAAAGAGGGGTTAATGGTGTACGTTCCGCTAAGTTGAACGGCATAGGACGGTATAGCGCCTATTGCAAGCAACAAAACCAGGATGCATTTTAAATGGTGTTTGTAAAGTTTAATCATAGATGAAGTATTAGATGTAATCGTAAGCTTAAAGTTTTTCTTAACGTAATATTAAGAATTAAATAATATTTAAGCTACTAAAAAATCACATGCATCAAAATTATGACTAAACAAAAACGGCCACCCAGAAAGGCAGCCGTTCATTTTACAAGGTATTAAACTGTACGGTTATTTCTTTTCATCAAGGTAGCCTTCGAAATAAGGCGACTGGAATACCTTAAATGTGGTGGTATTTTTTTTAATAACAGCCTGGAAAGGGAGTTCCTGTTTTTCTGTTTTAAATTTTGCTTCGTAGG